>CBFHJN010000074.1:0-12533 GCA_965655805.1 Flavobacteriaceae bacterium
ACCCAATTTATTTTGGATCCTAAAGTTGAAAAAGCCATTTCGGGTTGGGCAAAATACACGGAATTAAATAATGTTATTCTGGATGTTAAGTCTGGGAATTTGTCGTTTTTCAAAGCTAATAAGCAAGTTTTAGCTGCATTAAGTAGCGAACTTAAATCCTCCATTCCAGAAGCTGTAAACTCACCACTTATTTTCTCGCGTATAATAGCGGTTGAAACAAAAATGTATAAACTGGAAGGTGTTGTAAATTTATCAAATCCAACCAAAGAAACTATTTTAGAAACTGTCAAAGAGTTGTTAGTTGCTTTTTCAAACTTAAATCTTCAAATGAATAAGCAAATTGAAAAAGAATCGCAACGCATTCAGAAGCCGTATTAAATTTTCTTTTTTATTACTAATATTTTGTTAATATATGATTGTTTATAATTACCAAAAATCAAATAATGGTAAATTGTACCATTAAATAAACACTAAACTTATGAATTCAAACTTTAAAAAAGCATCATTGTTGAGTGCAGCCGCCTTTATGGGGTTAATGGCTTGTAAAAATGATGCTAAAGAAGATGTTGCTATTGTGGAAGAAGAATCCGTTCCAGGTATTAATTTGGAATACATGAATACGGATGTCAAACCAAATGACGACTTTTTTAACTATGTAAATGGTACGTGGCTTAAAACAACTGAAATCCCAGATGATCAATCTACTTGGGGAAGTTTTAATGAGCTTCGTAAAAAAACGGATGCCGATGCCTTAAGTATTTTAGAAGCCGCTATGTCTGACAATAAGGATATGGAGAAAATTCAAGTTCTACCAGGTTCAGATCAGGAAAAAGCGGTTTTTTTATACCAAACCATTATGGATACTATTGGTAGAGACAAACAAGGTCTTGATCCATTAAAACCCTATTTAGCTAAAATTTATGCTATTGAAAACATCAATGATCTTCAAGATTATATGATAGAAATGGAGCCGCTTGGTGGTGGTGGTTTATATGGTTTTGGCGTAGGTTCAGACCCTAAAGATAGCAACAGAAATGTGGCTTATCTTGGAGGTGGTAGTACAGGTTTGCCAGATCGTGATTATTATGTTAAAGACGATGCAGACTCTAAAGAGAAGCGTGAAAAATATGTAGCACACATTACACGAATGTTACAATTTTTAGGCGAAACAGAAGCAAATGCGCAGGCTGAAGCCAAGCAAATATTAGCCTTTGAAACCGAGTTGGCAGAAGCTAAAATGGATAAAGTAGATAGACGTGATGCCAGAAAACGTTACAATCCTAGATCTATTGAACAGGTTCAAGAAATGGTGCCAGCTGTGGATTGGAGAAAGTTTCTAAACGGTATTGGTGTCAAAGAATTAGATACGGTTATTATTGGCGACTTAAATTATTTTAACCGCTTACAGGACGTATTGGCTAAAGGTAATGTGGATGATTGGAAGGCCTATTTACGATGGGATGCTTTTAATGGAGCTGCTGGACAATTAAGTACAGAACTTGAAACTGCTAGCTGGGAGTTTTATGGTCGCGAATTGAATGGCGCTAAAAAACAACGTCCACGTGATGAGCGCGCATTAGGTAGCTTAAATGGAACTATTGGAGAAGCATTAGGTAAATTATATGTTGATAAAATGTTTCCACCGGAAGCAAAAGCCAAAGCAGAAAAAATGATTTCTAATGTGATTTTAGCATTTGAAAATCGCATCAATAACTTGGAGTGGATGAGTCCTGAAACCAAGCAGAAAGCTATAGAAAAACTGCAAGCAACATCCATTAAAATAGCCTATCCAGATAAATGGAAAGATTATTCAGCATTAGAAATTAAAGGTGTAGATGAAGGTGGATCGTATTTGCAGAATTCCTTAAATGCTCGTGCTTGGAATTTTAAAAAGGATTTGGATAAATTAGGAAAACCAGTAGATAAAACAGAATGGTATATGGCACCACAGGTGGTAAATGCCTATTTTAATCCTGCTTTTAATGAGATAGTGTTTCCAGCCGCAATTTTACAACCACCTTTTTATAACTACAAGGCTGATGATGCTGTAAATTACGGTGGAATAGGAGCTGTTATTGGTCATGAAATTTCACATAGTTTTGATGATTCCGGTTCGCGTTATGATAAAGATGGGAACTTGAATAACTGGTGGACAGATGAAGATTTGAAGCAATTCGAAACATTAGGAAGTCAATTAGCAGATCAGTATAGTGCTATTGAAGTACTACCAGAAGTAAACATTAATGGAAAATTTACCTTAGGTGAAAACATTGGTGATTTAGGTGGTGTTTTAGCAGCTTATGATGCTTTACAGTTAAGCTTTAAAGATGGTGGCAGACCAGAAAACATTGATGGCTTTACGCCAGAACAACGGTTCTTTATGAGTTGGGCAACCGTATGGAGAACTAAAATGCGTGATGATGCTTTAAAAACACGAATTAAAACCGATCCGCATTCGCCAGGCATGAATCGTGCTGTACAACCTTTATTAAATGTAGATGCGTTTTATGAGGCATTTAATATTAAGGCTGGAGACAGTATGTATATTGCTCCAGAAAATCGTGTTAGAATCTGGTAATATAGTTTTCAGAATATTATTAAAAGTAAAAAAGCAGCTAATAATTTAGCTGCTTTTTCTTTGAAAAAAACTACTCTTACGAGCTACATATAAATATCCAAGAGTTTAATTCAAACAACCAATACAGGTGTTTGCAATTGTATTTATAAATTTTCAACCTGAAATTACGTTTAATAAGTAGCTACTAAAGCCTCATATTAAAAAGCGCAAGAGATTTCTCTTTCTGTTGTGCTTTGTAATTTAGTGTTATCTTTTTGCTTTATACCTACTAAAGAATCTTAATTATTTAAGTTTTTAATAGCTGTCTTAATTTTTTAATTACAAATGGGTGATATAATTAAATACCACCCATTATTTTGCTACTATTAATCAATCATAGTCTTGTTTAAAACTATTTCTTTATAACCTTAAAGGTTTTTTGAGCATCATTAATGGTAACGGTTACAAAGTAAACGCCATCTTTTAATGCATCCATATTTACGGTTGTTTTTAAGTTGTTAGGTTTCATAACCTGAACTTGTTGTCCTAAAATGTTAAGGATTCTAACATTTGAAATGGTATTACCCGCTTCAATCGTTAACGTATTAACAACAGGGTTTGGATAATATTTAAACGTTTCAAAGTTGTTTGAGTCTACGCTTAGGGAAGGGTCTGGATAAGCAAATAGTTCAAAAGACGCTGTTACAGATGATGAACCTTGAACACTAATCAAGTAAGTATTTCCAGCCACTAAATTAGCTGTTTTATTTCCAGAATTAAAGCAGCTAGTAAAACCATCCGCATAATTTGGACTTGATGAACCACCAACCATAGCACAATCATCCGTGTTATAAACTGCAAAATAAGGCGTTCCACTACCGCTTCCTACTACTTTTGAAAAACCGAAGTTATACATGCCAGTATAAGTTGGTGTAAAATTGTACCAAATTGAATTATAGTCAGAACGACAAGCTTCATTAGATGGGTACGAATTATCAAAACTACCTGTGATGGTATTTGCACCTTGATCATTAGGAGACTCCATTAGGACAATTGATCCGGAACAGTCACTATTAGGAACTGCAGGAGGTAATTGAAATACACATAAATCAAAATCGGCACTTGCTTCCGATTGCGAAGATTTAACCATAACATAATAAGTTTCTGTTGTGTTCAAACTGTAAATTTGATTTGAGCTGCTGTTACAAGAAGTACTTAAATCTGTTAAAGACCCACAAGATCCGCTATAAATATAGTAAGACGATGATGCACCTGAATTTAAAGTAAAACTAAATTCATAAAGACCATCAGCGCTTGGATTAAATACGTACCAAACATCTGAATAGGAAGCGAAAGATGTATCAGGACACGTGGAATCCGATGAACGTGTTGCTCCTAAAGTGGTTCCGTTTACAGCATTGTTGCACTGATCGTCCGTTGAAGCCGTTAATGGCAGAGCTCCTGAACATTCATCGTTTACAGGTGCAGGTGGAAGTGTTTTTAAACACATTACGAAATTTGTTTCGTTTCCAGCAAATGAAGCTCTATTGCGTATATAATAAGTGTTATTAACCGTTAAATTGTTGAGAGCAATATAAGAGTTACTGGTAAAGCAACCTATATTTGTTAGGCTACCACATGTGCCATCTAATAGTTCTGTTGTTAAGCTAGTTGCTGTTCCCACAACTGAAGTTACGCTAACATACTCCAAAATAAGATTTTCATTAGTTGCAACAAATGAGTACCAAACATCATTAGTAGCAGAACCAGAACAAGAATCAGCATCTGCAACAGATTCAGTTGCACCTACATTAGTTCCTACTGTTAAGGTTGTACAGGTGCCATCCGTATTTACTGTTAATGGCGTTGCATTTAAGCATTCGTCATTTTCAGGTGGACAGTTATAAAATGTTGAAGCTTCAAAAAGACAAGATGGATCCTGATTATTGGTCAACGTGAAATTCACTGTTGAACCACTTGGGTAAGGACCAACATTTACTATACCTGTAGAAGTTATATTTGTAATATCAGCTGTTCCTGCATTATCATCACTTAATGTTAAAGATGTTGCACTTCCTAAATAGGTTACATCAACGTTAACACTAAATTGGTCATTATCGCAATCAGCTACGTTAGCAACCGTGAATTCTGGATTAATACAAGAATTTCTTTGAATAATTAAATTGTAGCTGTATGTTCTAGCAGCATTTGAGTTACTTAAAACAACATAATATGTGTTTCCTGAAAGTAGAACGACATTAGTTAAGTTCAAAGAACCACCAGTAGTATTAAAAGTTCCTTCCCAATCAACACATTCTGTTGCTACATCTGGACAACCTTGAACAACGTGTACACCAGCACCATTGTTACTAATATTAGTAACGTCAATATTTATAGAAATATCTTCGGTTGGAGTTATTTCGTAAAATACATCATTGCCGCGCATGTAACCATTGTTACATGGGCTTACATCAATATTGTTTTCGTAAAGGGCAGTATCACCACCATTTGTAGATTGTTGAAAGTATGGAAACGAGTTTACTTCAATAGGCCTTGAACAAGTTGCACCAGCAATTGGCTCTATTCGTGTTGTAAAACTTTCTTCGGAACATGACATATTAGCGTCACCATTTCCGTTAGTAGGTACAATTCTTACATAATATAATGTTTCATAGGCAAGACCTGTTAAGTTGTAATTGGTAGTGGTTGTAAGTGCATCAGATACAATTTCAGATCCACCCATTGTTGTTCCAACAGATACTTTATATCCTGTTGGTAAACCTGTAGCAGCAGACCATGTTAAATTAACATCCGTGTCAGCAGAGGCTGATCCGTTAGCAGGTGAAACAAGTGCGGCATCACAGTTAGGGGCAGTGGTGGACTCTTGTGTTATTGAAATGTTATCTAAAACAACTACGGTTCTAAACGTTCCCACGTTAATAATATCTGCTACAAAGCGCACTTGAAAATCGCTAGCATTTGCTATTGTGCCTACAGAAATACTTGCCGTTTGACAGGTTGCAGCATCAATAAAGTTATAATTGGAATCATTAATGGTTGTAATATTAGTCCATGAAGTTCCACCATTAGTAGAATATTCTAAAACCAAACTTCCCCATCCTGTAGTTGGTGCAACATTTTGTGCACCTGGAAATTGACTATTACGTTCAAAAACATTAAAGCTAAAGTTAGCTGTAAGGTTTGTGCCATTAGATACACCTGCATAGTTAGCTGATGTTAAAGCTCCTGATGTACCAGCTGCTAAAAAATTCCACGCTGCTAATCCAGAACCGTCACAAACATAATTTGATGTAGATTGGAAGCTTGATCCTGGCCAATTAGAAGGCGTTGTGTTGTTTGTTTCTCCATTAAAATTGTCAACAATTTCAATTTGAGAAAAAACGGATACACTCAAGAGCATCAGTAAATAAATAGTAATTTTCTTCATTGTTTATAGTTTAAATTAGTAATTAGTTATGTGAACTTTTTTAATGGCTATTAACCAATTTTAATTTGTTGTTCAATGTTTAAATTTAGACATACTAATACTATATATAAAGGAACATACTTTGGCATTTCCCGAAATTTGAAAGGCATAAAAACAAGTTAAATACCTGTAAATCAGTTTTTTAATTCTATTTAAGTACTTTTATTATATTTTTTTTTGTGTTTCTGTTTTTTTGAATGATTTCAATTAATTATTTGTCTTTTTCTGCTTAATTATTCTAAAAAGATATCGAAATAATAGGTTTAAAATCTGTAAATTACCTCTTATAATTTTCAATTTTTAGACAAAAAAAACATCCATTTTATTTTAAAATGGATGTTTAAAAAAGTACTAATATTTAAAATGATAATTCGTTATTCTTTAGTTTCAGATTTTTCTTTTTTTTGATTCAACAAAGCATTTTTACTTAATTGTGCTAAATTAAAGTTAGGGGATACTTTTAAAGCTTCGTCTAAAATTGCAACTGAAGCATCAATGTTTGTAGCCTTATTTTCGTTAAATTTTGATAAAGCTTTCAAATATAAAAAAGCTGCTTTTAAAGATACTTGATAAGGTTGTTGACTTTCATAATAGGTCTTTCCCATATTCGGCTTCGAATTTGTAAGTCCGTACTCAATATAAGTATTAGATTTTTCTAAATTATTAGTTTGTAAGTATAATTCAGCTAGCTCATAAGCTATCGATGGATCTGGAGTACGTTTAAATAATTCCTCAAAGTGAATTAGCGCACGCTCATTTTCGTTTAAAGCTTTTAATGATACCGCTTTAACTTCTACAGCAATATCAGAATCTGTCGTGCTTTTATCTATTCCTATAGTATTCAAGGCTTGAACATGATTGCCTTCACTCATGTAAACCATAGCTAAAGTATCTTTGTGTGCTTGAGCTTCTGAAGGAGACAGCAATATTAAATGCGTTAATCCATTGATAATCCCTTGCGAATCACCTTGAATTTTCATTTGTTTATAATATTCACGATAATGATCAAGTAGTTCTTTGCTGGTTTGTGCTTGTGCTTGAAACCCTAAAACACATAATAAAACAATAACTAGTTTCTTCATAAGATTAAAAAATTTAATAGGCTTCAAAGCTAAAAAAAATAGTGTATCATTATCTTAAAACATTCCTAATTATTTAATTACAAACGTACTTTTAATAATAACCGCATCATTCACCACAAACGGTTTAGGTATCATAGCTTGCGTTCGTTTAGGGATTGAAAAATGTTCATTGGATAACAAATCATAGGTAGCTTCATAAAACTGCAAGGTTGTTTCTTGATTCTTAGGTAGCGTTAAACGCATTTCTAGAGGATCATTATCCGAAATAAAATACGTGAATAGTCTGTTATTTAGTCTGTTTTCAAATGCATGTTTGCGTTCTACACCAGTTTTTGCAACGACTCCGTTAATAATGGCTTTTATAAATACGTTGGTACTATCCGCAAAAACGTCCACTCGCTCCGCTTGTCGGTTTGATTTAAAGTGAATAAACACCTCACGATAATTATTAATAATGGTATCTGAAACTATAGTGATTTCTGGTTTTTCTAAATTTTTAGTTGGTGCGTCTTTAATATAAGTTAAACCAGATTGGTATTTACTATTGGATATGTTTTGATTCAATTCTGAAGCATTATCCGGACTTTCTGTTAAAAAAGGTTTAGTATAAGCATCTAAAATGGCATCATAGGTGCTCCAAACAGCTGTATTGGTATCAGTATTTAAAACGTAGTTTAAACTATTAGGTTTTGGTCTTTCCGTTGTAAAATCTGATTGCAAATGTGCTATGATCAATACAATTACAGTGATTCCTAAAAACAGATAAGCCCATAAATTTTTACGTTTGAAAAACCCAAACAGAGAAACCAACATACCAAATATTAAAACGACAAGAATGCAGGACACAAATAGAATTTTTAATCCCAATCCCACTGGAAACATTTTAATAAATGGTGACATAATGGTGAGAACAGGAAATCCTAACAAAGCCAATAAGATTAGGTTGGGTTTATTCTGTCTAATTAAAACGAACAAGGTTATTAATCCGAAGAAAACGGGAATAATAAAGAAGCTAGCACCAGGAAGATAAAACGCAATAGCTGTACAAATAACCAGCCAGAAAAACAAAGGCGCTATAAATAAACTAGCTGTATTTTGAGGCTTATACACTTTGTGATAAACGCCAAAACAAATGGTTATAGCTAAAAAAGCAAAAGCCAAAATATATAAATGACCATTATATGTAAAGCCGTGAAGGATTTCGTTATACTCTGGATACAGTTGTTTTATAAGAAACCATAGACCAAAGCCTATAGCAGCTGATGAAAAAAGTGTTATAAAGAAAGCGGCAAAACCACGACTAATTTCAGAACCTATAAATGCTTCACGTTTAAAACCATAAATTAAAAGGCCTATAAATCCTAAAATAGCCAAAATTAGCATTGGGAAAATCCATGCAAATGGATAAATAACTGTTTTAAAAAGCGGCACGTTAAAATAGATATAATCTTCCGTGCTTTTTACTGAAGATAAATTGGCTTCTGTAAAATATTGGAGTAATGGCATCAGGTAAGTGCCTTGATGCTCTAGTGTATTGCGGTCTAGTCTGTCATAGGTGTCTAAAGCGGTATGATAATCAAAATGGTCATCAATAAACGCAAAATTAAAACCATCAATGTTTCCATCTTCACGAAAACGAGTTAAATCGGTGTCATTTGGTAGCATTTTATAAATGCTATAAGCTAGCGAGTTGGCCACAGGAAATTCAGGATTAGCAGCTACAAAATGTTTCATGAGTTCCGCATTACCTTGGTTGGTTTCAATAAGCATATAACTAGGTCCACCAGAACCACGTGCTTCAAAATTTAAAACCAAACCAGCATTTTTTGCCCATGGATGTTGGTTTACAAAAATATCAGCACCATTTAAACCCAGTTCTTCGCCATCAGTAACAACAACAATAATATCATTTTTAGGTTGTGTATTTTCACTTAAAAAAGCACGAAGCCCCTCCAAAATAGTTACCACGCCTGAACCAGCATCACTGGCGCCAAAGGAGGAGTGTGGATGACTGTCGTAATGTGTTAATAACACCAATGCTTTTCCATTTTCTTGACCTTTGTATTTCGCAATTATATTTTTTGGTTTGGATAAATTTCCCCATTGACTCATGGAAAACCCTATTTGCGTATCTGTTTCAAACCCTAAAATATCCAATTGTTTCACAATGTAATTTCTAACAATAGCATGTTCGGAGCTTCCTAAATAATGAGGTGCTTTGGTTATTTCTTTTAAATGCACCAATGCACGTTCTGTAGAAAACTGATTTTTAGGTGTATCTAATTTTGAAATGTTGCTTGGTAATAACACCGAGAAACTCCAGTAGATAGCAACAATAATTAGGATTAAGGCAATTATTTTCTTTAGCATAAGTGGCTGTGGTTGGTTTAAAAACATAAAAATACATAAATTATAAGCATTCTTAAACTTGTCTTAACAGTTTAGGATAAACGACTGTTTTTCGCTATATTTAAGGTTATAAATAACTAAAAATATGGGAATTAAAAGTTTTCAAGGTGCGAGAAAGCAGCAAAATAACCAAACAGAAAATCAGCAGCTTAAAGTTAGTGATTACATGACACGTGAGCTAATAACCTTTAAGCCGGAACAAACGGTTGATGAGGTTATCCATTCATTAATTTCAAATAAAATATCGGGTGGTCCTGTGGTGAATTCTAATAATGAACTGGTTGGAATTATCTCGGAAGGCGATTGTTTAAAACAAATTTGTGAAAGTCATTATTACAATATGCCTATAGAACAAGATACTGTTGACAAGCGAATGATTAAGAATGTAGAAACTATTGATGGCAATATGGATATTTTTGATGCTGCTAAAAAGTTTTTAGACTCTAAAATTAGACGTTTTCCAATTGTGCAAGAAGGCAAACTTATTGGGCAAATTAGTCAGAAAGATATTTTAAAAGCTGCTATGCAACTCAAAGGACAAAATTGGAAATAATTAAAGGTTATCTTCATTGTAAAAACCACCACGATTTTCTTTACGATTTACCGACTGTCCGATAATCACATGTGCCACATTCACCATGTTTCGTAATTCACAAAGGGTAGTGGTTAGTTTTGATGTTTTATAGAGTTCTTCAACTTCGTTATAAATAACATGTAAATGAATGACCGCTTTTTCTAATCGGTCGTTGGTTCTAACAATCCCAACATAATTACGCATTAAAGCTTGTAAATTTCTCAAATTATGCGCAATTAAAACATGCTCTTTTGGTATTTGGGTACCAGTATCGTTCCAGTTAGGAAGCTCCTGGCTCTCAACTAAAACAGGAAAATCTACGTGAAATTTATAAATATTGTGAGCATAGACTAAAGCTTCTAAAAGCGAATTTGATGCCAATCGGTTTGCGCCATGAAGGCCTGTATAGCTGCATTCACCACAGGCATATAAATTACCAATAGATGTTTTTCCGTTCGTATCCACTTCAATGCCGCCACAAACATAATGCGAGGCTGGAACAACAGGAATCCAATCCGTACGAATATCAATATGATGTTCTAAACAGGTTTTATAGATATTTGGAAAATGATTTTTAAAGACCTCTAAATTTAAATGGGTACAATCTAAATATACGCAAGCATCACCAGATTTTTTCAATTCTCTATCAATACATTGCGAAACGATATCGCGAGATGCTAATTCAGCTCGTGCATCATAATTGGGCATAAACCGGTTACCATTTTTGGTGCGTAAAAAAGCACCAAAACCTCTAACAGCCTCCGAAATTAGAAATGCAGATTCGTTTTTCGTGGTGTACAAAGCTGTTGGATGAAACTGTATAAACTCCATGTTTTTAATATGTGCTCCTGCTCGGTAAGCCATGGCTATCCCATCACCTGTAGCTATAATAGGATTGGTGGTATGACCATAAATACGACCAATGCCACCTGTGGCCAAAACAGTACTAACTGCTTGAATGGTTAAAATGGTATTGGTTTTCTGATTAAGAACATACGCACCATAACAGGTAGTATTTTTAGTGGTTTTTTTTAATTGGTGTTCGGTAACCAAATCAATGGCAAAATGATGCGGTAGAATACGAATGTTTTCAAGTTGGTGCGCACGTGCTATTAAAGCGCGTTCAATTTCATAGCCTGTAATATCTTTATAATGCACTACGCGATATTCGCTATGGCCACCTTCTTTGCCTAAATCCAGATTTCCAGTTGGGTCTAAATCAAATTGTGCGCCCCAAACTATAAGTTCTTTTAAGCGTTTTGGACCTTCCGTAATAACCATGTTTACAACGGCTGGATTGCAAAGACCATCGCCAGCTATTAAGGTGTCTTCTATGTGTTTTTGAAACGAATCGGTTTTGTTATCCAATACAACAGCCACACCACCTTGCGCATATTTGGTATTAGATTCATCTTCGGTTCTTTTGGTAACAATGGTTATGTTTTTATTCGGAAATGTCTCGGCATATTTTACAGCTAAAGTTAAACCAGCAACACCCGAACCAATAATTAACAAGTCGGTTTTCATGGCATTATTTTGACAATTCCAGCATGCGTTCAATAGGAATTAGGGCTTGTGCTCTTATGGCTTCTGAAACCTCAATTAGAGGTGATTCCTCTAATAAACAGTCATATAATTTTTGAAGCGTATTCACTTTCATAAAGGCACATTCACTACAAGCACAGGTATTATCTTCTTCTGAAGGCGCTGGAATCAATACGGTGTTTGGAACCTCTTGTTGCATTTTATGAAGAATACCAGCTTCCGTGGCTACAATAAATTTCTCTTCTGGATGTGCTTTTACATAATTAATCATGCCTGCCGTAGAGCCAACATAATTAGCCGCATCTAAAATATGCGCTTCGGATTCAGGGTGTGCAATAATTTTTGAACCTGGATGTTCTTGATATAATTTCAAAAGCTTATCGATTGAAAAGGCTTCATGAACAATACATGCACCATCCCAAAGCACTAAATCGCGACCAGAAACTTTGCTAATATAATGTCCTAAATTCTTATCTGGCGCAAAAATAATAGGTGTCTCTTTCGGAACTGATTCTACAATTTTTAAGGCATTGGATGAGGTACAAACAATATCACTCATGGCCTTAATTTCTGCTGAACAATTAATGTAAGTTATTACTTTATGATTGGGATGTTGCTCTTTGAAAGCTTTAAAGGCATCTGGAGGACAGGAGTCTGCCAAGGAGCAACCCGCTTTTAAATCTGGTAAAACCACCATTTTGTTTGGGTTCAGGATTTTGGCGGTTTCTGCCATAAAATGTACACCAGCAAACACAATAATATCGGCATCCGTTTCTGCTGCTTTTTGTGATAATCCTAAACTGTCTCCAACATAATCGGCTACGTCCTGAATGTCTGGCACTTGATAATAATGTGCTAAAATAACAGCATTTTTCTCTT
>CBFHJN010000075.1:0-12398 GCA_965655805.1 Flavobacteriaceae bacterium
TAATGATTTTTTTAATCACTTTTGTTATTCCATATTGGATTGGTGGCGCATTAATGGAGCGTATGAAGGAAATGCGTGAAGAAAAGAAGGCAAAAAGAGAATCTTTAAGCTAAAATATTAGCACTTAATTATACATAAAAACGTCTGAAATAACTTTCAGACGTTTTTTTTGTTTGGCTTGATCACATTAAAAAGTTAAACAAAATTAGAATAAAAAAGACTGCCTTTATAGACAGTCTTTTTTATTTATTAAACAGAATATTTTATCCTTCGTAATCAAAATCTCCTCCACCAGAATCACCACCTCGTTCTTGACGTTTTTTCTGCTGATTAAATCGGTATGTAAATGATAGATTAAAACTGCGTTCACGCCATTGAAACTCTGAATCGCTTGCAAAGGTATTGGTAATGGTTTCTGACATGCGTTTTCTGCTATTAAACAAGTCACTGACATTGAATGCTATTGAAGCTCTGTCGTTAAATAAATCTTTACTAAATGCCATGTTTGTAGAAAACACACCTTCTCGTTTATTTTGAGCGTCTTCCGAAGGTCCACGGTAATTTAAACTTGTTTGCCATTCAATTTTTCCTGGTAGGGTATATTTATTATTCAAACGTGCAAACCAGCTGTTGTTGGTATTGTCTAAAGAAATGCCATTTGGAGTTTCTCCTGTAACACTTTGTTGAAAATAATTGAAGTTGGCATTAATATTCCATTTTTTCAATGGGTTATATGTAACTGTAAATTCAAACCCGTATCGATCTTCTTCAGCTAAATTTATTGGTGTACGTTCTATAATGGTAAATTCTTGACCATTAACAGTTACTGGAATACCAGTATCAAAACTAACGAAACTAAATACGTCTGTTGCATGTTGGTAATATGCAGAGCCATTCAATGAAACTTTACCAAATTTTCTGTAGTATCCTACATCGTATTGGCCTGAATAGCTTGGTGCTAATTGTGGGTTTCCTCTAAAAATAGAAGTCACGCTTGAACGGGAAGGAAACGGATTAATAAAGTAAGAACGCGGACGCTGAATTCGTCTACTATATCCTAAAGTAACATTTTCATCCTCACTTATTTCATAATTTAAATTAATCGTTGGAAACAAGCCTGTGTAATCATTTTTGGAAAAATCACCACTAGTTGGTTGGTCAACAGTAATTCTCGTATTTTCTAATCGAAGTCCAGCTAAAAATGAAAATTTACCGAATTTACTACCAAATTGCGTATAGGCTGCATTGACATACTCTTTATAATTTAGGAAATTAGAAAGAGAATCATTTACCACAAACTCATTGGTTGTACCATTTAAAAATTCTACAGTGTAATCCGTGTCTTGATTTTCAAAATTACCTCTGTATCCTAATTCAAACTGACTATTTTCACCGATTGGTAATACATAATCTACCTGAAGTAAAATTTCTTCTTGATCTTCTAAAGTTGCAACTTTTTCAGTGTTTTCACCTTCAACTAAAACTTTCGAAAATTCGTTTTCCGAATTATCTTCATATTGAAAATCCATGGTTAATTTATGCCCACTATCATTAAAATCTTTCATGAAATTTACCGAATATTGCATGACTTTATCATCTTCCAATTCGGGATCAAAACGATTGGTTCTTGAAAGAAAATTACCATTTTCGTCCAATTGTGTTAAGGTATTGTTAGTGTTCCTTTCATTATCACCGTTTCTATATGAAATAGCACCTGTTAATGAAGCCGAATCTGTTATATACCATTCCACACCAAAATTAGTACTAATTCCTTTTCTAACCCGTTCATATATGTTTTGTTCATCAGTAAAAGTATCTGGGTTATCGGTTATAACATTTCCATTTTCATCAAAAATGCGATTAAAATATTGGGTGTAAGATGAGGAATTACCAGGAACTTCACGGTAGTCATAACTTGTGGTATTGAAAATATTGACATCACCTGTACGGTAGTTTACATTTCCAGAAATACCAGCTTGTGTTGGGTGTCCTACATTTGCTGTAACAGCACCATTGAAACCTTGTAGTTTACTACGTCGTAAAATGATATTCAAGATACCTGCAGTTCCTTGTGCATCATATCTCGCAGAAGGCGAGGTGATAACTTCCACACGTTCTATAGATTCAGCGGGTAATTGGCGTAAGGCTTCAGTTGAATTTAAACCAACTAAACCAGAAGGTTTACCATTAATTAAAATGGTGACATTATCATTGCCACGAAGTGCAACATTACCTTCAACGTCGACGGATACGGAAGGAACATTATCTAAAACGTCACTCACCGTTCCGCCACTAACGGTTAAATCTTGACCTACGTTATATATTTTTTTGTCTAAACGGATGTCAACGGTTGTAACTTCGGCTATAATTTCTATCTCATCAAGAGCTTGCGCATTTTCGGCAAGACCAATGGTACCTATATTTTTATCGGAATTTAATACTTGGTTAGGAATTGTTAACTTATCAAAACCTATAAACTCAACAGTAATATCATACGTACCACTTGGAACAGGAATACTGAAATCGCCTGTGGCTGTTGTGATACCACCTGTAACAATACGGTTTTCAGTTGTGTTTACAAAAGCTACGGTAGCATATTCTAATGGAACATTTGTAGCTTTTTCAAATACTTTACCTGTAATAGTAACTTCTTTATTGCTTTGAGCAGATACGTTTAAAACTACTAACAAGATTAGGGAAAGGGTAGAAATAAGTTTATTCATGAATCTATTTTTGCTTGTAAGACTGCAAAAATAACCTTTGGTTTAAAGGGTTTTGGTTAAAAGTATGTTAAATAAAAACGCTCCAATTTTAACAATTGAAGCGCTAGTTTTAAAGAATTTCTAGAATTTTTTCTGGTGGTCTACCAATCACGGCTTGCTTACCGTTTATAACAATTGGACGCTCAATGAGTTTCGGATTTTTTACCATGGCTAAAATGATTTCAGAATCTGATAAATCCTTGTTTTTATAGGTTTCTTTCCAAATAGCCTCGTTTTTTCGTACTAACTCTATGGGCTTAATACCTAATAATGAAATAATATGCTTCAATTCTGCCTCTGAAGGCACAGCATCTAAATACTTTCGGACTTCAAATGCTTTAACTGAATTTTCTAAAATTTCTAATCCTTGCCTAGATTTGCTACAGCGATTATTGTGATATATAGTAATCATAATTTTCTTTTTTTAAAGTTGACCAGATTCTTCTGTTTTTTGTCCCATCATCATTAAATAAGCTTTTAAGAATGGCTCAATATTTCCATCCATAATAGCATCTACATTACCCGATTCATATGCCGTTCTCACATCTTTTACTAATTTGTAAGGATGCATCACATAGTTGCGAATTTGACTTCCCCATTCAATTTTCATTTTATCAGCTTCTATGTCTTCACGTTGCGCGAGTTGTTTTTGAAGTTCAATTTCATACAATTGCGATTTCAACATTTGTAAAGCACGAGAGCGGTTGTCATGTTGTGAACGTGTTTCACTACAGGATATTTGAATGCCAGTAGGCTTATGGGTAAGTTGTACTTTGGTTTCAACTTTATTCACATTCTGTCCACCAGCACCACTGGAACGAGCGGTTGTAATTTCAATATCGGCTGGATTAATATCTATTTCAATAGTGTCATCAACCAATGGATACACATAAACCGATGCAAAACTGGTATGGCGTTTCGCATTACTGTCAAATGGAGAAATCCGAACTAAGCGATGTACACCATTTTCACCTTTTAACCACCCAAAGGCAAAATCGCCTTCTATTTCCAAAGTCACGGTTTTAATTCCTGCCACATCACCTTCTTGATAATTAAGTTCTTTGACTTTAAATCCGCTTTTTTCAGCATACATTAAATACATACGCATGAGCATACTAGCCCAATCGCAAGATTCCGTTCCGCCAGCACCAGCGGTAATTTGCAGGACTGCACTTAAACTATCACCTTCTTCCGAAAGCATATTTTTAAATTCTAGATCCTCAATAAGTGATTCGGTTTTTTCAAAACGATTTTCTAAATCTTCGGCTGTGGCTTCACCTTCTTTGTAGAACTCGTAGATTACCTCTAAATCATCGTATAGTGTTAGGCCTTCCTCATAACCAGAAACCCATTTCTTTTTATTTCGAAGCGACTGCATTACCGTTTCGGCCGCTTTGGAGTCGTTCCAGAAATCCGGTGAAAACGTTTGTTCTTCTTCGTTCTGAATTTCTATTAGTTTGGCATCTATGTCAAAGATAGTGCCTCAATTTATTGAGGCGGTTTTTAAGATCTTTAATTTGATCTGAAGTAATCATAGTTTTTAAATTTTAACAAAAATATAATTAAAACGGCCAACAGAAAACTTAAAATGAATTAATTTTAGGGCAAATATAATAAGTGTTTTTTATGAAAATTGATTTACGAAGCGATACGGTTACCAAACCAACAAAAGGCATGTTGGATGCAATGATGTCTGCTCAAGTTGGCGATGATGTGTACAAAGAGGATGAAACGGTGAATGCTTTAGAAGAACGATTAGCCAAACTCTTTGGTAAACCTAACGCCTTGTTCTTTCCTACGGGAACCATGGCAAACCAAACCGCTATAAAATTGCACACCAATCCAGGCGATCAAGTTATTTGCGATAAGGATGCGCATATTTATCATTATGAAGGTGGAGGTGTTTCTTTTAATAGTGGTGTTTCTTGTAAGTTGTTAACTGGTACTAATGGTATGTTTACGGCCGAACAGGTTATAGAAGCTATCAATCCACCAGATTTTTATCACAGTCCATTAACCAAATTGGTGGAAGTTGAAAACACTGCAAATAGAGGAGGAGGTTCGTGTTGGGATTTTAAAGAACTTAAGAAAATCCGAACCGTTTGTGATATCAATCAATTAGGATTTCATATGGATGGTGCTCGCTTATGGAATGCCTTGGTTGCTAAAGGTGAAACCGCTCAAGATTACGGCCAAGTTTTCGATACCATTTCAGTGTGTTTAAGTAAAGGTTTGGGTTGCCCAATTGGTTCCGTTTTAATAGGTGATGAGAAATTCATGAAAAATGCCATCAGGATTCGAAAAATACTAGGAGGTGGCATGCGACAAGTAGGCTATTTGGCTGCTGCTGGTTTGTATGCCTTGGACAACCATTTGGAACGTTTAGCAGATGATCATAAAAAAGCCAAAGAAATTGGAGACGTTTTGCAAATGTTACCTTTTATAAAAAGTGTCGTACCTGTTGAAACCAATATCATTATTTTCGAATTAGCTGAACGCGAAAAAGAAGTGAAATTCTTAAGCTATTTTACTGAAAATGGTATTCATTTAAGCGGTATGGGAAGTGGTAAATTGCGAATCGTTACCCATCTGGATTATACGGATTCGATGCATGATTATTTTCTAACGGTTTTAAGAAAAGTGAATTTATAGAGTTATTTTCAACTAACAACTAACAACTAACAACTAACAACTAACAACTAACAACTAACAACTAACAACTAACAACTAACAACCTACTTAAACATATCCATGCCAGGAATATTTGGCATGCCATCTTTAGCAACAGCACCAATTTCAGTTTCATGAACTTGACTTGCGCGATCAATGGCCTTGTTTATGGTTAGTACTAAATAATCTTCCAAAGCTTCTTTATCCGCTAAAAGCGATTCATTTATAGAAATGTCTTTAATCGTTCTATTAGCCGTAATGGTAATTTTTAATGTATTGTCAGCACTCGTTTCATCAATTAAAACGGAATTTAAGCGTGCTTTTGTTTCTTCAACTTTCTTTTGGGTTTCTTTAAGTTTACCCATCATTCCCATTAAATCTCCAAACATAATATTATCATTTTATAATGAATGCAAAGCTATTTAATTTTTCTATTTTTGCAGCCTGAAAAAACGCACTTTTTTGAAAAAAACACCGAATCCTCCAAAAGCAAAAAAAATACCAACATCTCTAATAACTCATGGTGATGAGCGTATTGACGATTATTTCTGGCTAAATAATAAAGAGAATCCAGAAGTCATTGAATACCTTAATGCTGAAAACGAATATACTGATCAGGTTATGAAACCTACCGAAGCACTTCAGGAATCGCTTTTTGAGGAAATGAAAGCGCGTATTAAGGAAGATGATGAATCGGTTCCATATTTCTACAATGGCTATTGGTACATCACGCGTTTTGAAACAGGCAAGGATTACCCTATTTATACTCGAAAAAAGGAAACTTTGGATGCCGTGGAAGAAATCATGTTTGATTGCAATATTATGGCCAAAAAGCATAAATATTTCAAATTAGGCGGAATTTCTATCAGTCCAAATAATACGTTGGCAGCATTTTCTGTAGATACCGTAAGTAGGCGTCAATATACCATTCAAATTAAGAATTTAGAAACGGGAAAATTACATCCAAATAAAATTAAAAATACAACAGGTGGTTGTACTTGGGCAAATGATAATGAAACGGTGTTTTATTCGGTAAAAGATCCTGTTACTTTAAGAGCATTTAAAATTTTCAAGCATAGGATAAACGAACCTGCTTCAGATGATATAGAAGTATTTCATGAAGCCGATGAAACCTTTAATGCATTTGTCTACAAAACAAAGTCACGAAAATATATCGTTATAGGCTCATCAAGTACGTTAACATCAGAATATCGCATACTTCCAGCTGATAAACCGGATGGTGATTTTAATATATTTCATAAACGGGAACGTGGTTTGGAATATGCTATTGCGCATTATAATGATGCATTTTACATTATTAATAATGGTGATGATGCGATTAATTTCAAACTTCAAAAAACATTAGAAACTGCAACAGATAAAAGGTACTGGAAAAATGTTATTCCGCATAGAACCGATGTGCTTTTAGAGGATATTGAAATATTTCAAGACTATTATGTGCTAAATGAGCGCATTCAAGGGCTTAATAAATTGCGTATTATAAGTTGGAATGGGGAAGAAGATTATTATTTGCCATTTGATAGCGAAACGTATACTGCTTATTTAGGTAATAATCCAGAATTTAATTCGGATGTATTACGTTACGGTTATAATGGCATGACCACACCAAGTTCGGTAATTGATTACAATTTTAAAACCAAAGAAAGTACTGTTTTAAAAGAACAAGCTGTATTAGGCGATTTTAACAAGGAAGACTATACCTCCGAACGCATTTGGGCAACAGCACGAGATGGTGAAAAAATACCGATGTCAGTGGTTTATAAAAAAGGTCTAAAAAAAGATGGTAAAAATCCTTTACTTCTCTATGCTTACGGCTCTTATGGCTCAACAATTGATCCTTACTTTTCAACTATTCGATTGAGTTTATTAGACCGTGGATTTATTTATGTTATTGCGCACATTCGTGGTGGTGAATATTTAGGTCGCGACTGGTATGAAAACGGTAAATTGCTTAAAAAGAACAATACATTTTACGATTTTATAGATTGCTCTAAATTTGTCATTGAACAGAAATATACATCAAGTAAGCATTTATATGCTAATGGTGGCTCGGCAGGTGGTTTACTTATGGGAGCCATTATTAATATGAATCCCGAATTATATCAAGGTGTTGTTGCAGCTGTTCCTTTTGTGGATGTTGTAACGACCATGTTAGACGATTCCATTCCTTTAACAACAGGAGAGTATGACGAATGGGGAAATCCGAATGACGAAATTTATTATCACTATATGAAATCCTATTCACCATATGATAATGTAACGGCTCAAAATTATCCAAACCTTTTGGTAACAACAGGAATTCATGATTCTCAAGTCCAATATTGGGAACCAGCTAAATGGGTTGCTAAACTTCGAGATTTAAAAACTAATTCTAATAAATTAATTTTGAAAGTAGATATGGATACAGGTCATGGTGGTGCTTCAGGTAGGTTTGAAAGTCTCAAGGAAGTCGCTTTAGAATACGCGTTTTTATTGGATTTGGAAGGGATTACCCAATAGTTCAAAAAAAAATTGTATTTTTGCGAGGTTTTAAGCTTCATTTCCCAAAAAAATGAGGTTACTCAAATAGCAAATATGAGACACGAAAAGCAAGTTTTTAATAATGTGTTAGATCTTATTGGAGACACCCCTTTAATTAAACTAAACACTATTACAGCACCTTTTAATGGCAACTATTTTGCGAAAGTGGAGGCCTTTAATCCAGGTCATTCTTCAAAAGATAGAATAGCATTATATATTATTGATCAGGCAGAAAAACAAGGGATTTTAAAACCTGGCGATACAATTATAGAAACAACTTCCGGAAATACAGGCTTTAGTTTAGCTATGGTTAGTATTATAAAAGGCTATAAGTGTATTTTAGCAGTGAGCTCAAAATCTTCACCTGATAAAATAGATATGTTAAAAACCATGGGAGCAAAAGTGTATGTTTGTCCAGCCCATGTAGCCGCAGATGATCCAAAATCTTATTATGAAGTCGCCAAACGATTGCATAAAGAAACTCCAGGATCCGTGTATATCAATCAGTATTTTAACAATTTAAATACAGATGCACATTATCATTCTACTGGTCCAGAAATCTGGAATCAAACGGAAGGTAAAATCACGCATTTAGTAGCTTGTAGCGGTACAGGTGGAACCATATCAGGAACGGCTAAATACTTAAAAGAGCAAAATCCAGATATTCAAATATTAGGTGTTGATGCCTATGGTTCGGTTTTAAAAAAGTATCATGAAACACGCGAGTTTGATGAGAAAGAAATTTATCCGTATCGTATAGAAGGTTTAGGTAAAAACTTAATTCCTACAGCTACGGAATTTGATGTAATTGATGAATTTATCAAAGTTACCGACGAGGACAGTGCTTTAACAGCAAGAGAAATTGCCAAAACAGAAGGGCTTTTTGTAGGGTATACATCTGGAGCAGCTATGCAAGCCATCAAACAACTAAATGACGACAAAACATTTGGAGAAAATGATGTAGTAGTTGTTATCTTTCCTGATCATGGCTCACGATATATGAGTAAAATTTATAATGATAAATGGATGGCAGATCAAGGCTTTCTAGATTCAGAAACGGTAGAAGAAAAAGAAGACATTCAATTTATATAAGTTTGTCATTACACACAATTCATGATAGTTAACTCTAAACATTTTTAGTTAACTATCATGTGTTGTTAATAATAGAACGGAAAATTATTATGTTGTAAAAATTTAAATATCTAATTTTGCAACATCTAACTAGATTAATAGCTTTATGAGAGATTTATTTGATAAAATATATAGAGATAAAGGACCTCTTGGAAAATGGGCTGCCCATGCCGAAGGGTATTTTGTTTTTCCAAAATTAGAAGGTGAAATTTCTAATCGTATGAAATTCCAAGGTAAAGAAGTTGTAACTTGGAGTATAAACGATTATTTAGGTTTGGCCAATCACCCGGAAGTTCGTAAAGTAGATGCTGAAGCTGGAGCAGCTTACGGTTCTGCTTATCCAATGGGAGCGCGTATGATGTCTGGACACACCAATTTACATGAACAATTACAGACAGAATTAGCGGCTTTCGTTAATAAAGAAGCAGCATACCTTTTAAATTTTGGTTATCAAGGCATGGTGTCAACTATTGACGCTTTGGTAGGTAAAGATGATATTATTGTTTATGATGTGGATGCACACGCTTGTATTATAGATGGTGTTCGTTTACACATGGGTAAGCGTTTTACCTATAAGCATAATGATGTAGAAAGTTTAGAGAAAAATTTGGAGCGTGCTACTAAAATGGCCGAACAAACTGGTGGTGGCATTTTAGTAATTTCGGAAGGTGTTTTTGGTATGCGCGGTGAGCAAGGCCGATTGAAAGAAATTGTTGAACTAAAGAAAAAATTTAATTTCAGATTCTTCGTTGATGATGCCCACGGATTCGGTACACTAGGTGCTACAGGAGCTGGAGCAGGTGAGGAGCAAGGCGTTCAAGATGGTATAGATGTTTACTTTGCAACTTTTGCAAAATCTATGGCAAGTACAGGTGCTTTTATTGCTGCGGACAAAGAGATTATTGATTATTTAAAGTACAATTTACGTTCGCAAATGTTTGCAAAATCTTTGCAAATGCAATTAGTGGTTGGTGCGCTTAAACGTTTAGATATGTTGCGTACTATGCCAGAATTAAAGCAAAACCTTTGGAAAATTGTTGATGCTTTACAATCGGGTTTAAAAGAACGCGGTTTTGATATTGGTACAACCCAAAGTTGTGTAACGCCAGTTTATTTAAAAGGAAGTATTCCTGAAGCTATGGCTTTAGTAAAAGATTTACGGGAAAATTATGGTATTTTCTGCTCTATTGTAGTGTATCCAGTTATTCCTAAAGGATTAATTTTATTACGCATGATTCCAACGGCAACACATACGTTAGAAGATGTACAAGTGACTTTAGATGCTTTTGATGCTATTAGAACCCGTTTAGAAAATGGAACCTATAAGCGTTTATCAGCCGCAGTAACAGCTGCCATGGAAAAATAATACAGTAGTTTCTATCAAATATAAAAGCCGATTTTAATTTAAAATCGGCTTTTTGTATTATAAATCTTTTCTAAATGTTTTTCGACGTTTAATAATCTTGGTGTCAAAATCTTTCCAAATTTGATGCGAAGCCAAATTATCAGCTAATTCGGGCAATCTAATACACGTTTCAATTCCAAATTTAGTAAATGATTTATGGAATTCATTGAAAATTACAGCTGTGACACCTTTATTTTGATAATGAGGTTCCACACCTATTAAATAGAATAATGCTGTTTTACTATTTTTTTTAGCCTTCAGTAATTTTAAAAATCCGAATGGGAATAATTTGCCGTTGGTTTCCTGTAGAGCTTCTGAAAAAGAAGGTAGTACAATAGCGAAAGCCACCATATTATTGTCTTCATCAAATACGAATTTGATAAATTCTGGATTAATAAAATTGATGAATTTCTTTTTGAAATAATCGCGTTGCGGATCTGAAATAGGCACAAATGAGGACAATTTAGAATAGGATTGATTAAATAAATTAAACATGCTATCTAAATGCGGAATAATTTCACTTGTTTTTGTAAAACTACCAGCTTTTAAGTTAAAGCGTTTTAAAATAATGTTATTAACACGCATAAAGCGCTCAACAGGTAAGTTTTTAAATGAAAATTTACTTTCTATATATTCCTTTTCAGTTTTAAATCCTAACGCTTCAAAGTGATCAATATAATACGGGTGGTTATACCAAGTGGCCATGGTTCCAATATGGTCAAAGCCTTCAGTTAAAGCACCATTTTTATCTAAATTTGAAAAACCAACAGGTCCTTCTATGTATTCTAGTTGATGTTGTTTTCCAATTTCAGCCACTTGATTTAATAGGGCTTTGGAAACCTCAATATCATCGATCGTATCAAACCATCCAAAACGCATTTTTTTTACCTTCTGCTCATTAATTTCTGTCCAATTAACAATGGCTGCAACACGACCAACAATATCTTTGTTCTTATAAGCAAGAAAAAAGCGTGCTTCGGCATGTAGAAATGCTGGGTTTTTATCAGAACTTAAAGTAGCAACTTCATCTGAAATAATAGGAGGTACCCAGTATTTCGAATTTTTATATAATGAAAACGGAAAAGTTACAAATTTTTTAAGTTCCTTTTTATTTTTTACTTCGTGTAATTGTATCATGAATTTTTCAACATCTAATTTAAACCGTCATCAAAATCGGTGTTTTGTTTTTCGCGTTTGTTTTTACTTTTACCTCGTGCCTTATTTTCACGACGTTCCCCTTCTTCTTCAGCTGATGTACCATCCTTTCCCTCTTTATCCTTATGAAAGTCTAGTCGGTAAGAAGCGCCAATAGTAAAGCCAAAAACAGCAGGTGTATCCTTTGCATTGAAGGTTAAAGCAGTATCTAGTTGAAAGTTTTTACTCCATAAATAGGCACCTCCAACGCGGAACAGATTATCAGCATAAAAATCACTACTAATATTTTGGCTCTCACCGAATACAACCCATTGATCGGTTATTGATTTGGTAAGTGTAAGAATAAAAGAAAAATCAGATTGGTCTGTTCCTATTCTATCTAAAATAAAATTGGTAACAAATACCCAGCCACTTGCAAAATTATTTTGAGATCCCACCATAACTTTAGGGCTAAAACCCTCAACGCCTGAAGCTGTAAACGGATTATCTTTCGTATCAAAATTGGCTCCAGCATAAACAGCAACGGCTGGAATTAACTGGTTCCATTTAAATTTATGATTGGCTTTCCAGCTTCTTAAATCTGGTTTGTCTTCGCCTGCATTTTTATACGGATCGTAAACCAAGTATTTGGCGCCAACGGTTAGGGTTTTAAAATTACTAAATGTTTCATCATTGGCAACAATTTCCGTGTACGAACGATTGGTAGATTGAAATGTGCCTTGAACATTTATTTC
>CBFHJN010000076.1:0-12167 GCA_965655805.1 Flavobacteriaceae bacterium
CTCCAAAAAATTCATCGACCTCAAACAGATGATTTCCCACCTCAATTTCATATCTAATTTTATCAATTATACCTGTTTCACATAATTTTAATAAGGCATCAGCATCCGCTTTTGAAATCTCATGTTCCCATTCAAAACGTGAAACACCAGCATCTGAAGATTCACCTTTAACAGTTATAAATCCGATTTCGCCTTTCAGTCGCACACGAACTGTTCGCGCTTTATTCGTGTTTAAAAACCCTTGCTTTATCCGATTTTTCCGAATGGCTTCAGTTTTAAATTGGTCTGATGTAACTAAAAATTTGCGTTCTATTTCAATCATGTTTATTTCTAACTAATAAGTAGATTATTGGTTTCCTATTTGCTTGATTTCATCTGAAACAATTCGACTAGCTGGATAGCTATTATTATCTAAAAAAACCATGCATTTTGCAATAGTTTCAGGTTCAATGGATTTGTATTTTGCTAAAGAACCCATTAAAAACGGATTAAAAACTGTCATAGCAATTTTAGCTAATTTTTCACCCAAGCGTTTTTCATCACGATTACCACCAATTAATGACGGTTGCAACAGATATGTATTGGTGATTTGTTCGGCTAAAACAGCTTCTTCCATTCTCCCTTTTGTACGATTGTAAAAAACTTTACTGTTTTTATCAGCACCTAAAGCTGAAACTACAATGAACGAACTAATACCATTTTGGTTAGCTAGTTCAGCCGCAGAAACTGGAATACCATAATCAATTTTTAAATAGGTTTCTTGATCTGGAGTTTTAGCTTTCGTGGTGCCAATGCAACAAAAAACAACATCAGCAATAAAATCCTGTTGGTGGTTTTTCAGTTCGAATAAATCCACCAAATGTTCTTCTATTTTCGGATTATTTATACCACAAGCCGATCGTGAAAACAACTTAATTTTATCATATCTGTTATCGTCCAGAAGTTGCTCGAGAAGCAAACCGCCTGTTAATCCTGTTGCACCCAAAATGATAGCTGTTTTACCCATAATGACCTGTTTATATGCTAAAGATATTATAAATTTACATCATGCCAGACACTTTTCCCATTAGAAAAATAATTCATATTGATATGGACGCTTTTTATGCGTCTGTTGAGCAAATGGATAATCCTGAATTAAAAGGAAAACCGTTAGCAGTTGGTGGTTCTGGAAATCGTGGTGTGGTAAGTGCAGCGAGTTATGAAGCTCGAAAATTTGGTGTACGAAGTGCCATGAGTGGTGTTCAAGCTAGACGACTTTGTCCTGATTTAATTTTTGCCAAAACCCGTTTTGATCGGTATCGAGAGATTTCAGAGCAAATACGGAAAATATTTTACGATTATACAGGTTTGGTAGAACCCTTGTCTTTAGATGAAGCCTATTTAGACGTCACCCAAAACAAAAAAGGCAATCCAAGTGCCAGTATGATAGCACAAGAAATTCGTGAGCGGATTTTTAAAGAAGTCGGATTAACAGCTTCTGCAGGTATCTCTATCAATAAATTTATTGCCAAAGTAGCCAGTGATTACAACAAGCCCAATGGACAAAAAACCGTGAACCCAGAAGATGTATTGCCATTTTTGGAAGCCTTGGATATCCGAAAATTTCATGGTGTAGGAAAAGTGACAGCCGAAAAAATGTATCAGCTTGGCATTTTCACGGGAACCGACTTGAAGTCGAAAACCATAGACTATTTAGATACACATTTCGGAAAATCTGGTCGTTTTTATTACCACGTGGTTCGTGGGATTCACACAAGCGAAGTGAAACCAAACAGAATCCGAAAATCCTTGGCTGCCGAACGCACGTTTAGTGAAAATTTATCTTCCGAAATTTTCATGCTTGAAAAATTAGAACACATTGCACACGAAGTGTCTCGACGTTTAAAAAAAAGTAAGGTAGCTGGAAAAACCGTTACTTTAAAAATAAAATATAGCGATTTTACCATGCAAACGCGTAGTAAAACATTACCATATTTTGTGAGTGATACCAATATTATTTTAGAAACAGCCAAAGATTTATTGTTTCAAGAAAGTATGCAAAATTCGGTGCGACTTTTAGGAATCTCAATATCCAACCTCAATACTGAAAAAACCAAAAAGAAATTAGAAGAAAAAAAAGCAGTTAGTGTACAGTTACAGTTTGATTTCTAGGAATTTGATTTTCTAAATTAAAAAGGCGAACTTCGTTACAAACACAACCAACCTTTAATCAAACAGTTATATAAAAACCAATCCGTGATAAAGTTCTTTAGAAAAATCAGACAAAATTTACTTTCAAAGGGTAAAACCACAACTTACTTTAAATATGCTGTTGGTGAAATTATACTTGTGGTAATCGGAATTTTAATAGCCTTAAGCATCAACAACTGGAACTCTAACAGAATTACAACAAATAGAAAAACTGATTATTTAGTTCGTATTTCAGAGGAACTGAAAAATCAGATTGAAGATTTAAGCTATGCTCAAGATAACGTGGCTTCTGAAATTAAAAGTGGTAAACGCATTTTAAAAATATTAGACAGTAAAAATCTAGATTCTATACCCACACTTAAACAGCTTTTGGGAAATACAGCTACATTTTGGGGTATTGCACTTTCCTTTCCTGTTACCGATGAATTTATAAATCAAAATCTGCAATCTCAAATAAAAAATGACTCCCTTAAATTATACTTTAAATATTTAAAAGAATTTAGAGACATTTTAGATATTCAAAATGATTATAACCAAACACAATACACAAATACTATTGAGCCCTTTTTTGTTAAAAACATTAATTATAGTGAAATAGCTGTAGATTTTTATAAAGAAGACTTAATACAAGGTGGTCCTAAAACTGATTATAATAATCTAATAAGTAGTATGGAATTATGGAATATTGCAACCTTTAAACTGGAAACTTTAAATTCTGGTGCATATTATTTAAAGTCACTCAATCTGCATTTAGAACAACTGATTGTTCAAATAGAAAAGGAAATTAATAATCCTTAAAAACTACAACTCGTAATTTCCGTAACGCGTAACGTATTTACCATTCCTTTTTCTTGAATTGGCATTGCGGCAAGGCTTACTAGCATATCACCCTCTTCCAAATACCCTTTTTGGCAAGCAATCGCATTTACATCTTCAATGGTTTCGTCCGTACTTACAAACTTATCATAAAAGAATGCTTTTACACCCCAAAGCAAACTCAATTGGGTTAAAATACGCTTGTTGGATGAAAACACTAAAATATGTGCTTTTGGTCGCCATGCGGAAATTTGAAAAGCCGTATAACCACTATTGGTTAAAGTTGAAATAGCTTTCGCATCAATTTCATTAGCCATATTGGCTGCGTGATAACAGATAGATTTAGTAATAAAGCGCTTGGTACGAATGTGTGGTGGCATTTGTGGTACTTTTATCAGACTAGAATCTTCCACACTTTTAATAATGTTAGACATTTGCGTAATAACCTGAACAGGATATTGCCCAACGGAGGTTTCACCCGAAAGCATCACGGCATCTGCTCCATCCATAACGGAATTGGCTACATCATTTACCTCGGCTCGTGTAGGCGTTAAACTGGAAATCATGGTTTCCATCATTTGAGTCGCAATAATAACTGGAATACGTGCTTGCTTGGCGCGCAAAACCAGTTTTTTCTGAATTAAGGGCACTTCTTCCGCAGGAATTTCAACACCTAAATCGCCTCGAGCTACCATTAAACCATCGCAATAGGCAACAATTTTATCAATATTTTCTACGGCTTCTGGCTTTTCAATTTTGGCAATAATTGGAATTTTATGATTGCTATGTTTGCTAATTAATTCTTCCAATTGCATTAAATCTTCCGCATGGCGAACAAAGGATAAAGCCATCCAATCCACTTCCATTTTAATGGCAAAAATGGCATCTTCAATATCTTTTTCGGTTAAAGCTGGTTGCGAAATATTGGTGTTTGGAAGATTCACACCCTTTTTAGAACGTAAAGGTCCACCTTGAATAACACATGCTTTAACTTCCGTTTTTTTATCGGTTGAAACCACTTCAAAAATCAATTTTCCATCATCCAAAAGAATGCGCTCACCTGGCTTGGCATCCTGTGGAAACTTGTCATAGGTCATATAAACACGTTCCTTGGTACCTTCAAAACGTTTTCCGGTAGCAAAAATAATATCATCACCTTCGTTTACAATCACTTCGCCTTTCATAGTCCCAACACGCAATTTTGGCCCTTGCAAATCGCCCAAAATAGCCGCATTATAGCCAAACTCATCATTTAATTCACGAATCATAGCTATGCGCTCTTCCACATCCTTATAATCAGCATGTGAAAAATTAATTCTAAACACATTTACACCTTCGTCAAGCATACCTTTTAAAACAGCTTTGGTACTCGTTGCTGGCCCTAAAGTGGCTACTATTTTGGTTTTTTTTCTTTTTAACATTAATAAAATATTAAGTTTGTTTTAGATTTTAATTCCGCAGGATTAACAGTATAGGCCGTTATAACATTTGGAATATTTTGGATTTTTTTTAATAGTTCTTGAACTTGAAAATCCGTAATGGCATCATCCGTGATCTTCAAAAAGTAATTTACCTTTTTATATTCAGGAATGAGGTGATAGGTTTCAAACGATTGCTGATTTTGCAAACTAAAAAGCGTGTTATCAATTTCAGTTTCTATTATTTCTACAGAACATGAGTTGGATACCAAATGCCAAGTTGCAAATTTATGAACATCTTCCCATTCAAAAATTTCATAGCATTTATTATTTCCGTAGTCTAAATCTTCTTTCTGTTTAGATAAATGAATTTGTAATTCCGCATTCAAAAAATAAGCTAATCGGTAACTCTCTAAAGGACTGTGAATACCAATTAGTGCAAAATCACTAGTATCTAAAAAATCTTCTAAATCAAGTTTTTGCTTCTGCATAATCATCAAAACGAATTGTAAATATAGTATTAAATAGCTATAAATTGATGCTGTTTATATTAAACTTAACAGGAATATAATATGAAAACGTTATCGTAGTTCGGTTAACTAGCTATCTTTTGACATTTGCTTTTGAAAAACAAAAAAGGCACGTTTGGATGCTTTTTCTTCTGCTTTTTTCTTGGAAGTAGCACGTGCTTTGGCAACCACTTTATGATCTACAGATAATTTTACAGCAAAATGGCGTATATCATCATTACCTGTATCTTCATACACGTTATAATCAAAGGTTTTCTTTTCTTTCTGGCACCATTCAATTAACAAGCTTTTATAACTGATTACTTTGCCTTCTAATTGGCTAATATCCACATACGGAATAATGACTTTTTTGTAGATAAATTTCTCACAATACTTATACCCACGATCCAAAAATATGGCACCAACTAATGCTTCAAATAAATTTCCGTAAATATTATCGCCAAAATGGCCTTTAGGGATTTTGCTTTCTACTAAATCAATTAAATGTAAATCTTTTCCAAGCTCGTTTAGATGCTCCCGACTTACAATTTTAGAGCGCATTTTGGTTAAATAACCTTCGTCACCACTTGGAACTTCAGAATATAAGTGTGAGGCAATAACAGATCCTAACATAGCATCACCCAAAAACTCCAACCGTTCATAATTAATAGGGTGCCCTTCCGCGTCCTTGATATTCATGGAGCGATGTGTGAATGCTTTTTTGTAATATGCTATATTTTTAGGTTTAAAACCTAGAATATTATGGATACATACAAAAAAATTCCCGTCAGTTTTAGAACGGGAATTTAATATGTTTCGAATGTGTTTCATTCGTTATTTAATCAATCTTTTTAAATAACACGCATGCATTATGGCCACCAAAGCCAAACGTATTACTCATGGCAACTTTAACATCGCGTTTTTGTGCTTTGTTTAATGTTAAATTTAATTCAGAATCAATATTTTCATCAGCAACCTCATGGTTTATAGTTGGTGGTACAATTCCATGTTCCATAGCTAGTATAGACGCAATAGATTCAATAGCACCAGCAGCACCTAACAGGTGTCCTGTCATGGATTTTGTTGAGTTAATATTGATGTTTTTTGCATGAGCTCCAAACACTTCAGAAATCGCTTTCAGTTCGGCAACATCTCCTAGAGGTGTTGACGTTCCATGCGTGTTGATATGATCAACTTCTTCTGGTTTTACGCCTGCATTTTCTAAACAATTTTTCATTACTGCAATCACGCCAATTCCTTCTGGATGTGGCGCTGTCATGTGGTAAGCATCAGAAGACATTCCACCTCCTAAAACTTCCGCATAAATTTTAGCGCCTCGTGCTTTAGCATGTTCATAATCTTCTAGAACAATGGCACCAGCACCTTCACCTAATACAAACCCATCTCTGGTTGCATCAAAAGGTCTTGAGGCGGTTTCTGGACTTTCGTTTCTAGTTGATAAGGCATGCATGGCGTTAAAACCACCCATACCTGCAATGGTTACTGCAGCTTCACTTCCTCCAGTTACAATAACATCACAATGACCTAAACGAATATAGTTTAAGGCATCAATCATGGCATTGGCTGAAGATGCACAAGCAGATACTGTTGTATAATTAGGACCCATAAAACCATGTTTAATGGAAATGTTTCCAGGTGCAATATCTGCAATCATTTTCGGGATAAAGAATGGGTTAAATCTTGGTGTTCCATCACCATCGGCAAAATTTAGCACTTCGTCTTGGAAGGTTTCCAAACCACCTATTCCTGCTCCCCAAATAACACCGACTCTTAATTTGTTTACCGCGTTTAAATCTAGTTTAGAATCTGCAATAGCTTCATCTGAAGCTACCATAGCATATTGCGTAAACCGATCCATTTTGCGCGCTTCTTTTCTATCAAGAAAATCGGTGGCATTAAAGTTTTTTAATTCGCAAGCGAATTTGGTTTTGAACTTTTCAGTATCAAAATACGTTATAGGTGCCGCACCACTTTTACCACTTACAAGGGCTTCCCAATATTCATCTTTGGTGTTTCCTATAGGTGTTAATGCGCCTAAACCCGTAACTACAACTCGCCTTAATTCCATAAATTCTAATGAATTATTTTGCTGTTTCTATATAAGAGATAGCTTGACCCACTGTTGCAATATTTTCAGCTTGATCGTCTGGGATTTGAATATCGAATTCTTTTTCGAATTCCATGATTAATTCTACAGTGTCTAATGAATCTGCTCCTAAATCGTTTGTGAAGCTAGCTTCAGTTACAACTTCGTTTTCATCAACACCTAATTTGTCTACGATAATCGCTTTTACTCTTGATGCAATGTCTGACATAATCTTTTAATTTTAAGTTTTAATTAGTTGGCAAAAATAAAAATTTTATTCTTATTCCACCCCTTTACAGGAAAAATGTGGTGGTAATTTACTAAATTTCCTTTTAAGTAAATCCTTTTTACCTTCAAATTGTTATTATTTATTCTTTTTTTTGCGTTACTAATCATATCATGACAAGCTGCTATATGAAACGTATTGTAATTTTTGCGTCCGGATCTGGATCTAATGCTGAAAATTTAATTAGGTTTTTTCAAAACAACGCGCATGTTGAAGTTACGCATGTATTAACTAACAATCCTCATGCCAAAGTCCTGGATCGTGCTAAAAACTTGAATATTAGTGCGTTTTCCTTTAATAGACAGGCGTTTTCTAAATCGGATGACGTATTGAAACTTCTGAAAAGTTTTCAACCCGATTTAATTGTGTTAGCGGGTTTTCTTTGGAAATTTCCCGAGCATATTTTGGCTGCTTTCCCAAATCAAGTTATTAATATCCATCCAGCGCTTTTACCTAATTATGGAGGCAAAGGCATGTATGGTATGTATGTGCACAACGCTATTGTGGCCAATAAGGAAATTGAAACTGGCATCAGTATTCATTATGTGAATGAAAACTACGATGAAGGTGCTATGATTTTTCAAGCCACCTGTCCCGTTTTACCAACTGATACGGCTGAAGATGTAGCTGCAAAAATTCATGTTTTGGAAATGGAACATTTTCCAAAAGTGGTTGAAAAGCTTTTGAAAAATTAAATATCATTCAGAAGGCGGTTACCACTGAAGAATCTCTATTTCAAATTATAAAAGATTCATCGCTATTGCTCTGAATGACAAAGCTAAATTCGTGAAGTTACAATTGATGAGTAAAAAAAAGAAAAAATATTATACCGTTTGGAAGGGCCATCATACTGGTGTTTTTGAAACCTGGAACGACTGCAAAGCCCAAGTTAAGGATTACCAAGGTGCCGTTTATAAATCGTTTGACACCTTTGATGCGGCCAAAAAAGCCTTGAATAGCGATTACAAAGATTTTATTGGGAAGAAAAAAGGTTTTAAAAGTGAACTATCTGATGCCCAACTCAAAAAAATAGGCCTTCCTAATTACAATTCTATTTCTGTTGATGCGGCTTCTTCCGGAAATCCAGGTATTATGGAATATAGAGGTGTAGACACTAAATCTAAAAAGCAGTTATTCATTCAAGGCCCTTTTCCTGAAGGTACCAATAATATAGGCGAATTTTTAGCACTTGTTCACGGATTGGCATTTTTAAAGCAACATAATAGTGACCGCATTTTGTACACGGATTCTAAAATAGCCATGAGTTGGGTACGCAAAAAAACGTGTAATACCAAATTACCACGTAATTCTAAAAACAAAAAAATGTTTGAATTGGTAGATCGTGGCGTAAAATGGCTGAAAGAAAATAATTATACTACAACTATTGTAAAATGGGAAACCAAAGCTTGGGGAGAAATTCCTGCAGATTTTGGTCGGAAGTAAATGCGCACAATCTCTTCTTTTTTAAAACACTTTGAACTTAAATAAATTCGTTTTTTAGTTATCAAAAACCCTATATTTGCATCAAAATTTGAAACTTTTTTATGAGCAAATTAGTAATTGTAGGTACCGTAGCTTTTGATGCTATTGAAACACCTTTTGGAAAAACCGATAAAATTTTAGGAGGCGCAGCCACGTATATTGGCCTAGCTGCATCACAATTTCATGTGAATGCTGCTGCAGTATCTGTTGTTGGAGGCGATTTTCCTCAAGAATATTTAGATTTACTTTCCGATAGACAGATGGATATTTCAGGTATCGAAATTGTAAAAGAAGGCAAAACATTTTTCTGGAGTGGCAAATATCATAACGATATGAATACGCGTGATACGTTAGCAACAGAGCTAAATGTATTAGCCGATTTTCAACCTGTAGTTCCAAATGCTTACCGCAATGCTAAAATTGTTATGCTAGGAAATCTGCACCCTTTAGTGCAATTAAGCGTTTTAGAACAAATGGAAACCAAACCAGAATTGGTTATTTTAGACACCATGAATTTCTGGATGGATTGCGCTTTGGACGATTTACTAAACGTCATTAAAAAAGTTGATGTTATTACCATTAATGATGAAGAAGCACGACAACTAACTGGTGAATACTCCTTGGTAGTTGCTGCCAGAAAAATACACGACATGGGACCAAAATATGTGGTGATTAAAAAAGGGGAACATGGTGCTTTATTATTTCACGATGATAATGTGTTTTATGCACCAGCCTTACCTTTGGAGGAAGTGTTTGATCCAACAGGTGCTGGCGATACGTTTGCTGGTGGTTTTGCTGGGTATTTAGCAAAATCTGACGACGTATCTTTTGAAAATATGAAAAATGCCGTGATTTACGGCTCCACACTAGCCTCTTTTTGCGTCGAAAAATTTGGCACAGAACGTATGGTTAATTTAAAAAGTAGCGAAGTACATCAGCGCTTGCAGCAATTTAAGAGTTTAACACAATTCGATATCGAATTAACATAAAAACAAGCGCGCTCATACATGGAGCGCGTTTTTAATTTATATAAACAAACGTATTTACATCAACACAACAAACCATGAGTGACGCTTTAAAACATGAATGTGGTATTGCACAAATCCGATTATTAAAACCACTAGAGTTCTATAAAGAAAAATACGGTAGCGCCTTTTATGGTGTGAACAAAATGTATTTATTAATGGAAAAACAGCACAACCGTGGACAAGATGGAGCTGGTTTTGCAAGTATTAAATTAGATACCGAACCAGGTGAACGTTATATAAGTCGTGTGCGCTCCATTGCGCAGCAACCTATTCAGGATATTTTTGCACAAATCAATGAACGCATAAATAGAGAGTTTGCAGAAAACCCGGAATACATGGAAAATGTCGAACTTCAAAAAAAACACATTCCATATATAGGCGAAGTACTTTTAGGTCATGTGCGTTATGGCACGTTTGGTAAAAATAGTGTAGAGAGTGTGCACCCGTTTTTGCGTCAGAATAACTGGATGCACAGAAACTTGATTGTAGCCGGAAATTTTAATATGACCAACGTAAATCAATTATTTGATGGTTTAGTTCGCATTGGCCAACACCCAAAAGAGAAAGCAGATACGATTACCATTATGGAAAAAATTGGTCATTTTTTAGATGACGCCGTTTCCAAGATGTATAAGAAATTAAAAAAAGAAGGTTATAGTAAAAACGAATGTTCAGCATTAATTGCTGAACGCTTAAATGTAGCTAAAATATTAAGAAAAGCATCAAAAAACTGGGATGGTGGCTACGCTATGGCTGGTTTACTGGGTCATGGTGATTCGTTTGTATTGCGCGATCCAGCAGGAATTCGTCCTGCCTTTTACTATAAGGATGATGAAATTGTAGTAGTCGCATCTGAACGTCCTGTAATCCAAACCGTTTTTAATGTCGATTTTGATGACGTTAAGGAATTAGAACCTGGACATGCTATTATAACCAAAAAATCAGGCGAAGTTGCTATTAAAAAAATTCTAGAGCCACTAGAACGTAACGCGTGTTCGTTTGAGCGTATTTATTTCTCTAGAGGTAGTGATGCCGAAATTTATCAAGAACGAAAAAACTTGGGTAAACTTTTAATGCCCAAAGTTTTAGAGGCTATTGATAATGATACTAAAAACACGGTTTTCTCATATATACCTAATACAGCTGAAACGTCTTTCTTTGGAATGATTGAAACTGTTGAAGAGCACCTAAACAAGAAAAAAACACAAGCTATTTTAGACGGTAATGGCCAATTAAGTGCTGAAGCGGTAACCAATATATTATCTGAAAGACCACGTATTGAAAAAATAGCCATTAAAGATGTTAAGTTAAGAACCTTTATTACAGAAGATAGCAGTCGTGATGATTTAGTTGCTCACGTCTATGATGTAACTTATGGTGTTATTAAACCTACCGACAACTTGGTAATTATTGATGATAGTATTGTACGTGGAACTACTTTAAAGAAAAGTATCATTAAAATGATGGATCGCTTGAATCCGAAAAAAATTGTCGTTGTATCATCAGCGCCTCAAATTCGCTATCCTGATTGTTATGGAATTGATATGGCACGTTTAGAAGATTTAATAGCATTTAGAGCCATGTTAGAATTGCTAGAAGAAAACAATAAATACCATTTGGTTCAAGAGGTTTACGAAAAATGTAAAGCCCAAATAGAATTAGAAGACAAGGACGTACGGAACTTTGTAAAAGATTTATACTCACAGTTTACAGCTGATGTTATTTCAGATAAAATTGCGCAGTTAATTTCCAATGAAAATATTAATGCACAAGTCGTTACTATTTTCCAACCTGTTGAAAATTTACATAAAGCCTGCCCTAAAAACCTAGGTGATTGGTACTTTACTGGAAATTATCCAACAGCTGGAGGTAATCGCGTTGTAAACAGAGCATTCATAAATTTCTATGAAGGCAACAAAGAACGCGCATACTAACACATTGAATGTGTGAGAATTACACCATCAAACGTGTATTTTGTCGAATTTATTTGTTTTTCATCTGATTTATAGTTCATAACCATAAAAATAATTTACTTTAGAATCACCATAACATAAGTAGGTTAAGTTCATGGTAGATTTGGGGCAAAAAAAGGTGAACTTCTGTTCGCCTTTTTTTATTTTCTTTCCAAAGAAATCAAAAAACCTCTATTTTCTTCAAATAAAAGTTTCGCACTCATTTTCAATCTCTTACAGACTATTGTTTTTTACATCATAATCGTGTTTTTTGAACTTATCCATTCGTTTATCCTAATTTATAAGTCGTTTGTCTAATATTTTTTCTGTTGGAATATAAGTACCGTTTATTTGTTTCACCATAACATAAGTAGGTTAA
>CBFHJN010000077.1:0-12159 GCA_965655805.1 Flavobacteriaceae bacterium
AAGGATATATTCAATGCTTGTTTTGTTGGATTTGGATACAGTGTAAATAAATCATCAGTAGATGACGTTACATTTCCAAGTGTTCTGTTAGAACCACCCACACAAAAATTGGTTGTTTGTGAACTCGTGAAAGATCCTCCACTAGCTAGCGTTGTAGTTCCATCTTTTAAAGTATAAGATCCGTTCCCATAAGAGCAACATATACCATCGCCATACGCGTCTCTAACAACTAAAGAGTAACAACCAGCAGGTAAATCTACATCAATATTTAAGGTAGAACCGTCTGCTTGTGAGCCATAAGTACCTCCAGATGCTACAGTAGTACCACCATCTAGAATTGACCATGAGGTTTCTTCTGGGTAATTATCAAATGTAAATGATAATCTAACGGTTGTATCACCACCAGAACTTCCACCATCTACAATATTGACTGTGTAATCTTCAACTTCTCCATAACTAAATGTTTCACAACTCGTTGGAATTCCATTGTATTTCATGGATACGCGCATTCTTGTTTCACCAATTGTAGCCGAAGCAGGAATCGTAAAACTTCCACTTACTGGACTTGTTTTAGAAGCTGCCCGAGACCAAACTTGTTCGCCTGCATCTGTAAAGTCTCCATCTTGATTATAATCTATCCATACTGCATAGCCTTCGTTATAACTAGTTCCTGTCCAAGTAGGAGTAACTGTAATGGTATAGCTATCCGTTTTTGATAAATCCGTTGCAGTTGCTGTAAAGTTGGAATACAATTGTGCTCCAGACGCTTTATTAATGGTCCCTAATTGCACACGAGAAATGTACTCATCATTTACGCTATTTCCTTGAGAGTTACAATATTGTAAACCTGTTTGGCAAGGCTGACAAGAAGAACCTCCGCAATCTACACCAGTTTCATCTCCATTTTGCACACCATCATTACAGGTTGGTGTAGTTGTGCTGCCACCACATTTATCTGATAAGGCCAAAGATCTTCTAGCACCTCCAGCATTAAGAACAGCTCGCATTCGGTTTTTTTGACCTGTTGTAAATAAGTTCATACAAGAATCATTGGTATAGTCCATATAGTTTTGAACCATATCTACAGAACCACAAGAAACCTGTCCTGTGGGACAACCACCATTTGAAGTTTGATGTGTTGGTGTATCACTAACAAAGTCATTTCCACAATTAGCGTCTCCCCAAATATGGCGTAGATTTAAATAGTGTCCAACTTCATGGGTTGTCGTGCGACCACCATCAAAAGGTGCGGATACATTCCCAACGCGACCAAAATAATTATAAGCCATTACAACGCCATCTGTAGCAGCACTTCCACCTGGAAATTGCGCATAGCCTAAAATTGTATTTCCACCACTAGTCATTTTTGGAACGATCCACATATTAATATATTCAGATGTATTCCAAGGATTAACACCTCCTTGCGATGATTTTTTCATGTCATCTGTTGTTCCCCAATCCTGTCTAGTTGTTGACTTTCTGGTTATTCCAGTGGTTGCATTTCCATTAGGATCTATGGTAGCCAAACAGAATTCAATTTCTGAATCAGCTGCTTGAGACCATGTATTATCTGCATCAGGGTTATTACGTCGAAAATCTTCATTTAAAACATCAATTTGCGACTGTATTTGTGCAACACTTATGTTTTCTGTGTTATTTCGGTAAAGTACGTGAACAACAACAGGAAGCGATATAATAGAACCATCAATTCTATTATTTGCCATCTGTTGTATTTGGGTTTCTGTAAAGGCTTCAATTTGAGCCATTCGTAACTCAAGACCTGGATCTTGTTGTTTTCGGTATTCTAGGTTTTCCATAGTTGAGCAATTCCGTTCTTGGGCGAAAACAGCCATGCTAAATAGAAAACACATTAATAATAATGTAGTAGGTTTTTTCATGTGAAATGTTTAAAAATTTTAGTTAATAAATGTATAATTCTTTGTTAAACTATATAAAATATTATAATAATAAAATATTAGCTACTTGTTTTCGTTGAATAACAATTAAAAAAAATAGTTTACGGTTTTACCACAATGGCATTGAAGAAAAATCTTACTTTTATTTCCTAAAACAGATAATAAAAATTAGAGGTTATCAACTTAAAATTTTATTTATAATGAAATTATTAATGATGTAACATATTTCCTATTTATTATGATTTCTCAATAACTTTCGAACTCATAAATTAATCTATGTGATACTGTAAAGTCCTTTATGATAACCAAAATTCCTAAATAAAAAAACGTCCAGAGCTTTCACTCTGGACGTTTTCAATTTAATTTATTTAATACTTACTGCTTAATAAAGCGTTTGGTTACTGTACCACTTTCTGTTGTAAAACGAATTTGATATAATGCCGTTTCTAAATTACTAACATCAATAGTGCCAGTGTTCAATGTGCCTTTTCGGACTATTTGACCAATGTTGTTATACACTTCATAGGTAACATCCTTAAAGGTTGTTTTAATATTTAAAACATTTCCTTTTACAGGATTTGGATATAACGTAATGTCTTGCTCCAATTGTGGAACGGTTGTTTCAACAACTTCACGTGAAGCTGATTGTACACAGAATGTTGTAGCTTCCGAGCTATTAAAACTTCCACCAGAAACCAACGTTCCTGTAGAACCTGTTAATATATACGATCCATTTCCATATGAACAGCAAATTCCATCACCATACGCATCAGTAATTGTAAATGTATATTCACCAGCAGCTAAGCCGCTGAAGGTTCTGCTTACTGTTGATCCATCTGCATTAGCGTTTGAATAGCTTGCAGAAGCTACCGTTGTTCCTGATGCATTTTGTAGTGTCCAAGCGGTTTCTTCAGGATAATTATCGAAGGTTAAACTTAACGTCACGTTTCCAACATTACAATTTCCGCCGGTTCCACCACCACCTGTGGTTAAACTTATAGCGTCAATAGCTAAATCGGCTTGCCATGTGGTTCCTACGTTTCTATTGAAACGCAATTGAACGGTTCCACCAACATAAGCTGATAAATCTACACTTGCCGATTGCCAAGAATTCCCTTTATTTCCAGATTCGTTCCAAATAGATGTCCAAGACGTTCCATTATTGGTACTTGCCTCCAAATCAATTGTTCCAAAATTATTTGAACCAAACATATGGTATTGAAAGTTGAATGTCGCTTCACTTTCAGCTGATAAATCAAAACATGGTGAATTTAAAATAGCACGCTTGTTTGGATAATTAGGACTAGATGCTTCCACAAACACATAATAACTACCTTGTGCTGCACTTGATGGTCCTGTGTTGCTGGAAGGCGTTCCATTTGCATCAACGGTCCAGTTGGTATCATCTGCTGTAGATTGTGTCCAAGCTCCTAACGTATTTTCAAAACCTTCTGAATAAGGGAATGCTGAAACACTTCCAGTACAACCCGTATTTACAATTGGTAACGTTGTTACATTTACCGTATTACTGTAGCCAGAAATATTTCCTGCAGCATCTTTAGCGCGAACTCTAAACGTATAAGCGGTGTTTGCTGTTAAGCCTGTTACTAGTCGTGTTGTTCCAGAAACGCTTGCAATAATAGCTGAACCTTGATAGACATCATAACCAGTTACACCTACATTATCTGAAGATGTTGACCAACTTAAACTTGTACTTGTTTGTGTAGTATTGGTTGCTGTTAAATTAGCTGGTACACTTGGTGCTTGCGTATCTGGCGGATTTAAAGTCGTTACATTTACTGTATTACTCGCAGCAGATTCATTTCCAGCTGCATCTTTAGCTTTCACACTAAACGCATACGATGTACTAGCACTTAAACCTACTACGGAATAAGATGTTCCAGAAACGGTTGCAATAATACTTGCTCCGCGGTACACGTCGTAACCTGTAACAGCTATATTATCTGTAGCCGCATTCCAGCTTAAATCTGTTGTGGTTTGCGTGGTATTTGATGCTGATAAATTGGTTGGCGCACTTGGTGCCACAACATCAGGACCTTGACTTTCTATAACAACGGTATAGTCTTCAACTTCACCATAGGTAAATGTTTCACAAGCAGTTGGAATGGCATTATACTTCATAGCCACGCGCATTCGTGTTGCATTTTCCACAGCTCCTGCAGGAATGGTGAAATTACCACTTACAGGTGTTGTTTGTGATGCTGATCGCGTCCAAACTTGTTCGCCTGCATCATTGAAATCACCATCACGATTATAATCGATCCAAACCGCATACCCTTCACTATATGTAGTACCTGTCCATGTAGGCGTAACCGTAATCGTATATTGTGTTCCTTTTGTTAAGTTCGTTGAAATACCTGTGAAATTAGAATAAAATTGTGCTCCAGAAGCATTATTTATCGAGTTTAATTGTACACGACTAATAAATTCATCATTGACATTTGCACTAGCAGACGTACAGTAATTTAATTGCACATCTGTTGTTGTAAAGTTGATTGAACTGCTATAAGCAGAATTACTGCCTCCACTACATTTACTGCGAACTTGCGCTTCGTATTGTGTTAACGTACTCAATGCTGAAAGAGATGTTGAAATTCCTGATACAGCATTTGTTGTCCAAGTTGATGTTCCAACTTGACGGTATCTTACATCATAGGTTGCTCCAGAGACAGCATTCCATGATAGGTTTGCTGAATTTGAATTCACACCAGTTGCATTCAAACCACTTGGAACAGTAGCGTTACAAACCACTTGACCTGCAATGGTAAAATTACTATTAGAAATATCAAAGAAGATATTATTACTACCTTTTACCATGATGCGGTTTTGATTGCCCTGATTATTAGGAACAACCACATTTTGAGATCCATCATTAGGTACATTACTCGCTAATGAAATTGGATAAGTATTTCCACCATCTGTTGATAAAAAGATATCTACATTAGCCGCATTCACACCGTTTCCAGTTGTTCCTGCTACATTCCATGTTACAACTTGTGTACTTCCAGCTGACCATGTAACATTAGAGTTTGGTGTATTTACAACAAATGGACCAGCCGTTCCATTTACGGTAACCACCATATCATCACTATTATTTGCTGCACCACCTGCTTTATTATCTCTAACCGTCATTCTAAAATTTAACGTTCGTGCCACATTTGGAACGGCTTCCCATTGCCATGATGTACTACCTGTTTTAATAGTTGATAATCTTGGAAAATAGCGTTTAGTATCCGTAGATGGACTATAAGAACGAAAAGCCACACCAGACGTTGCAGTAGTACTTGGATACGTTGTTGCAGCATTATTTTCATCAAATTGCTCCCAGCAATACGTTAACACATCACCTGAATTAGCATCAGAACCTGAACCATTTAATACAAAAGCGGTTCCTTTTGGAATGGTATAATTAGAGCCTGCATTTGCTGTTGGAATGGCATTACCTGTATTGATATTGGTTTGACAGCTTCTCGATTTGATATAATTGGTAACCTGTTGGATAGAAAAGGCATGAAAGTATGGATCACTGTTTGATTGTACATCAGTGGCTCCGGTAATTCCGGCATAGCCCATGATAGTGGTACCACTTCCTGGCTCAAAATGTGCATTGGTACTTTCATTTCTAAAAGAAAATGTATGGTTTGCACCAAATTGGTGTCCAATTTCATGTGCAACATAATCAATATCAAATGGTTCTCCTTCAGGATCTGTTCGAGATGTAAAACCACTTCCTTTTTGCCCATTTACACAAATACAACCAATGCAACCAGCATTTCCATTATTGGAATCGCGAGCAAATAAGTGACCTATATCGTAATTAGATTCACCTATCACACTGGTTAGGGTAGATTGCAGTTGACTATTATAGTTTCCTGAAGAATAAGGATCACTACCAGCATTAGTATAAATAACATTCGTGTTATTGGCAATAACAACCATGGTTACATTAAAGTCATTTTCAAAAACACCATTTACACGTGTCATAGTTGCATTAATTGCTGCAAGAGCTAATGCTTTTGTCCCACCATGATACGCTGTATACTCACCAGTAGTAGAAACAGCTAATCTGTAAGAACGTAATATACCATCATCAGCATTTCGTAAAGAACTCCCATCACCAGAAATGTTAGTATTCATGGCGTCTGTTACAGAACATTCAAAATCATCTTGTTCAATTCTACGATCTTGACGATTAAAAGCTACATATTGATTTAAATTATTGGTATAGGCTTCAATAAAAGCTGCCGGTTTATCTGGTGATAAGCGCATACTTTGAAATCCTTTTGGCGACATACTAAACCGAATCACATCGGCTGGATTGTCAATACCTTGTCCAGCATACGAGCGAATATTTGGATATTGAGCTTGTAAATCTGGATGTAAAACAGGTGCTTCAACAACACGAAAACGTTCCATTTCTCCTTTGTCATTTGGAAAGGATAGAATAACTTGAGATACACGTCCAACATCGTCTCGTTTAGAAACGTTTTGAAGGGCTTGACTCAAGGCGTTGAAATTCAATGAAAAAATTTCGGAGTTAGGTAACATTAATTTGCTACTTTTAACAGCATTCTTGCTTGCTGCTACTTGTCTTTCCCAAAGCTTATCGCTTTGTGCATAGCCGAAGCTAAAGCATAATAGTACTAATAATAAGAATAGTTTTTTAATCATAATTAATTGCTATTTATGTGATTATTTAGTGAATTTTTCACGAATTTAATATAAAAAATGTCACATTAATTGCATTATTAGCAATTATTTGACGAAATAAATACATAGTTATCAACATTACGGTTTTACCACAACAGTATTGAAGAAAAATCCTACATGCGCCATGCAGACACATCCTATTTTAGAAGTTAGCAACTTAAAAATTTCATTTTTCAATAATCAGATTAAAACTGAAATCATTCATGGTATTTCATATGATTTATATCCGAATGAAATTTTAGGTATTGTTGGCGAATCGGGTTCGGGGAAATCGGTTTCCTCGTTGGCTATTATGGGTTTGCTTCCCAAAAAAATATCAAATATAACGGAAGGCTCTATTGTATTTAATGATGAGAATTTAAGCCAATTACCATCTAAAGCCTTTCAGAAAATTCGTGGAAATGATATTGCCATGATTTTTCAAGAACCTATGAGTTCTTTAAATCCATCTATGCGCTGCGGTGAACAGGTTCAGGAAATTCTATTACAACACACCAAATTATCAAAATCAGAAGCAAAAACCGAAACCATAAACCTATTTGAAAAAGTAAAATTACCAAATCCTAAACGTGTCTTTAAAGCCTATCCACATGAAATTTCTGGTGGTCAAAAACAACGCGTTATGATTGCTATGGCAATAGCCTGCAAACCGAAAATTTTAATTGCTGATGAACCCACAACCGCTCTAGATGTAACGGTTCAGAAAGAAATTATAGAATTGTTAAAAGAACTGCAACAAACAGAAAACATGAGTATTTTGTTTATTTCTCATGATTTGTCGCTTATCTCTGAAATTTCCAATCGGGTTTTGGTCATGTATCAAGGGAATATAGTGGAGCAAGGCCTAGTAACCGATATTTTCAATAATCCCCAACATACCTATACCAAAGCACTTATTAACGCCAGACCTGCTTTGGATGTGCGTTATAAACGATTGGCAACCATAAAAGACTACATGAATAACACCATTGATAAGGGAGTCATTTCAACAAATGATCGCATCAAAAATCACGAAAAAATATATGCTAAATCCCCTTTATTAACGGTTCATAATTTAGAGAAAGTCTATTTTTCAAAATCAGGTTTGTTTCAAAAAGATGAGGTTTTTAAAGCTGTGAATCAGGTGAGTTTCAATTTATACGAAGGGGAAACGTTAGGATTGGTGGGCGAATCTGGTTGTGGGAAATCCACTTTAGCTAATGTAATTTTGCAATTAGATCAAGCATCGGCAGGTGAAATTATATATAAAGGTATTGATATAACCAAACTATCAAAAACCGCGATTCGGGAATTACGTAAAGACATTCAAATAATTTTTCAGGATCCGTATGCTTCACTGAATCCGCGTATTCCCATTGGAAATGCCATTATGGAACCCATGAAAGTTCATGGCATAGGCACTTCAGATGCAGATAGAAAAACACGAGTTTTAGATTTGCTTGAAAAGGTTGGATTGGATGCCACTTTCTTTTCACGGTATCCACACGAATTTTCTGGAGGTCAGCGTCAACGAATTGGTATTGCCAGAACGATTGCACTAGAACCTAAATTGATTATTTGTGATGAATCTGTTTCAGCGTTAGATATTTCGGTGCAAGCGCAAGTGCTGAATTTACTGAATGATTTAAAGGAGAATTTTGGGTTTACCTATATATTTATTTCACATGATTTGGCTGTGGTAAAATATATGTCAGATAATTTGATTGTTATGAATAAAGGACAAATTGAGGAAATGCAAGATGCAGATGTCATTTATGCGAATCCACAAGAGGAATACACTAAAAAACTTATTCATGCTATACCAAAAGGATTATAGCATGAATAACTTTTTAGTTAAATACATAAAGCTTTTAATGAATCGCTTGGTATTTTGAATACTCAAATTCAAACTGCTTTCATAACGTGTAGGTTGTTCAGGTAGATTTGAGGCAAAATTCATAAGTAGGTAAGTTTATGGTAAATTTGGTTTTTTTTTGATGACTTAAATTATAATAGATTTGGGGCAAATTATAATGTAAGTTTTCAAAATTTTCAATTCAATTCATTAGTTAGGTTTGGGATTGCTAATATGAAATATATTTTTAAAATATCAGTTAAAACACATTATCTTTCGATGAAATACATATTTTTTTAACATTTAACACGTATTATAAAGTTTTTTCTTACAAAAATATGAATCAATAAAAAAGCCACTTATACAAGTGGCTTCATTTTAAATCATTAAAAATTAATTTTAATATGGTGTGTTTATTCCAAATTTTATGACAAATGAATTTCCGCTAAAGCTTCATTTCAGGAATATCACCTTCCACAATTAAAGTCCCTTCTGTTGCTTTTTGAATTTCTTCAACAGACACACCAGGTGCGCGCTCCAAAAGTTTAAACCCTTTATCTGTGACCTCAAGAACGGCAAGATTAGTGACAATCTTTTTAACGCAACCGACACCTGTTAACGGCAAGGAACAACGTTTTAGCAGTTTAGATTCGCCAGCTTTATTGGTGTGCATCATGGCTACAATTATATTTTCAGCACTTGCTACTAAATCCATAGCACCACCCATTCCTTTGACCATTTTGTTTGGAATTTTCCAGTTGGCAATGTCGCCATTTTCCGCCACTTCCATGGAACCTAAAATGGTTAAATCTACATGTTGCCCACGAATCATAGAAAAGCTCATAGCCGAATCGAAAAAACTGGCTCCTGGTAATGTGGTTATGGTTTGTTTTCCTGCATTTATAATATCAGCATCCTCATCGCCTTCAAAAGGAAATGGTCCCATGCCAAGCACGCCATTTTCACTTTGAAATTCTACTTCTATATCGTCTCGCACGTAATTAGCAACCAAGGTTGGAATGCCTATTCCTAAATTCACGTAGTAACCGTCTTGAACTTCTTTTGCTATGCGTTTTGCTATTCCGTTTTTATCTAACATGTTTTAATAATTTTAAAATTCGTTGATTTGAAGATTTGAAAATTTAATCGCGTTTTCTCACGGTTAATTGCTCAATACGTTTTTCGTAGTTTTTACCTTCAAAAATACGTTGAACAAAAATTCCTGGCATGTGAATTTGATTTGGATCTAATTCGCCAACAGCCACTAATTCCTCAACCTCAACAACCGTTATTTTGGCTGCACCACACATATTCGGATTGAAGTTTCTAGCTGTTCCCTTAAAAATTAAGTTTCCAGCAGCATCTCCTTTCCATGCTTTTATAAAGGCAAAATCGGCTTTAAAGGCATGTTCTAACACATACATTTTGCCATCAAATTCACGGGTTTCTTTTCCTTCGGCAACTTCAGTACCATAACCAGCAGGCGTGTAAATAGCTGGAAAACCAGCTTGTGCTGCACGACAACGTTCAGCCAGCGTGCCTTGTGGAATAAGCTCCACATCCAATTCACCACTTAACATTTGGCGTTCAAACTCATCATTCTCACCAACGTAAGACGATATCATTTTTTTAATTTGGCGTTTATGTAGTAATAATCCCAATCCGAAATCGTCCACTCCAGCATTATTAGAAATACAGGTTAATCCTTTTACTTCCAACTCTACCAATTTGGCTATACAATTTTCTGGAATACCACTTAATCCAAAACCACCCAACATACAGGTCAAATTATCGGTTACGCCTTTTAAGGCTTCGTTAACATTGGCAACTTGTTTATTAATCATAATCTATTTTTTTGCTTTCGAAAAATACGAAATAAAAAAGCCATTCGGAAGGGAATGGCTTTTGAAATTTTAATTTGAATTTTGATATAAATACAAAATTATAACAATAATTAAACAAAAGGATAAAACCACCCATTCATGCTATATATGTTTTAATTTGGTCAATTTTTTAGCTAATATGGTTAAAACTAACAGCGTCTACAAAAGAATTTCAAAATATCGCTTTATGTGTAAAAATTCCTAAAAACATAGTAAATAAATATTCCAACCCCAATTACAACTGTTCTTGTTAATATTTGTTTGTACCTGTTCAATATTATATCTGTAATAGACAAGTAAACAAATAATAAAACTACAGCTGCCAAAAAAAGAAGAAAAATATACCCCAATATATTTGGGGTATACACAGCCATAACATAATTTTTAGGTAAACAAGATATTACTAATGTTAAAAACATTAATATAAAGAATAAAGAATTTAATTTAGTATTAATTGCTTTTTTCATATTTGATATCATATTAATTACAACCTAACTCACTAATCGGTAATTCTCCATTTAGGACTTGTTTAACTTTCTCCCAATCAGGTCTATTTTTAGTTGCATCAACTACTAATGAGTTACCACCGTTATTATTTACAAAAGCATTGGTTTTATTTTGAAAACTCTCCCAAAGCTCATCTGCACCGTCAAATGGATTAACATCATCTTCATCTCCGAATATCGAATCAATTAGATAAGAAATGTTTTCAGCTCCATTTTCATTAAACCTATCAACACCTCTTACAAAAAAGTTATAAGATCCATCTATATTCTGTTCATATCCAAACTGTCTTGTTCCACTAACAGGATGATTACCAGCATAAGGCGCATTCATTGTCATGAAGTACCAATAATTGTTCGTATATTCCGTACAAACCACAACACCATCATCAAAGGGAATATCTATGTATATTATACTACCTAAAGGATTATTTGAATTCCATAGGTCAGTTTCTGTTTGACACATAGAAGATATTTCACAATATGGATCAAATGTAGATCCTTCAACAAAATCATTGAAATTACTACGAATATGATTTAAAAATCCATCTGCAGTGAATTGCGTATTTGTATTAGGATCATTAGGAAGATTTGTTACATTAACTGCAAAATAATCAAGATTGACCATTGTTCCACTCGCATCGTTTAATGATTGAATTTCAAAATCGTTTGTTAACGAACTTGGAAGACCGTTTATTTTATTTTGTACACTTTGCGGAGCAGTATGTTGAGCTAATGTTTGCCAATTTTGAATTTGGTCACAATCTATATCCACTAATAAAAAAGGTGCTCCTTCAATAGCATTATTCAACTGATTTTCAAAATAAGCTGATGTATCTATTGTAGGTTCTAAATCAGGACAAAACTTACATCCACCAAAATTTGAAGAACTAGGAATTGTTGTATTTTCGCCATGTACAGTTCCATTTGAAGGAAAAGGATTGGGATTACCGCCTGAACCACAGTCTCCAACAAGTGTAAACATTGTAAAAGAATATCCTGGAGTTGGACCATTTATACCACCAGCTAAAGGACATTCATTAACTTGTGCAAACGAATGACTTAAATTTCCAGTGCAGCGAGTTCCAGACACATAAAAGGATTCAAATTTATAGCATTCTGAACTATATAATATTTTTGAAAATGGCTCTCCTCCAGTATAAGTTTCATCTAATACAGTCATTTTTATTTTTCCATCTAGTATAATTTCTTCTCGCTTTTCTAGAGTTTCATATTCACTAGATGTTATATTATATTGGTAAAGTAAGGGAATGTAAGCGTTATCTGCTTTC
>CBFHJN010000078.1:0-12028 GCA_965655805.1 Flavobacteriaceae bacterium
TGATTTTGTTTTTTAGGAAAATCAAGATTAGACCTGAAAGACCAATTACGTGTATTAATAAATCTAACGATAAATCATTTTCCATGATTCGTTCAAAAGGAGTTAGAATTAAAATAAATCCATAGGGAATATCAAACTTCTTTCCAGGTACAAAAACTGCTAGTAATGCTAGGATTGAAATAATTTTCAGAAAAATTATTTTGTATTTATTCATCTTTTGATTGATTTTAGTTACAGTTACTATCTAAAGGCGCAATACCTCCATTTGGATTTCTTGTACTGCCTTGAGGTAAATCCATATTTCTTATATATTCACCAAAAGCGGCAGGTGTTGCTCCCTCTCCAATGGTATATTGACCAATGGATTCAGACAAAGGCACATCAAAACCTACAATATTGGATGCGGAAATTGCAAAACTTGTGCAATTTGCGTTTTGAGCAGAATAGTCAGTATTTATTTTTCTTTCAATATTCTTATAGATGTATATATTGATACTATTATGCTTAATAAAAAAGGAATTATGAATTCTATTGTTTTAAAAGAATTTTGCTTTAAAATTAGGATCCAAAAAGAAATATTCAATATAAAACCAATAATGAAAAGTCTATTTCTTTTTTGAATCATTAACAAGATTGAAATAATATAAACAATTGCTAGTGTAAATTCTCTTAAATAGCTTTCTTGAAATTCTGAAGTCAATAGTAGAAAAGTCAGATTTAAAAATTGAAATATCATTGCTAAACCTGAAAATATAATAATTTTCCCAGAAGGTATTGGTGTTAACATTAATAAAACAACAGATATTCTTTTTAGCATTTTGATTGGTGGGTTCATATTGTTTAGTTTAATTACAGTTGTTGCTTGGCGAGTTTCCACCCGATTTGTTTCTTTCAACATTGTCAGGTAAAGGAGTTGATAAACTTCTAATATACCTACCGAGTCTTCCAGGTGTAGACCCAAAAAACGTTATAGGATTTGCATTGCATTCTGGGATTGGTATTCCAATTAAATTAGCCATGCTAATCCCCATATCAGTACAATTATTCCAATTTAAATCATATTCCAAATTAGCATAATTAATTGCATGTTCTATTACTAGTTGCAAATCACTAGGCGAAATGTTGCTTATAATTAAACTAACATCATATTCTGTGTTACTATTGTCTCCCATGACACCTTGTACAGGTGTAAATAAACTAGGGAGACTATATAAAGGATAAAAGCCAAAACTAGCAATATTATCACCTTGCTCAATAGTAATAAAAGTATGACCAACTCCATCGCCTACAGTCCAGATTAAAACTGAATCCTCTAAAGGCTCATCTACCGAAACAGTTACTTTAGCATTAGATGCGCCACTTTGAGTATTGAAACAATTAAGATATTCTTCCATGTCTTCTATAATTACATCAGGACCATCTATTACAATAATATCAGGATTATTCATAAAATACTGTTCAAAAGCCTCCTCAAAATCCATGTTAGGATTAGTAATCATAATAGATGTTACGTCTAACATGATTTCCTGTGCGTCCTCACTACAACCACTTTCGCCTAAAAAGTTTTGTATATTTCCTGCTTTGTGTTTGTTTGCTTTAAGCCAATTAATCGCTAATGAATCCATTACGGTGTTATCCACAGTATTTGGTTGGTCAAAACCATTCATACATTTCTGCACATTTTCCCATGGTTGTGTGTAGTTTGGAGCTGAAACAAACGGATTTGAACCTGTACCATAACCATTAGGGCCTTCATTAGGTGTGGTTGTAGGTCCATTGTTATTAGGGTTGCCAGTACCAGTTGTAGCAACACATGAACTAGATTGTAATACATAACCAGATTCCCTATAGTTGCACCCAGATACTTTACAAATACCGTTTCGAGGTGCTCCATGAAGAAGGCCGTTGTGATCTACGGCACCTAACCAAAGCCAAGTCTCAGTACAAATAAAATACATCATTTTATTACTTTCACTTACAAAACCTAATTCATCAAATGAAATAGAAGTGTATTTCGTTGATAAACTATTTAATTGATTCAAATCTGAAGATTCATATTCATCTTCAGTAAAATCATATTCTACGATGTAAACATCATAAGTGCAGAAGCATTTAAATGAAATACAAGATTTTCAATTTTATCATTTTCAGGATTATCTCTTTTAAGATTAAAATTATAAGAATGAAATCCGGTAACATTATTCTCAACAAATTTAACGTTTTCGGTTTCTATTGTAAAGCCATGTTCTTCATTATGAACTTCTCTATTATACTCTGAATTTATAGATTCATTTGTATTGGAGTTTATAGCCCTTAATTTATTTGAAATGTAGGTGTTTGAAAATACAAACTCTTTATTAACGTTTGTTACCTTAAATTGAGATTGCGTTGCATTTTGATTGTCATTTGAAGCAAAATCGTCTTGCTCGCAATTAAAAATTACGCAAAGAAATAATAAGCTGAATAAAAGTTTAAATTGTTTCATATAATGTTGTTTAGTTATTTGAAGCAATTATACGAATGTAAAATCTATGAAGTGTCCAATATATGTAGATACTTACAGATTCTGGACTTCTTTTTTGAAGATAGCAGGCGTTTTTCCCGTAAACTTTTTAAAAGCACTGTAAAAACTAGATTTAGAATTGAAGCCACATTCTAAACCAATGGATACATTCGTGTAAGGATTGTATTCTGGATTGGCTAGAAGTACTTTAATTTCTTCAACGCGTAATTTATTTAAGTAGTCATTAAAGTTATAATCTGTATTCTTATTAATGAGTTGCGAAATATAGCCTTCACTTAACGCTAATTTAGTTGCAATATCATGTAAGTTAATATTAGGTGATAGAAATAATTGTTCTTTTTTTATTAATGTCTCTAATTCAATAAAAGCATTTTCTTTACTTGTTGTGTGCTTATTAGCCACGTTGTTTTCTCTATTTTTCCGTAAGGATAGAAGTTCTTGTAATTTTAAAGATTTAGAAATACCTAAATAACCAATCCAATAAACTAAAATAGACATACCTAACCACATTGGATAAAAAACGTAGGATTTATTCACGGTAAAAAATACAACCAAGGAAATGCCAATTGCCCAAAAAACGCAAATAATAATACCAGTATAGATTAATTTTTTTAGCCATGTCGTTTCTGGCTTAATTTTAATTAAGTCGTCATGAGGTTTGGCTTCAAACCTTTTTATAGTCATGTAGGTAATATACATAACTATAAAATTAAAGATTAAAGAAGCAAATTCCAGATAACTATACAATCCACGCTCAAAATGACTAACTACTTTTATTGATCCTGACTCTGGTAAACTACTTAAAAGGTAAAAGATGTCTATTCCTAATACAATGAAAAAAGGTGCAATTAGAAAAATCCGGTGTTTTAATTTTGCTTTTTCTTGAAACAAAAATTTGTTGACGTATATATTAAACATAGGTAAAACAAGCCAATGCCAAGGAATATATGTAAACTTTAAAAATGGATAATGTGCATCTAAATTTGTGTCAAGCAACCAATATTGCAAATTACTTAATGAAAGAAAAAGTACTGTTGCGGCTAAATAACTGGTGTTACTTGTTATATATTTTTTTTGTGTTAAGACAATGAGACTAAATATAAATCCTTGGACAACACCTGAAATAATGAGTATATTAAATATGTTCAGGTGCAATTCTTTCATGCTCAAATATAAATAAAAAGACTACCGGTTTGGTAGTCTTTTTATGTAATAAAATAAAATTATAGATTCTTCGCTTTGCCCTGAATGACATGTTTAATATTTTCAGCACAAAAAACAACTTACATAAAAATAGTTTGTTTTCTATCTGGTCCAACAGAAACTACGGTAATGGGAATTTCTAGTTCTTTTTCTAAAAACGCGATATAATCGTTTAATTCTTTTGGAAATTGCGCTTTATCAGTCATTTTGGTTAAATCGTCTTTCCAACCAGAAAAATCGGTGTAAATAGGCTCAATATTTTCTGGTTCTATATTATATGGTAAATGTGTAATGGTTTCACCTTTGTATTTGTAAGATGTACAAATTTTAAGGGTTTTAAAACCGGAAAGTACATCGCCTTTCATCATCATTAATTTGGTCACGCCATTTACTTGACAAGCATATTTTAAAGCCACTAAATCCAACCAACCACAGCGTCTTGCGCGACCTGTTACAGCTCCAAATTCGTGGCCAATTCTAGCCATATCTTCACCTACTGCATCGAATAATTCTGTAGGAAATGGACCTGATCCAACACGTGTTGTGTAGGCTTTAAAAATACCATACACATCACCAATCTGGTTTGGTGCAACACCTAAACCTGTACAAGCTCCAGCTGCTGTTGTGTTACTAGAGGTTACAAATGGATAGGTTCCAAAATCGATATCTAAAAGTGAACCTTGAGCACCTTCTGCCAAAATGGTTTTACCTGCTTTTTGGGCTTGGTATAAATACTCTTCCGAGTCGATGAAGGTCAATTCTTTTAAACGTTCAACGGCTTCAAAAAATTCGGTTTCTAATTCTTCTAAATCATATTCAATCTTCACATTGTAAAAATTAATCATGGCCTCATGCTTATTAGCTAAAGCACGATATTTATCTTTCCAATCTGCTAACTCTAAATCGCCAATACGAATACCGTTTCTTCCCGTTTTATCCATATACGTTGGGCCGATACCTTTTAAGGTTGAGCCAATTTTAGCTTTTCCTTTTGATGTTTCACTGGCAGCATCTAACATCCTATGTGTAGGCAGGATAATATGCGCTTTTCTAGAAATGATTAATTTTTTCTTGTAATCAATATCAAACTGATCTAAACCTTCTAATTCTTTTACAAAAACAACCGGATCAATTACCACGCCATTGCCAATGACATTTATAGAGTCGTCATGGAAAATTCCGGAAGGAATGGTTCGCAGAACGTGTTTGATGCCATCAAATTCCAAGGTGTGTCCAGCATTTGGTCCGCCTTGAAAACGGGCAATAATGTTGTAGTTGGAGGTTAAAACATCAACAATTTTTCCTTTGCCTTCGTCTCCCCATTGTAATCCTAGTAGTAAGTCTACTGCCATGTTGTAAAATATTATTTAGTTGTTTTCTTGTTGCCGTAAAAGTAGAGTGAGTGGTTGGTGATTTCAATATCAAAAACCTCTTCAATTGTTTTTTTTATGGATTGAATTCGCGGATCGCAGAATTCGATAACTTCACCTGTATCTGTTAATATCACATGGTCGTGTTGTTTATCAAAATACGATTTTTCGTAATGTGCCTGATTTTGTCCAAATTGGTGTTTGCGCACCAAGCCACAATCTAAAAGTAATTCAATAGTATTGTATAAGGTTGCACGACTAACACGATATTTCTTGTTTTTCATGTTCAAATACAACGATTCAATATCGAAGTGTTCTTCACTATTATAAATTTCCTGCAAGATAGCATAACGTTCGGGTGTTTTACGATGCCCTTTATCATTTAAAAAGGCTGTAAACACATTCTTAACTATCTCTTGGTTTTTTGTATCGGTTTTAACGCTCATAATCGGCTGCAAATTTACACATATTTTTAAACTCTTTGTACTTTATCAATACCATTAATTTTTTTTAGGTTATCAATGAGCTTTTTAAGCATATTATTATTGGTAACCACCACATTTATTTTTCCAGAGAAAATGCCGTCATCACTTTCAAAACTGATACTTTTCATATTTACGTGCATGTTAGAAGAAATAACCTTGGTAATGGTATTGACCAAGCCTAAATTATCAATACCTGATAATTTAATTTGCGCTGGAAATTCTTGTTGTGAAGAATCTATCCATTTCGCAATCATTATTCGGTAGGCGTAATTGGATTGTAAACTCACTGCATTCGGACAGTTTTTTTTATGAACTTTTAAACCATCATTTATGGTTAAGAATCCAAAAACCGGATCGCCAGGAATTGGGTTGCAACAGTTGGCAAATTTATAATCTAATTTTTCTTCTTCTTTACCAAAAACGAGTAAATCATATTTGGAGGTAATTTCGTCTTTTTCGAGTTCTTCTTTTGGGATATTGGGTTTTCTAGAAATTTTATTTTTAATATAACTCACGAAGGCATTACTTCGTGAGGAAGCAAATTCTTTGAGCATGGTATTATCAATATTTCCGGTTCCTACGCGATAAAACAAATCCAAACTGGTTTTCAGTTTAAAGAAATTTACCAGTTCATTTACCGATTTTTCGTCCAGATTAATTTTTAGTTGTTTTAATTTTCGGCGAAGAATTTCTTTACCTTCTTCAGCAACTATTTTCTTGTCTTCTTTTAAAGCCGATTTTATTTTACTGCGCGCTTTAGCCGTTGTGGCATAATCCAACCAGTTGGGATTTGGTTTAGCATTTTCAGCAGTTAAAATATCTAAACGGTCGCCACTTTTTAATTCATGACTCAATGGAACTAATTTTCCGTTTACTTTAGCACCACGTGTTTTCATACCAACTTCGGTGTGGATACTAAAAGCGAAATCTAGAGGCGTTGCACCTTTTGGCAAGGATTTTAAATCGCCTTTTGGTGTAAAGACAAAAATTTCTTTGGAGTAGAGGTTGAGTTTAAATTGTTCAACAAAATCCACTGCATTGGTTTCTGGGTTTTCTAACGTTTCTTGCAGTTTGGATACCCAAGTATCAATGCTGTCATCTTCTTTTTCGTTACTTTCTTTATATTTATAATGCGCTGCATAGCCTTTTTCAGCTATTTCATTCATGCGTTCACTTCGGATTTGTACTTCAACCCATCGCCCTTTTGGGCCAACAACCGTAATGTGCAATGCTTCATAACCTGTAGATTTTGGCGACGAAATCCAGTCGCGCAAACGAATCGGGTTTGGGCGAAAATGATCGGTAACAATCGAATATATTTTCCAAGCTAGAAACTTTTCATTTTCAGGATCACTTTTGTAGATGATTCTAACGGCGAATTTGTCGTAAATCTCATCAAAAGAAACACCTTGGTTTAGTATTTTTCTGCGAATAGAGAAAATAGACTTTGGACGACCTTTTATTTCATATTTTAACTGTTCTTTATCTAAAGACGTTGAAATAACGTTGCTAAACTCCTTTATATATAGGTCTTGTTCCTCTTTACTTTCTTTAATTTTATGTAAAATATCAAAATACACTTCGGGTTCAGTATATTTTAAACCTAAATCTTCCAATTCGGTTTTAATGTTATACAAACCAATTTTATGCGCCAAAGGTGCATAGATATAAAGTGTCTCCGAAGCTATTTTTATCTGCTTATCGGCTCGCATGGAATCCATGGTTTGCATATTATGCAGCCTGTCAGCAATTTTTATAATGATAACGCGCACATCATCATTTAACGTGAGTAACATTTTTCTGAAATTCTCCGCTTGTAAGGACACGTCCATTTCAGATTCCTTATTTAATGAAGAAATTTTGGTTAAACCATCTACAATTCGGGCAACGGTTTCGCCAAAAAGATCTTCAATATCTTGAGTTGTATACCGATCAGAATCCTCTACAACATCATGCAGCAAGGCAGCCGCTATAGATGTGGCATCCAGTCCAATTTCTTTAGCCACTATTTTAGCAACTGCAATAGGGTGAAAAATATAGGATTCGCCAGATTTTCTACGCTGATCTTTATGCGCATCCATGGCTACATCAAATGCTTTTCTGATTAGGATTTTATCTTCTTTTGAAAGCGTTCTGTAACTAACTCTTAAAAGCTCGCGATATGCCTTTGCTATTGCCGCATTTTCTTTTTCGATATCAATTTCGGTCATAAAAATAAAAATAGTATAAAGAATATTAGTGTACAACCATTGGTTGTTTATTTTTTAGGATCTATGGTTTATGGAAATATTGTTTTCAGCAAAATTTTTAAAATTTTCTAAATAAATTTTTGTCTGTTTTTTAAATGTGTTGGGCATGATAAGTAGCATCATTCGCATTTTGAAATTGGTAGGAATAATTTCATTTTCTGAAGTCCATAAAACTTCGAAATCAGAAACAACTTCAAAATTATTTTTTTGTAATGTGTATAAACCAGTACTTTCATAAGTAAGATCTAGCTCATAGGGTAATGCGTTTTTTGATATAGTTTGTACTAAATAGAATTTTTTTTTATCCAAGACATAATGTAGGCGTATTTTAGAGCCCGTTTTTCCTGGTGTTCCATAAATATGATCATAATTTGTAAGGCCTAAATGCCAATGCTTTAAATTTTCCGTGCTAATGAGTTTCTTGATAAACGTTTCAAGATTTAAGTTTATATTAATTTTGGAAGTATATTTCATGTAAAAAAAGCGTATTTATACATATAAAGATACAATTATTATTGGTTTCAATACCTTGAAATTACGCATACTAAAAAACTTTATTATCGGTTTGTTAATGCTACTTGCTATATGAGTTAATATTCCTATTTTTGCAGGAATTCAAAAAACAAATTTCTGATGTTTAGATTTTTTTATGTTTTAGTGTGTTTCGTTTTTTTTATGAGCACACAAGCCCAAAATGCTGATAAAGCAGTATTATTTACAGTTGCGGAAACACCTGTTTATTCAGAGGAATTTATTCGGATTTTTAACAAAAATCTAGATTTAGTTAAAGATGAATCGCAAAAAGATGTCGACTCCTACTTGGAATTATTTATCAATTATAAGTTGAAAATCAAAGAAGCGCAGGCAAAAGGTTTGGATACTATGCCTACTTATGTTCGTGAGTTGAGCAATTACAAATCGCAATTAGCAAAAAATTATCTCACAGACACCAAAGTAACAGATGCTTTGGTTGAAGAAGCTTATTATCGGTTGTCTAATGAGGTTAAAGCCAGTCATATTCTTATTAAATTAGAACCGAACGCAACACCTCAAGACACGCTTAATGCCTATAATGAATTATTAACCTTGCGCAATCGGGTAGCAACGGAGGGTTTTGAGCCTGTACAGAAATCAGTTCATAATGGACAAACCGTTTATGCTGAAAATTTAGGGTATTTTTCCGCTTTTAAAATGGTTTACGATTTTGAAAATGTTGCATACAATACCAACGTAGGTGATGTTTCCATGCCGTTTAAAACACGTTTTGGATACCATATTTTATTGGTTGAAGATGCGAGGCCATCTAGAGGTGAGCGCACAGTTGCTCATATAATGGTTGCTAATAAGCGTGATGATAAGTTAGAAAATGCCGAAACACGCATTCAAGAAATTTATAAAAAAATACAACAAGGTGAAAACTTTGAAGCATTAGCAAAACAGTTTTCTGAAGATAGAAGTTCAGCTGAAAAGGGTGGCAAACTAGCCTCTTTTGGTGGTGGCCAATTAAGCTCAACCGAGTTTGAAGATGTTGCATTTAGCTTGAAAGAAATTGGCGAAATTTCAAAACCTTTCGAAAGTGGTTTTGGGTGGCATATTATGAAACTTTATGAGAAAACCGAATTGGCTGATTTTGAGTCTATGAAATCTGAATTAGAAGCACGTGTTAAGCGTGATTCCCGTTCGCAATTAATTAATACATCCATTGTAAATAGTTTGAAAGAACGCTACCATGTTCAGGACAATCCCGAAGCCTTGGCTTATTTTGAATCTATTTTAAATGAAGGGTTTTTTATGGGTTCATGGAAATTACCTGAAGATTTCACCGGAAATAAAACCTTGGTCGTTATCGATAAGAAAACTATTACATATAACGATTTCGGTCAATTTCTTTTAAAAAATCAGCGTAGAGCTACGGCCAAAAAACCATTTAATGTTTTAGTGAAGGAAAACTATGACACCTTTTTAAACGCTAATTTAATGCAGTTTCAAGAAGATAACTTGGAGAATGAAAGTGTAGATTTTGCGCATATTGTCACCGAGTATCGTGATGGTTTATTATTGTTTGATTTAATGGAGCAAGAAATTTGGAATGCATCCAAAACGGATTCCATAGCGTTACAAGATTATTATAATGCGAATAAATCCAGGTACACTTGGCATCAGCGTATAGATGCTGATGTGGCTTCGGCTTCAAATAAAAGTACGATAAAAACCGTTAAAAAATGGTTGGAAGCTGGAAAAACACCTGAAGCTATTAAAGAAGAACTCAATGCCGATGGAGCCGTACAGGTTATTTTTACCTCTGGTATTATGGATAAAGAACACCAAGCTATAACAACGGAAATGGCTTTTGAAAAAGGTGTTTCTAGTGTGTATCGTCATGGATCGGCTTATGTGGTTGCTAATATTAAAGATGTTTTGCCAGAATCAACCAAAACATTTGATGAAGCTAAAGGACAAATTATTAGCGATTATCAGGTTGTAAAAGAAAAACAATGGTTGCAATCTTTAAAACAAAAATATCCTGTTCAAATTAATGAAGAAGTTTTAAATGACGTTAAAGCTGAATTAAAAAATAACTAATTGAAACATACTGTTTTTAGCATAGTAATTTCTGTTTTGTTTCTCGTTTCTTGTGATTATTTTTACAAGCAAGAAAACGATCAAGATGCTGTTGCACGCGTTAATGATGTTTTTTTGTATGCCGATGATTTACAACATCTGTACACCGAGAACATGAATACAGAAGATAGTTTATTACGTGTCAATAATTTTATAACCAGTTGGGCAACCAAACAATTATTAGTTGCAGGAGCTGAACGAAATTTAAACGACAATAAACTTCAAGATTTTAATAGGCTTGCCAAGCAATATAAAAATGATTTATATGCCACAGCGTATTTAGAGGCATTGGTTCGCCGAACTATAGATACGGTTGTCACATTGAATGAAGCTGAAATTTATTACAATTCCAATACAGATATATTTAGTCTCAAAGAAGATTTAATCAAATTCAGATACCTGCATATTGATGAAAACAGAATAGATATATCTGATTTAAAAACCAAGTTTCAACGTTTCAATAAGCGTGATAAAATCGAATTAGATTCTATAGCTATTCAGTTTAAATCCTATTCGTTGAACGATTCTATCTGGATTAAATTAACACAGGCTATTAAAAAAATTCCGGTTGTTACCACTGAAAACAAAAATGAATTGTTAAAAAAATCTAATTTTATACAACTCAAAGATTCATTAGGCCTATATTTGATGCAAATTGAAGACGTTTTGGAACGCAACAGTACAGCACCATTGGAATATATTAAACCTACCATAGACCAAATCGTTGTCAACAAGCGAAAATTAGAACTCATTAAAGAATTAGAAAAAGACATAACAAAAGATGCTATTAAAAACAAACAATTTGAAATCTACAACTAGTCGTACGCAATTTTTATTTTCTGCGTTTGCCATACTGTTTTCAGTTGCCATTCAAGCCCAAGAAATTATTAAGGATGATGAGCCAGCTGCCGTAACGAAAGTAGATACAACCTTAACTTCAGGCGCACAAAAAATTGATGGTGTTGCTGCCGTAGTAGGCGAGTATGTTATATTAGATTCAGATGTTGATGATAATATTAGACAGTTACAAGCGCAAGGTGCTTCTTTAGATGGTGTAACACGTTGTCAATTATTTGGAAAATTATTGGAAGATAAATTATATGCACACCACGCCATTCAGGATAGTATAGTGGTTTCAGATGCAGAAATCCGTTCCAATGTGGATTACCAATTACAACAATTTATGGCACAGTCTGGAAAAACCATGCCTGAATTAATAGAATTATACAATCACCCATCGGAAAAAGCTTTTCGAGAAGAAATGTATGAAATTAATAAGAGTCAGAAATTGGCAAGTGAAATGCAAAAAAAGATTCTTCAGGATATTGAAGTAACACCTGAAGAAACACGTCAATTTTTCAATCAAATACCAAAAGAAGATCGTCCAACATTTGGTACCGAATTAAAAGTATCACAAATTGTTATTCAGCCGAAAATTGCAGAATCAGAAAATGAGCGTGTCATTAATCAATTAAAGCAGTTTAAGGCAGATGTTGTTGAAAATGGTGCAAACTTTCGTTCGAAAGTTGTTTTATATTCAGATGATGTAGCGTCAAGACCTTCAGGAGGTTTATA
>CBFHJN010000079.1:0-12009 GCA_965655805.1 Flavobacteriaceae bacterium
GGCAGCTGCGTGCGCTTGAGCTTCGGTTGCACCACCTAAAGTAGCACCAGCGAAGGTATTAATATAGTCTCCAAACCAATCCGTATCACTCTTCCAAGCTCTATTAATTTGAATTCCTGTAACCGTCATATCATATGAATCTCCTGCCTTATCAGCAACTACATACCCTCTAACAAAGAAATTATCATTTCTAACTTCAATTTTATGTTGTTGTTGTGTAAAATTATCAATATTATATCGGTTTGATCCTTGGTAGATGGTTGATCCTGTTCCAATTTTACCAACGTATGAAATTTCTAAATCGTCACCCGTTGGACGGTAATAAAGTCCCCAATCTGCTTTAACACTTTCAGCGTTATAGTCAGTAAGATCTCGTTCTTCATAACCTGTTCTACTTACAGTAACATCTGGGATAAACCCTAAACCACCAGAAGCAGCTCTAATGTTTGTTGAAACTTCATCACCATAAATATTATAGCCGTCATAATCAACGTCGGCTCTTGTGGCACCAGTTCCAGGTTTTCCTTCGTAGTTTGTTGCGAACCAGTCTGTTCCACTTAACCAACCAAAATTAACTTTGGCAGCAAATTTATCTGAAAATTTATGCGCCATACGGATACCAACATCTGTATAACTATTATCGCCACCTGCATCTTGAGAAGTGATTCCTTGTTTTACATAACCACTAATTCCTGTATGATCGAATGGGTTTTTACTACGCATGAATAAAATACCATTGAAGGCGTTTGCTCCATATAATGCCGAAGCCGCTCCAGGTAATAATTCCACACTTAACACATCAGTTTCAGTCATACCTACTAAATTTCCTATTGGGAAATTTAAGGCAGGTGTGGAGTTATCCATACCATCAACCAATTGCATAAAACGTGTGTTTGCAAATGAAGCGAAACCCCTAGTGTTAATAGATTTGAATGTTAAACTGTTTGTGTTAACATCCACACCTTTTAAGTCCTCTAATCCACCGTAAAAATCGGCCGACGCTGTGTTTTTAATTTCTTTAAGTCCAAAACGTTCTACCGTAACTGGCGATTCAAAAATACGCTCTGGTGTTCTTGAAGCAGAAATAACGACTTCATCTAAAGCAGTTCCTTCTTTAAGAACTAGTTTGATGGAATCGCTACTTGAAGTAACTTCTTGCGAAGCAGATTCAAATCCTATACTACTGGCTTCAATAGTAAAAGGAGGGCTTTGGGATACTGTAAGTGAAAAGGCTCCATCAAAATCGGAAATTGTTCCGGTTGTGGTTCCTGCTACTATAATATTTGCGCCAGGAATGGGTTGCTCATTTCCATCTACAACTGTTCCTGAAATTGTTGTTTGTGCAAATGTTACTGCACAAGAAAACAACAATAAAATTGAAAGAATTGATCTCATTTTTTCGTTTAAGTTAGTTATTATAGTAGCAATATAGATAATTATAACAAAACTTAATAAAAAATATCAAAAAATTATGCGCGCATAGTAATGAATATTTAGTGCGTGTGAATGCTAACTAAATATCAATGAATAAGATACAGTATGAAAGTTCTGTTATTCTACGGTTACAGACTTCGCTAAATTTCGAGGTTGATCTACGTTTCTGCCGAGCATTACGGCTATATGGTAAGATAATAGCTGTAATGGTATAGTTGTTAATAATGGAGATAGAGACTCTAGCGTTTCAGGTACTTCAATGACATGATCAGCTAATTGTTTCACATTCGTATCACCTTCTGTTACAATACCGATTATTTTTCCTTTTCTCGCTCTTATTTCTTCAATATTACTCACCACCTTCTCATAATGACCTTTTCTTGTTGCAATTACAACAATGGGCATTTGTTCGTCGATTAAAGCTATTGGACCATGTTTCATTTCGGCAGCAGGATAGCCTTCTGCGTGGATATATGAAATTTCTTTTAGTTTCAAAGCACCTTCCAGAGCAACCGGAAAATTATAACCTCTGCCTAGATACAAACAGTTTTTAGCATTTTTATAAATGTCGGCAACCGCTTGAATGTGCGCATCAGATTGCAAGGCTTTTGCTACTTTTTCTGGGATTAATTCCAACTCTTGCAGATGATAGTGGAAGTCTGATTTAGACATAGTACCCTTGTTTTTTGCTAATTTTAAAGCAATCAAGGTTAACAATGTAATTTGGGTTGTGAAAGCTTTTGTTGAAGCAACACCAATTTCTGGACCAGCATGCGTATATGCACCTGCATGCGTTTCTCTGGCAATAGAGGAGCCTACTACATTGCAAACACCAAAAACAAAAGCACCATTAGATTTTGCTAATTTTATAGCAGCCAACGTATCGGCTGTTTCGCCCGATTGTGAAATGGCAATTACCACATCTTGATCGGTAATAACCGGATTTCTGTATCTAAATTCTGAAGCATATTCTACTTCAACGGGAATTCGTGCTAAATTTTCAAAAATATATTCGGCAACTAAACCTGCGTGCCAAGATGTTCCGCAAGCCACAATAACGATGCGTTTGGCGTTTAAAAAACGCTCTAAATTATCATCAATTCCAGCCATTCTAATAATGCCTTCATTTACTAACAATCGACCTCTATATGTGTCTTTAATGGCATTTGGTTGCTCAAATATTTCCTTAAGCATGAAATGAGGATAACCACCTTTTTCAATCTGCTCTAAATTCATTTGTAATTCCTGAACATAGGGAACAACTAATGAATCATCTTTTATTTTTCTAACTTTAATTCCTTTACCCAATCGGATGATAGCCATTTCTTCATCTTCTAAATACACGGCATTTTTTGTGTATTCTAAAAATGGTGAGGCATCACTAGCTATAAAAAACTCGTTTTCGCCAATACCTACTGCTAGTGGACTTCCTAAACGAGCAATAACAATTTCGTCAGGCTTATTCTTGTCAAAAACAGCAATGGCATAAGCGCCTATCACTTGATTTAAAGCTATTTGAACTGCTTTACCTAATTTGACATTTTCTTTATTTTTAACATCTTCAATTAAATTAATTAAAACTTCAGTGTCGGTATCAGACTTAAAGGTATAGCCTCTGGTGGTTAATTCTTTACGAAGCGCATCGTAGTTTTCAATTATTCCGTTATGAATGATTACTAAATTTCCGGAATTGGAATAATGTGGATGCGCATTAATATCATTAGGTACACCATGTGTAGCCCAGCGTGTGTGACCAATAGCAATCGTGCCGTTTGTAGACATTTCAGCGGCTGCTAACTTTTCTAAATCAGCTACTTTTCCTTTTGTTTTACAAACTTTTAAATTGGTACCATCAAAAAGCGCAACGCCAGCACTGTCATAGCCTCTGTATTCTAATCGTTTAAGACCTTGAACGACAATTGGGTAAGCCTCACGATGACCTATATATCCGACAATTCCACACATATTTTAATTGGTATTAGGTTCTGTATAAAAAATTTCAAATTTCATTTTCTTCGTATCAGGCACACTTGGATTACTACCATGTAAAACGGTTCCTCGTGGTGATAGTACAGCTCCAGTTGGTGTTTTTTCGGTTAACGAATTAAGTACAGCCGCATTTTGTGTTAAATTAATGTTAGAAGTTACAAAAACACCCAATTTTAAATTAGTAGAATCACGCAATAATACATTGTTAATGTGCTCTGTTAATCTGAATTTATACCTCAATCCCTTATTATTTGCATCACGCTTTAATTTTTCAGAATAATTAATTCTTGAAAATAATGGGTCTGTAGTGCTTACAGTTGGGTCTAAATAATAATCAACAATAGGTGTATTGTTTTTAAGATCATAAATAATGACACGATCTGGTTCTTGTCCAGAATTATTAACTTCGTTCTGATTGACATAAACGGTTAAATTTGCTTCATTAATAATCCATTTCCCTTTTTTACTTTTAAAATAGTCTAATGTTGGAACACTATTTCCATTGTCATCAACCGTATTGCCAGAAAATAAATCAATTACAGCATAACTTCCTTCGCCACCTTTTAAATATACATTGTTATCACCATTATCAAAATCTGTATTTGAAGTAGCTGCATTAATGATATTCTTTACGGTATCTGAATTTTCAAAAGTATTTAAACGGTTTCCAGAAAAATTCAATGTTATTGAGCGTTTGTCACGAATTTCAATAGGGTTTCCAGCATCGTCAAAACCCGAAGTAATAGTAGTTCGGAAATTAATGACTATTGTTCCTTGCGAAAAATCGAGCATCGTTAAATTACCTTCATTAATATTATCCTCAATCTTGAAATACAAACCTCTAAAATAATCTTTAAAATTATTGGCGTTACTTAATTCTGTTTGAGTTCCTGGATTTTCCGTGTTGAAGAAAAATAAATTATCCCAAAACTCATCATCGTTTTTAAGGTCAACATTTAGACTCGGTCCACCTCTGCTTACTTCTACTTCTGTATCTGTCTCTTCATCTAATTCTGTAACTATGGTAGGTGAATTACTTGGAATAAAATCTTCTGGTTCATAGAGCTCTTCACCTTGATAATTATTGAAATTTATCGATTCGTTTGCGTTTGAGTAGAATTTCTGTGGCTCAACTAAATCTGTGCTTGGATCAAAATCACGTAAAAAGTAGGTATTTTGATAAATGGATAATTTAACGCTTTCATTACCGCCAAATGTAGAGTCTAAAACATAGGTTGGGTTTCCATCGTTATCTGTTCCATCTACAGTTGCGTAATACGGAATAGTAAGTTTTACAGATTCTACTTCAGGATCCACACCAAAATTAAATTCAAAATTTGATGGAACCACTTGTGTCACAATACTAGCTGTTGTTTTTCCATAAATTTTATCGAAATAAACACCTAATAAGTTAGATGATAAAGCGTTAGTTTGAACCGGTTCTAACTTGTTATCATAGATTACCGCAGGAAATACTTTTCCCGCTGTGGTAAAGTCTTTAATACCTTCAATTTCACTTTCAATTGTTGAGAAATCTTTCTCGCATGCGACAACCGTTAATAATAGACAGCCAACAGCTGTTATTGTTTTATACAGGTTAATTGTTTTTTTCATAGTAAATATTTAGCGCAAAAAATCTAGTTTAATACCTCTGTATTGTAAAATTCAGCATAGGCTTCACTAAACTCATCTTTGGGCTTGTAATCTAAAACAGGTTTTTTAGAATCTTTTAAATGTTTTGTTAAATCTTCAGGAAGTTCCTCTGATCCAACAATTAATGCGTCAGAATAGTCGATAGCAACCTTCATAACATTATTATAAGTTGGGTCTTTTAACGTTTTGATGGCATCATCATTAATATGATCAAATTTTATTTTGTTAAACATATCCTTGTTTAACGAACCATCAAAACTTTGATTGTATACAGACGTTACTATTTTACTATCGTTAAATAAGGGCTCGTCTTTATAATACTCTTTTAGGTAAAGTGGTAATAAGGATGCTAACCATCCATGAACATGAATAATATCAGGCGACCAGTTTAATTTTTTTACGGTTTCAATAACGCCTTTAGCAAAAAAAATAGCACGTTCATCATTATCTGGAAATAGATTTCCATCCTCGTCAGTAAGCGTAGCTTTTCGCTTAAAATATTCGTCATTATCAATAAAATAAACTTGAATACGCTCTTTTGGAATGGAAGCTACTTTAATAATGAGAGGCATATCCAAATCATTAATAACTAAATTGATTCCAGAAAGACGTATAACTTCATGTAATTGATGTCTGCGCTCATTAATATTACCATATCGTGGCATGAAAATTCTGATTTGTCCACCTAATTGATTCACCATTCTAGGTGTTTCAAAGGACATGGACGAAATTTCAGTTTCGGGCAAATACGGAACTACTTCAGATGATACATATAATATCCTCTTATCTTTCATAATATTAATAGCTTTTGAAGTTCAAAATAAAAAACACGCAAAATTACAAAAATTTATGCTAATTGCCCGTAAAATATTAAGTTTGCAAGCGTTAAATTTTTATTAAGTGATCGTTTTTACAGAAAAGAGGCAAATAGAAAAACACTTGCAAGCTCTAAAAAGCAGGGAAATGAGCATTGGTTTTGTGCCAACTATGGGTGCCTTACATCAAGGACATGTGTCATTAGTTTCCAAAGCATTACAACAAAATGATGTGGTGGTGGTGAGCATTTTTGTGAACCCAACACAATTTGATAATGCAACCGATTTAAAAAATTACCCTAGAACTTTAAAACGTGATACCGAACTTTTAGAAACGGTTTCTAAAGAAATCATTATTTACGCACCAGATGTTTCTGATATTTATGGTGAGGAAACGAAATCGGAAACATTTAGTTTTGATGGACTGGAACACGAAATGGAAGGCCGTTTTCGGGAAGGTCATTTTGATGGTGTTGGGACTATTGTAAAGCGCTTATTTGAAATAGTAAAACCCAATCATGCATATTTTGGACAAAAAGATTTTCAGCAGTTAGCTATAATTCGGAAGTTGGTTGAAAAATATCAAATTCCCGTCGTTATTCATGGGTGCCCAATTCATAGAGATGCTGATGGTTTGGCATTAAGTTCCAGAAATGAGCGCCTAAAAGCAGACTATAAAAAAGCGGCTCCCTTTATTTATAAAACACTAAAAACTGCCAAAGAAAAGTTTGGCATAAAAAGTGCTAAATATGTTGGGGAATGGGTTGAAAGAGCCTTTAGCAATCATGATTTATTACAATTAGAGTATTTTATAATTGCTGACGAAGAAACCCTAAAATCCGTAACAAGAAAAAATAAAACCAAAACGTATAGAGCGTTTATAGCGGTCTATGCAGACGATATTAGACTAATTGATAATATCGCGTTAAATTAATTATCTTTGCCGCATGCAAATTCAAGTCGTAAAATCTAAAATTCACCGTGTAAAATGTACAGGTGCCGAACTTCACTACATTGGTAGTATTACTATTGATGAAGATTTAATGGAGGCTGCCAATATTATTCAAGGTGAAAAAGTACAAATTGTGAACAACAATAATGGTGAACGTTTAGAAACCTATTGTATTCCTGGTCCACGAAATTCTGGAGAAATCACGCTTAATGGTGCAGCTGCCAGAAAAGTATCACCAGGTGATATCTTAATTCTAATTACTTACGCTTTTATGGATATAGAACAAGCCAAAGTGTTTAAGCCAGCTTTAGTTTTTCCTAATGAAGATAATAATCTATTGAAATAAATAGTGAATCCAACACTAAAGAAATACCTTAAAATTATACTCCCAATTCTGTTGGGAGTTTTTTTAATATGGTATTCTTTGTCCAAAGTGCCGCTTTCCGAATTATTGGAGTATTTTAAAAATGCCAACTATTTTTATATTGGGTTGGGTATGTTTTTGGGATTATTGAGTCATCTTTCACGCTCTTATCGTTGGATATTTCAACTAGAGCCTATGGGTTACAAAGTGAAATTTGCCAATAGTTTTATGGCTGTTTTTTCGGCTTATTTAATCAATTATACCATTCCACGTGCTGGCGAAGTAGCAAGAGCTTCCATTTTAACAACTTACGAAGGTGTGCCTTTTGAGAAGGGCTTGGGTTCCGTTGTAGCGGAACGCGTTGCAGATGTTATTATGCTTATGATTATTATAGGTATAACCTTGGTCTTACAATTCGATTTTATTTCGGCATTTTTCATGGAGCGTTTCAATCCAAAAAACTTGATTCTTTATGTACTGATTGGTTTAGTGCTTTTGGGTGTTTTTGTTTTCTACATTCAAAAAAGTAAAAGCGGTTTCGGATTAAAAATCAAAAATTTTATAAAAGGTTTAGCAGAAGGTGCTTTGAGTATTTTTAAAATGAAGAAAAAATGGGCTTTTGTAGGTCATACCATTTTTATTTGGGTTATGTATGTGCTTATGTTTTATACCACGTCGTTTTCAGTGGAAGCGTTAAGCGGTATTACCATAAGTGCTATTCTTATTGGTTTTATATCGGCAACTTTTAGTATTGCAGCTACCAATGGCGGAATAGGTTCTTATCCAATTGCTATTTATGCTGCTTTTTCCATTTTTGCTATTCCAGAAGCGCCAAGCATAGCATTTGGTTGGATAATCTGGTCATCGCAAACCTTACTCATCATTTTATTTGGTGGTTTATCATTATTGTATTTGCCGATATTTAATAGAAAACGGCCTTCGAACGAATCTGTTTCCAAGTAATTCTTCACAATATTTTCTTTTTAATACCTTAAAATGTTTAGGCTTAATTTCATAACTTGCCCTAAATATATTATCAAATTCCTATGAAAAAACTAGCTTTTCTTTTTCTCTTTTTTTGCAGTGTTTCCATCATGCAATCACAAGTTATTTTATGAACCATTGCAATCCGCCAAATTAGGGACAACACGCGAAATTAAAGTGCAATTACCTCGTGGATATGATACAAATACAGAAAAATATTATCCTGTAATTGTGGTTTTAGATGGCGATTACATGTTTGAAGCCGTTGCTGGAAATGTAGATTATTATTCCTATTGGGAAGATATGCCAGAAAGCATTGTAGTTGGCATTAATCAGGTGGAAAGCCGTTCGGATGATGTGATGTATTCCGAGCAAAATTCGCTGCCCATTGAAACAGGTGCTGCTTTTTATGAATTTTTAGGCATGGAATTGCTTTCCTACATTGATGATACCTACAGAACCGTAAATTTCCGAGTTATTGTTGGCCATGACAAAACAGCTAATTTTATGAATTATTTTTTGCTTAAACCGCAACCGTTATTTCAAGCTTACGTGTCTATTAGCCCAGATTTAGCACCAGACATGCAAGCCTATTTAACAGAGAAATTACCAAAAGTTGAAAATAAAACCTTTTATTATTTAGCTACTTCAACCAACGATATTGCGAAACTTAAAGCGGGAACAGATGCTTTAAATTCAGCTATTTCTGGTGTTGAAAATAAAAATTTATTGTACACATTTGATTCCTTCGAAAAAGCATCACATTACGCGTTACCAGCTCATGCTATTCCAAATGCTTTAGAAGATATTTTCTTTGTCTTTCAACCAATTAGTATAACCGAATATAAAGACACAATTTTAAAATTAGAGAGCTCACCAGTCACCTATTTAACAGAGAAATATCAAACCATTCAAGATTTATTTGATATTGATAAGCCTATTCTAATTAATGATTTTAACGCGATTGAAGCGGCTATCAACAAATCGGAGAAGTTTGAGTATTTTGAAGAATTAGGCAAAATAGCCCGAAAAGAATATCCAGATACCCTTTTAGGAAATTATTACATTGCGCGCTTTTATGAAGAAACAGGTGAGCCAAAACGAGCCATGAAAGCCTATCAAACGGCATTTGTATTAGAAGAAATTGGTGGTTTAACCAAAGATGAAATGTTACGTCGTGCCGATGCCAATAAAGCAGATTTTGGATACTAATTACTTTTTAAAAAACTCCCATTTTCATGGGAAATAAATATGGCTAAAGTAAAAACAACCTTTTTTTGTCAGAATTGTGGTTCGCAATACAGCAAATGGCAAGGGCAGTGCACCGCTTGTAGGGAGTGGAATACCATTGCTGAAGAAGTACTTCAGAAACCTGAAAAAAGCGACTGGAAAACACCAGCTTCTTCAAATTCTAAACGCGCTTCAAAACCCTTATTAATTAACGAAATCGATGCCTCACAAGAAGCACGTATGCAAACCCTTGATGGGGAATTTAATCGTGTTTTGGGTGGTGGAATTGTGCCAGGATCTTTAACGCTTTTAGGTGGTGAACCTGGAATTGGTAAAAGTACCTTGTTGTTGCAAATCGCCCTAAAATTACCTTACAAAACCCTGTATATTTCAGGTGAAGAAAGTCAGAAACAAATAAAAATGCGTGCGGAACGCATTAATCCAAATAGCAATCATTGCTACATTTTAACCGAAACCAAAACACAAAATATTTTCAAGCAAATTGAAGAATTAGAGCCAGATATTGTGGTGGTGGATTCTATTCAAACACTTCATAGTGATTATATTGAATCTTCTTCAGGAAGTATTTCACAAATTAAAGAGTGCACAACAGAACTGATTAAATTTGCCAAAGAAACGGCAACACCTGTCATATTAATTGGCCATATTACCAAAGACGGAAATATTGCAGGTCCCAAAATTTTGGAGCATATGGTAGATACGGTTTTGCAATTTGAAGGCGATCGGAATCATGTGTTTCGCATTTTACGTGCCAACAAAAACCGATTTGGCTCAACCAATGAATTAGGAATATACGAAATGCAAGGTTCTGGATTGCGTGAAGTTTCTAATCCGTCGGAAATACTTATTTCTAAAAAGGACGAAGATTTATCGGGTAACGCCATCGCTGCAACTCTTGAAGGCATGCGACCGCTAATGATAGAGGTTCAAGCCTTGGTAAGTACGGCAGTTTACGGAACACCACAGCGTTCTGCTACAGGTTTTAATGCGAAACGTTTAAATATGTTATTGGCCGTTTTAGAAAAACGCGCTGGTTTTCGTTTAGGCGCTAAAGATGTGTTTTTAAACATCACAGGTGGTATCACGGTTGATGATCCAGCTATCGATTTATCGGTTGTTGCTGCTATTTTATCATCAAATGAAGATGTTGCCTTGCCCAAAGATTATTGCTTTGCAGCCGAAGTTGGTTTGTCTGGCGAAATCCGTCCAGTTCAACGTGTGGAGCAACGAATTCTAGAAGCTGAAAAATTAGGGTTTTCTACAATTTTTGTTTCGAAATACAATAAAATCTCCCTTAAAAAATCGGCTATTAAGATTCAACTGATTTCTAAAATTGAGGATTTGGTTGGGTTTATTGTTTAAAGTTTTTAATTATAACCATTTTCTTCTCTATTTCGTTTTAAATTCAACAGGTATTTATCTAAAAATCATTAATTTCGCAGGTCGAAACGAATGAACGAAATTATGAGTAATAAATTCCCTGAATATAAAGGACTTGACTTGCCACAAGTAGCAGATAGTATCCTTGATTATTGGAAACAACATAACGTATTTGAAAAAAGTGTCACAACCCGTGAAGGTGCCAAACCATTTGTGTTTTTTGAAGGACCACCTTCAGCAAACGGATTGCCTGGAGTACACCACGTTTTAGCACGAGCTATAAAAGATATTTTCCCACGTTATAAAACTATGAAAGGCTACCAAGTAAAGCGAAAAGCTGGTTGGGATACACATGGTTTACCAATTGAGTTGGGTGTTGAAAAAGAACTAGGCATTACAAAAGAAGATATTGGTAAAACTATTTCAGTGGAAGATTACAATGCAGCTTGTCGTAAAGCTGTTATGCGTTACACAGACGTTTGGAACGACCTGACTGAAAAAATGGGCTATTGGGTAGATATGGATAATCCGTATGTAACTTACGACCCAAAATACATGGAATCGGTTTGGTGGCTATTAAAAGAAATTTACAATAAAAGCTTAATTTATAAAGGCTATACCATTCAGCCATATTCTCCAAAAGCAGGAACAGGCTTGAGCTCGCATGAGTTAAATCAACCTGGAACTTATCAGGATGTTACCGATACAACGGTTGTTGCACAATTTAAAGCGAATGAAAATTCGCTTCCAGATTTCTTGCAAAATGAAGGTGATATTTACTTTCTGGCTTGGACAACGACACCTTGGACATTACCAAGTAATACAGCACTAACCGTTGGGCCAAAAATTGATTATGTTTTAGTTGAAACCTATAACCAATATACGTTTGAGCCTATAAATGTCGTATTGGCAAAGCCATTAGTGAACAATCAATTTGATGGTAAATTCACACGTGTAGAAACGAAACCAGAATTATTGGAGTACAAATCTGGCGATAAAAAGATTCCATATTTCGTAGTAAAAGAATGTAAAGGAACCGATTTAGTTGGTATTACCTATGAGCAATTATTGCCATATGTCTTACCAAATGATAATCCAGAAAATGCTTTCCGAGTTATTTCTGGTGATTTCGTAACCACTGAAGATGGTACCGGAATTGTACACACAGCACCAACTTTTGGAGCGGA
>CBFHJN010000080.1:0-11970 GCA_965655805.1 Flavobacteriaceae bacterium
TGTAGTTAAAGATCACGAATGGTCCTTGTTGAAGAAATATTATATGAACAGTTTCTTTTTTAGCAGCCATGCCTATCAGCAATGTCAGTCTATTACAATAGAATTAAAGCATATTTATAGACAAGAGAACCCCGAATTCATATCTATTCTGAATGAAATTAGAAACAATCGATTGTCACCAGAGGGTGAAGCTGTTTTAAATAAACGGTACAATCCAGATTTTAATCCGAATCCGGATGAAGGATATATTCAATTAACGACGCATAATAATAGGGCAGAAGAAACCAATAAAAAGGAATTGGATGCTTTAGACTCCAAAGCACAATTATTTGTGGCTGACATAACGGGTAAATTTCCAGAGCATTCCTATCCAAATAAAGAGGAACTTGCTTTAAAAGTTGGTGCACAAGTCATGTTTATTAAAAATGATAGTTCTCAAGAGAAGCGTTATTTTAATGGTAAAATTGGTAAGATTATCAAATTGAATAAAGATGAAGTTATTGTACGCTGTCCTGAAGATGAATATAATATTGTTGCTACACGGGAAGTTTGGGACAATATTAATTATACGGTTAATAAAGTATCGAACGCGATAACCGAGGACAAAATTGGGGCCTTTAGTCAGATTCCATTACGCTTAGCATGGTCTATAACTATTCACAAAAGCCAAGGTTTAACTTTTGAGAAGGCTATCATAGACGCGCAAGGTGCTTTTGCTCATGGTCAAGCGTATGTGGCTTTAAGTCGTTGTATATCTCTGGAGGGTTTAGTTTTAAAAAGTAAAATTACTTCCAAACAGATTATTAGTGATAGTCACGTTATTTCGTTTAACGAATCCGCGAATGAGAATCAACCTGATGAAACTGTATTGGAGTTATCCCAACGCCACTTTCAATTGGGTTTAATATCCGAAGTATTTAATTTTTATGATTTCTTATATCCTATAAATCGCATTTTAGACATTTATTATAAAAATCGTGGTAGTATAGAAGGTAAAATAGAAGACCCCTTAATAACTGTTAAAAATGCTATTACTAATCTATTGAAAATAGCAACCAGTTTTAGTAGTCAATTAAACACTATTTCAAAAGAAGAAAGCTTACCCGAAACTAGTGATGTAATTCAAGGACGGTTTAAAAAGGCAATTTTGTACTTTCAAAATGAGTTAGACACCGTTATAAATCCTGCTTTTAAAACATTTAATTTTACAACGGATAACCAAGCTTTGGAAAAAGATTTGGTTAAAAATGCGGATAGTATTGAAGAATTATTAGAAACTAAAACTTTATATTTTAAGGAGTTGGTAGAAGGCTTTAAAACACTTCTATTTTTAAATTTACGAGCTAAAGCGGTCTTTCTAGCCAAAGAAAAACCTAAAAAACTTAAAAAGACGGTTATAGATGGCACCACCAATGTGGAGCTTTTTGAATTGTTACGTGTTTTAAGAAATGAAATTGCTCAAGAAAACGATTTAATCCATTATCAAATATTTACGCAGAAGGCGCTATATGCCATGTGTGAAACCTTACCTACTTCCAAAAATGAATTATTGGAAATAGATGGAATGGGAAAGGTTCGTGTGGAAAAATATGGGTCTGCAATTCTGGAAGTAATTAAAGATTTTTGTGATGAAAATGATATCGATTACGAAGAAAAAACCGAAACCTTCAAATTTAAAGACAAGAAAGAAAAAAAAGTAGATACGAAGCTTCTGTCTTTTAATCTATTTAAGTCTGGAAAAACAATTAAAGAAATTGCTAATGAACGTGCGTTAAATGAAAACACTGTTTTCGGTCATTTGGCAACGTTTATTCCATCGGGAGAGATAAAACCGACAGATTTAATGTCTGTGAAACATTATAGAGAATTACAAAAATTAATTCCCAAGCATAGGTTTGAAAACCTTTCAGATTTAAAACATCAATTGGATGACAAATATAGTTATGGTGAAATACGACTTGTTTTAGAATCATTTAAATAAAAAAATCCCAATGTAAATAAGAACATTGGGGTTTTTAATATGTAAATGTTAAAAGAATTAGTCTCTTAAAACACCTCTAGAAATAACTATTTTTTGAATTTCTGAAGTGCCTTCATAAATCTGTGTGATTTTTGCGTCTCGCATTAAACGTTCTACATGGTATTCTTTAACAAAACCATTTCCGCCATGAACTTGTACAGCTTCAACCGTTGTATCCATAGCTACTTTACTCGCATAAAGTTTCGCCATAGCGCTGGACATATCGTAATTATTTCCTTGATCTTTATCCCAAGCTGCCTTCATAACTAACATACGTGCTGCTTCAATTTCAGTAGCCATATCGGCAATTTTAAAGGCAATAGCTTGATGATTACAAATTTCAGTGCCAAATGCTTTACGTTCCTTACTGTATTTTTTAGCTAATTCATAAGCGCCAGATGCAATGCCTAATGCTTGAGCTGCAATTCCAATACGTCCTCCAGATAATGTTTTCATGGCGAATTTAAAGCCGAAACCATCTTCACCAATTCTATTTTCTTTCGGTACTTTTACATCATTAAACTGTAATGTATGTGTGTCACTTCCGCGAATTCCCAATTTATCTTCTTTAGGTCCCACATCAAAACCAGGCATGCCTTTTTCCACTATAAATGCATTAATTCCATGATGGCCTTTGTCTTTGTCTGTTTGAGCAATAACCAAATAGACATCTGAACGACCACCACTTGTAATCCAGTTTTTAGTACCATTTAATACATAATGGTCACCCATATCAATAGCAGTTGTTTTTTGAGATGTTGCATCACTTCCTGCTTCTGGTTCACTTAAACAAAATGCTCCAACAAATTCCCCTGTAGCTAATTTCGTTAAGTATTTTTGTTTTTGTTCTTCACTACCATAAGACTCCAATCCGTAACATACTAAAGAATTATTCACAGAAACTATAACCGAAGCTGAAGCATCAATTTTAGATAATTCTTCCATAATTAAAACATAAGAAATAGCATCCATGCCACTTCCTCCATATTTAGGATCTACCATAATACCCATAAAACCGAGCTCTCCCATCTTTTTAACTAATTCTTGAGGGAATTCTTGTTTATTGTCACGTTCTATAACGCCTGGCAGTAATTCTGTTTGAGCAAAATCGCGCGCAGCGTCGCGAATCATCATATGTTCTTCGGTAAGATTAAAATCCATAATAATTTGTTATTGTTGAATTGATAAAAAATGAATGCAAAGATAAGGTATTAACTGCATTTTTTCAATTATGATTCCTATTTTTACGGGATATGATTAAAACTTCTTATAAGGTTTTGGGTGTTATGTCGGGAACATCATTAGATGGAATAGATTTAGCACATATTAAATTTACATTTAATAGTAAATGGGAATATCACTTTTTACACTGTGAAACAATTCCGTACCCTAAAAATTGGTTTTTAAAACTAAAAAACCTTGTAGGGAAGTCTAAAAAGAAATTAGATGATATAGATTCTGATTATACCGTATATCTAGCAACCATAATTAATGCGTTTATTGAGAAGCATAGTATTACCGATTTAGATTTTATCAGTTCTCATGGCCATACAGCTTTGCATGAACCAGAAAATGGTTTTACACTACAAATAGGAAATAAACAAAAACTTGCCATCTTAACAAAACAAACTGTTATTTGCGATTTTAGAGTTCAGGATGTAAAACTAGGTGGTCAAGGAGCGCCTTTAGTTCCCATTGGTGATAAGTTACTTTTTTCAAATTACAATTATTGCTTAAATCTAGGAGGTTTTGCAAATGTATCTCGGGAATTATATGGAAAACGAATTGCCTTCGATATTTGTCCAGCCAATATTGTTTTAAATCATTACGTATCAAAATTGGGTTTAGATTTTGATGATTCTGGCAAAATTGCTGCATCCGGAAATTTGAATACGTCACTTTTATATGAATTAAATAATCTGAAGTTTTATAAAAAACCGTACCCAAAATCATTGGGTTTGGAATGGGTTGAAAAAAATATTTTTCCGTGTATAGATTCATTTGAATTATCTGTTGCTGATATTTTAAGAACTTTTAGTGCACATATTGCGGAACAAGTAGGAAGTCAATTACCGTATGGGAAAATTTTGGTTACAGGAGGAGGTGCTTATAATGTCTTTTTAATAGAAGAAATAAAAAAGCAAACCCAAGGGCAATTTAACATACCAGATATAAATTTGATAAATTATAAGGAAGCTTTAATATTCAGCTTATTAGGTGTTTTAAAGAGTAGAAATGAGGTTAATTGTTTGGCAAGTGTAACTGGTGCAAAAATAGACCATAGCTCTGGAATAATTTTTCATCCTTAAAAATATGGTAAAATTAATATTTAGCACTTTTTAGTTTTTTATATTTGTTGTGACACAATAAGTATCCGACCATTAAAATAACTTCAATACATGAAAGAATTACTTCAAAAGTATGAGAATAAAGAGCCCGAAATTATATTCAATTGGAAAGATCCAGAAACAGATGCAGAAGGCTGGACAGTTATAAACTCCTTACGAGGTGGAGCTGCTGGAGGCGGAACACGCATGCGTAAAGGTCTAGATATGAATGAAGTACTTTCTTTAGCTAAAACTATGGAAGTGAAATTCACCGTTTCAGGTCCTGCTATTGGTGGTGCCAAATCAGGCATAAATTTTGATCCAAAAGACCCAAGAAAAAAGGGTGTTTTAGAACGCTGGTACAAAGCCGTATCACCATTATTAAAAAGTTATTACGGCACGGGAGGTGATTTAAATGTAGATGAAATTCACGAAGTTATTCCAATAACAGAAGAAAGTGGTGTATGGCACCCACAGGAAGGTGTTTTTGAAGGTCATTTTAAACCCACACAAGCGGATAAAATTAATAGAATTGGTCAATTACGCCAAGGTGTAATAAAAGTTATTGAAAACCCAAACTATTCACCAAGTGTTGCGCGTAAATATACCGTAGCCGATATGATTACGGGTTTTGGTGTAGCTGAAGCCGTGAAGCATTATTATGATATTTTTGGTGGTTCAGTTCAAGGCAAACGCGTAGTAGTTCAAGGTTTTGGAAATGTAGGTGCAGCCGCTGCTTTTTATATTTCTAAAATGGGTGCTAAAGTTGTTGGGATTATCGATATTGCTGGAGGCCTTATAAATGCTGAAGGTTTTTCTTCGGAAGAAATAACCACGTTATTTTTGAATAAAACGGGAAATACACTTGGAGCAGACTGTTTAATTCCCTTTAAAGAAATGAATGAGAAGGTTTGGGAACTTGAAACTGAAATATTTTTACCATGTGCCGCCTCAAGATTGATAACTCAAGATCAAATTGATACCATGATTGATAGTGGTTTAGAAGTGATTTCTTGTGGTGCTAATGTACCCTTTGCAGATAAAGAAATCTTCTTTGGGCCCATAATGGAACATACAGATGAACAGGTTAGTTTAATACCAGATTTTATATCTAACTGTGGTATGGCTCGTGTGTTTGCTTATTTTATGGAACGTCGCGTTCAAATGACGGACGAAGCTATTTTTCAAGATACATCGGAAATAATCAAAAAAGCATTGCAAAATGTTTATAATGAAAGTAATTCAAAAACAGAAATAAGTAAAACCGCGTTTGAAATCGCATTAGGCCAACTAGTATAATTTATATAATATATGGAATCAATTATCATCATTGTATTTGTTTTAGGGTATTTAGCTATCACACTAGAACATAATTTAAAAATAGATAAGCTTATCCCAGCTTTAGTTATGATGGCTGTTTGTTGGGCTTTAATTGCCTTAAGTATCGACACGTTTCCGCAGTGGTTTGATTCTGCTAAACATACTTTACTAGATAACTTTGGACTTTTAGGTCATGATGAAAAAATGCACCTTATGGAAGAAACCCTGTTGCACCATTTAGGTAAAACGGCTGAAATTTTAGTGTTTCTTTTGGGAGCCATGACCATAGTTGAAATAATAGATTATTTTGATGGTTTTGCAACTATTAAGAACTTTGTGAAAACTAAAAGTAAAGGCCGTATCCTTTGGATATTTGCTTTTTTGGCTTTTATATTATCGGCTATCATAGATAATTTAACAGCTACAATTGTTTTAATTTCAATTCTTCAAAAGCTTATTCATGATCGTGATGTTAGAATTTGGTATGCTGGTTTAATTATAATTGCGGCGAATGCTGGTGGTGCTTGGTCGCCAATTGGAGATGTTACGACAACTATGTTATGGATAGGTAAAAAAGTAACAACAGGTCATTTATTTGTTTATCTGTTTATTCCTTCATTATTATGTATGTTGGTACCAACATTTATTGCATCGTTCCTGCCTGCTTTTAAAGGGAAAATTGATAATCCAGATACAGGAGAAGAGAAACCAAAAAGTAAATACAGTGCTATTATGTTGTATCTTGGTCTAGCAGGTATAGTTTCGGTTCCTGTTTTTAAGACGGTTACTCATTTACCACCTTATGTAGGTATGATGTTAGCTTTAGCTATTGTTGCTGTTTTTGCAGAAATATATAGTAATAGAAAATTTGCAATGTCTTTTGACACAGACGGTAGTGCTGACCACCAAGGACATCATAGTCCAGTACATAAATCTTTATCAAAAATCGAGTTGCCAAGTATTCTGTTTTTTCTAGGTATTTTAATGGCAGTTGCGGCTTTAGAATCATTAGGAATTTTATTTGGTTTTGCGTCATCACTACAAGATAATATGCCTATGATGGGAACAGAACTACATCATGCAGGTGTTTCTGATTTAGTGGTGTTATTAATGGGTGTGGGATCAGCTGTTATTGATAATGTACCTCTAGTTGCTGCAAGTTTAGGTATGTTTTCAGAACCAATTGATAATGAACTTTGGCACTTTATCGCCTATGCAGCTGGAACAGGAGGTAGTATGTTAATTATTGGATCGGCTGCTGGAGTAGTTGCCATGGGAATGGAGAAAATTGATTTTTTCTGGTACCTTAAAAAAATTGCGTGGTTGGCTTTAATTGGCTTTTTAGTAGGTGCCGTAGCCTTTATGTTTACGAGAACTATTTTCTAATATAATTTTGTTCAATTTATTGCGTTAATCTTAATATAGTCACAAATTTTATGATACATACATTTATTCAGGATTCCCAAGAAGGAGCTGAAATTCTTGCAGAAGGTGAACCAGTTGAAAAAACGCTTTCCATTATTGAATTAATAAGTAGTGGAGGTGTAGCTGGTCAAATAATTATAGCTATCCTTTTTATATTACTAATTGCTGCGTGTTATATTTATTTTGAACGATTGTTCGCTATAAAAGCAGCATCTAAAATTGATGCTAACTTTATGAATCAAATTAAAGATCACGTGAGCAACGGAAAAATTGATTCTGCTCAATTGCTTTGTGCGCAAATCAATTCACCAGTTTCCCGTTTAATTAATAAGGGAATTTCCAGAATAGGAAAACCGTTGGAAGATATTAATACAGCTATTGAAAATGCAGGTCGTTTAGAAATATATGGATTAGAAAAGAATGTCAGTATTTTGGCTACCATTTCTGGTGCAGCACCTATGATTGGTTTCCTTGGAACCGTTGTGGGTATGATTTTAGCTATTTTTGAATTGGCTAACGCAGGCGGAACTATTCAAATGGACGTCTTGGCAAGCGGTTTATATACTGCAATGACCACAACAGTAGCAGGTTTAATTGTTGGTATTGTCGCGTATATTACCTATAATCATTTAGTGGTAAAAACCAATAAAGTAGTATATCAAATGGAAGCAAATTCTTTGGAATTTTTAGATCATTTAAACGAACCTATCTAATATGAACATACGCGGAAGAAATAAAGTAACACCCGAATTCAATATGTCGTCCATGACCGATATTGTATTCCTTTTACTTATATTTTTTATGATAGCTTCTACGTTGGTAACCACCAGTGCAATCGATATTTTACTGCCCAATGCGAGCGGTAAAACCGAAAATAAGAAATCGGTAGCTGTTAGTATTACCAAAGATTTGAATTACTACGTTGATCAGAAATTAGTTGGTGAAAGTATGTTGGAAGGTGAACTTTTAAACGCCTTATCCAACCAAGATAAACCAACGGTTGTTTTACGAGCTGAAAAATCAGTACCAGTTGATAATGTGGTAAAAGTGATGGACATTGCCAATAGAAATAAAATAAAAGTCATTTTAGCGGTAAAACCTAATTAGGTCAAACAAAGATTCATGAAATATTTAGAGACCAAACACGAACGCAATTCTGCCAAGATTACGACATTAATAATCGTGATTTTGGTTTTACTGTTGTTTGTTGTTGGTCCTCCTTATATGGATCCACCAGAAGAATATGGTGTAGCTGTTAACTTCGGGAATTCAGCGGTTGGTAGTGGAAATGTACAACCCAAAGAGCCCGTAAAATCCGAACCTAAAAATATAGAGCGTCCGCCAGAAGAAGCGGTTTCAAAACCTCAAGAAACAAAACCTGAAGCGGCATCGGCTGAAAAATCAAAGGCAGAAGATGCTGTTACACAAAATAATGAAGAGGCTATAGCTATCGAGAAAAAGAAACAAGCTGATGCACAAGCCAAAAAAGTTGCAGAGGCCAAGGCAAAAGCGCAAGCAGAAGCCGATGCCAAGGCTAAAGCTGAAGCTCAACAAAAAGCAAAAGAGCAAGCTGAAAATGAAGCTAAAAAGCAAAAGTTAGATGCTTTAATAGGAGGTGTTAGCAAATCTGAAGGAACTTCATCAGGTGGTGAGGGCGATGATAATAAACCAGGCGATAAAGGTCAATTGGATGGCGACCCCTATGCTGCTAGTTATTTTGGTGGTTCGGGCTCTGGAAGTGGAGGTGTGGGTTACGGTTTGAATGGCCGCGGCAAGGCAACCTATCAAAAATTAAAACAAGATTGTAATGAATCTGGGTTAGTAATCGTTAAAATCATTGTAAATAGAGCAGGAAATGTGGTTGAAGCGACTCCAGGTGTTCAAGGCACCACCAATACAGCGGCTTGTTTGCTAGAGCCAGCTAAAAAAATTGCGTTATCGCATAAATGGCGACCTGATAGTAACGCACCAACCAAACAGGTTGGATTTGTTAAAGTAAATTTCAATTTAGGTCAATAATTCATGACGTATCAAGATACTCTTAATTGGATGTTCTCAAAACTTCCAATGTATCAAAGACAAGGTAAAACGGCGTTTAAAGCTAATTTAGATAATTCAATTAGTTTCGCAAACCATCTTAATAATCCCCAAAACGCAATAAAAACTATTCATGTTGGTGGTACAAACGGAAAAGGTTCTACCAGTAACATGTTGGCGTCTGTTTTACAAGAAGCAGGTTATAAAGTTGGCTTGTTTACGTCGCCGCATTTGAAGGATTTTCGAGAGCGGATTCGTGTTAATGGGGCAATGATTAGTAAAGCATATGTGATTGATTTTATTAATTCGCATAAGGATTTTTTAGAAACCGCTGGATTGTCTTTTTTTGAAATGACTTCCGGTCTGGCATTCGAATTTTTTGCAAATAAAAAAGTAGATGTTGCCATTATTGAAGTTGGGTTAGGAGGTCGATTAGATTCTACTAATATAATTACACCAGAGCTTTCAATTATTACCAATATTGGGTTAGATCATACACAGTTTTTAGGTGACACGCTCGAGAAGATAGCCGTTGAAAAAGCAGGAATTATTAAGCAACACGTTCCTGTGGTTATTGGCAAAACACAAACAGAAACAAAACCGATTTTTGAAGCAATTTCGCATAATTTAGAAGCGCCTATTTCCTTTGCAGACCAAATACCCCAAGTAAAATATAAATCTGACTTAAAAGGTGATTATCAAAAAGAAAATATTCAAACAGTTTTGCAGTCAATAACTATTTTAAAGACTCTAAATTTTACAATAAACAACATACAAATTAAAACTGGATTAAATAAAGTAACAAGTAACACGGGTTTTCAAGGAAGATGGCAAATTGTACAAAGTAGGCCTCTTGTAATATGTGATACAGCTCACAATACAGAAGGTATTAAAATAGTAATGCAACAACTGCTTAATTTACCATTTAGGAAGTTGCATATTGTGTTTGGTGTTGTTAATGATAAAGATTTAGTTTCTATTTCACCGCTTTTACCTAAAAATGCGAAGTATTACTTCTGTAAACCTGATGTGCCGAGGGGTTTAGATGAAAATATTTTAAAACGCACGTTTATTGAGCAGGGCTTTACGGGTTCTTCGTATAGCAGTGTAAATGATGCATTTATGTCGGCCAAATCTCAAGCAAAAACAGATGATGTCGTGTATGTTGGGGGCAGTACTTTTGTTGTTGCAGAAATAATTTAATTTTTTTTCAAAAAAAGTTTTGCAATATGAAAAACTACTCTATATTTGCAATCCAATTACGAAGGGCGATTAGCTCAGTTGGTTCAGAGCACCTCGTTTACACCGAGGGGGTCGGGGGTTCGAATCCCTCATCGCCCACAAAAAAGTCCGTTTTATACGGACTTTTTTTATTTAAAAGAGGGTCATTAACTCAGTTGGTTCAGAGTGTCACGTCGACAACGTGGAAGTCACTGGTTCGAATCCAGTATGACCCACATATCAAGCGAAAATCTGCATGGGAATGCAGATTTTATTATTTTCCAAAACCCTTAAGCTTGCTTTGAAGGGTTTTGGAAAATAATAAAATCCTAGAATGCGTAAGCATTCAGATTTGCATTTGCAAAAGGGGATAAATCTGGATCAATGCTAATTAATCCATTCAGCATTTCCTTTAAGCTTGATTTCAAGCGTTTCGAATTAAAATCAATTAATTTTTTTCCAATAAGCCCAAAACACGCTCCAAAGCCATGCCTCGCGATCCTTTTATTAATACAAGCACATCATTAAGTGTATCTGGATTAAAATCATTTTTAAACGCTTGAAATGACTCATAAAACAAGTTTTTCTCCATATGATTTGTTGTTCCATAAAAATTTTCTCCTAAAAAGTACGCGTTTGGAATATCGAGTTTGTTTACTAAATCAACAATGGCTTGATGTTCTTTTTTGGCTTCTGGTCCTAATTCAAACATATCTCCTAAAATAACAGTTTTATTGGGATGATTTTGATTTGAAAAATGTTCCAAGGCTACTTTCATGCTGGACGGATTAGCATTATAAGCGTCTAAAATAATGCTAGTGGTTCCTTTATTTATAATCTGTGAACGGTTATTAGTTGGAATATAATGTTCGATAGCGTCTTTTATATCGGAAACAGAAACTTCAAAGTAGTTTCCGATTGCTATTGCTGCGGCAATATTATTGAAATTGTAAGCACCAATTAAATTACTTTTAATAATTTGGTCTTGGTACTGTAAACTCACAAAAGGATTTGCATCAACAAACTGAATGGTTACTTGATTTTCTTTTTTGTTAAAGCCAAATGAAATTGTATTCGCGCCTTTTGTTTTTTCAACCTGAATGACGTCTGATGTATTAACGAATATATTTTTCTGATGTGCTATCAAATACTCATACAATTCACTTTTCCCTTTTATAACACCTTCAACGCCTCCGAACCCTTCTAAATGTGCTTTCCCGAAATTGGTTATATAACCAAAGTCTGGTTTAGCAATTTTGCATAAAAATTCTATTTCTTTTTGATGATTCGCACCCATTTCAACCACACCTATTTCGGTGTCTTTGGTCATGGATAATAGGGTTAATGGCACACCAATATGGTTGTTTAAATTACCAATGGTGGATGAGGTTTTATATTTTTTAGATAATACGGTATGAATTAATTCTTTTGTTGTGGTTTTGCCATTGCTTCCCGTTAAAGCTATTATTGGAATGCCTAAATAATTTCTGTGATAGCTAGCAAGCTTTTGCAAAGTTGTTAAGACATCAGCAACTAAAATGGTTTGATTATTTTTTTGATAATTTAAATCATCAATAACAACATATTTAGCACCTTGGTCAAGGGCTTGTTGCGTAAAAC
>CBFHJN010000081.1:0-11941 GCA_965655805.1 Flavobacteriaceae bacterium
TAAAACGAGTCCTGTGATATTGTCTGTTTTTTTGGTGTAGATAGGAATTCTTGAAAACTTCGTGTTGGCATTTTTCTTAAAGAAATCTTCAACAGTTTGATCTTCTTTTTCAAGAGACATAACGGTTCTTGGTGTCATAACATCTTTAGCCAAAACTTCTTTAAACGTCAACATATTTCTAATAACCTTACTTTCGTCTTCTTGAAATACACCTTCTTCTTCAGCTATATTCGTCATGGCATGAAAATCTTCCCGGCTTAAAACACTACCATGTGGACTGCCACCAATTAATTTAGTTGTAAGACGAAGTAGCCATAAAACACCAGAATATTTCAATGGGAAAATTAATATATTTAATGTAGAAGCGGTGAAACCAGCTAGCGATTTCCAATAGGAAGCGCCAATGGTTTTCGGGATAATTTCTGAAACAATAAGAATGAGCAAGGTCATGATTGCTGAAACTATTCCAACGGTATTAATGCCAAAAACTTCTATTTTAAACGGTAATTTTTCAGCTTCTATACCAACCATCATGGCACCTAGTGTGTGCGCAATGGTATTTAGAGTTAGAATAGCAATAAGTGGTTGATCCACATCATCTTTTAAAGTTTGTAATTTATCTGCATATTCTTTGCCTTCTTGTTTTTTGACTTTTATAAATGTGGGAGTAACACTTAATAACACAGCTTCCAAAATGGAGCATAAAAATGAAAAGAAAATAGAAACGGTTGCCCAAAGAAGGAGTGTGGTCATTAACGTAAGTTTAGTTTTACTGCTAATTTACAAAATCAAAAGGGAATTTTTAGGTTTTACATATGTGTAATAAATACACAGTCCTAAAAGTTCAGAACTGTGCATTTAAAATTCATTTTTTTCAAGCTTTTAATAGTGAAGTGGCATTGAGGAATATGAAAATACTTTAGTTTTATAGCGCAATATTTATTTCAATTAAAGCAAATTCATTACTTGTTGTTTTGCCAGCCATGAATAAGGTGTTGCCGTTAATAAATATATTTTCATATCTTATATCGTAAGCGGGAATGTTTATTGAATCGGTTTTCCAAATTCTTTCAATCGTGTCATAAATACGAATATCATTTCGTGTGATGGCAAAAATGTATCTATTACCGTAAACCGCAGTTTGATGTTCTGAAGCATATCCTTCTAAATCAAACGGTAAATCAGGTAATACAGTCCAACCATTTGTTTCACTATAAGAAGAGAAATTTTTGCGGTCAGCAGCATTCCTTCCTCCTAAACTATACAAGGTATTGCCTACTGCAATAAGTTCGGATTCTTGATTTAAATAGGGACCTTCTGGTGCTTCACTCCAAGAATCAGTTGCTATTTCATAATATTTAAAAGTTGTTGAGGCTGTTCTTCCACCGAAAAAATAAATTTTACCATTTAAATAAGCCACACCTGCTTCACCATTGTTATTGCGGAATTCGTCAGGATAATTAAGATCTGTCCAAGAATCAGAAGCGGGTGAATATTTTACAGCTTCATTTGCAATATGAAACAAATCAGTACCATTTGAAATAATTTTTGAACTAAAACCACATGCGCAAATGGCAGCATCTGTTGTTTTGGTGCTAAAGCTATTGCTCGTTATATTATATTCCAGAGCAAATTGTGGGAAAGCTGTGTTTGATGGATTCATGTAATAAATTTTGTCACCAACCATAGAAAACCAAACTGAATGATTTCCTGGATCTTCTGGTGTTAAAGGTGTATCAACTTCGTTAAATGTTAACGTAATATCATTTACAGTTTTTGGTGCAATATAAATGTCATCATCATCTTTACTGCAACCAATAAATGTTATAAGTAATACACTTAAAATCAGAATGTTTTTACATGTTGAACGTTTCATAATTGTTTTATTTAGGTTTTCTACTTAATGAAAAATCTAAATAAAGGTTAACATGTATAGTTTGTAAACAGATTAAGTCTAGCTTTTACGAAATTAACTTCACCACATCCTTGGCAAAATAACTCGCAATGATATCTGCACCAGCGCGCTTAATGGCTGTAACTTGTTCCATCATAACAGCATCATGGTTTAGCCAGCCTTTTTCGGCAGCAGCTTTTAGCATGGCATATTCACCTGAAACTTGGTAAACTGCTACAGGAACATCAACCGCATTTTTGATGTCACGAACAATATCTAAATAGCATAAACCTGGTTTTACCATAACAATATCTGCACCTTCATCAATATCCATTTCAGTTTCACGAATGGCTTCCACACGGTTGGCTGGATCCATTTGATAGCTTTGTTTGTCTTTAGGAACATCCACCATATCAACAGGGGCAGAATCTAATGCATCACGAAAAGGGCCATAAAAAGCCGATGCATATTTAGTCGAATAACTCATAATACCTGTGTTGTAAAAGCCATTGTCCTCAAATGCTTTACGAATGCTTAAAATACGACCATCCATCATATCACTTGGCGCCACGAAATTAGCGCCAGCTTCAGCGTGAGACAAGCTCATTTCGGTTAAAATAGTTACGGTTTCATCATTTAAAATCAGTCCATTTTTTACAACACCATCATGTCCATAAGACGAATACGGATCCATAGCCACGTCTGTCATAACCAACATGTCTGGACAAGCATTTTTAACCGTTTTAATGGCACGTTGCATGAGTCCGTTTGGGTTTAGTGCTTCGGTTCCTTTATTATCTTTTAAATTATCGGGAACTTTTACAAAGAGTAAAACGGATTTTAAACCCATATTCCAGAGTTCCTTCACTTCGTTTTCCAGTAAATCCAGACTATAGCGGAAATAATTTGGCATGGAAGCAATTTCTTCTTTGACGCCCTTTCCTTCTACAACAAAAAGTGGCACTAAAAAATCGTTTGGAGAAATAATCGTTTCTCTAACCAAACTTCTAATGGTATCATTTGTTCTTAATCGTCTATTTCTTTTTAATGGATACATCATGTTTAAAGTTTTATTTTTTTGTTGAGTTCGTCCGTTTTATAAACCAATTTTTTTGGTGCTTTAAATCGGTAACCCATGAATATTTGAAAAAATGGAATGTCGTCTTTCACATAGGACGATCGGTCTGTATTATGATTTAGAATTAAATAATTATAGTGCGTGCCTAGATAGAAATCATTAATATCATAGGTTAATGAGCCCGAAAAATTCAATTCCGTTAATAATGAAAATAAGGTATCGTCTTTTGATGTTGAATAATTTAAACCTATACCTGCTGAAACACCTACCGATAACAGTAAATTTTTTTTAGGCACAAAATTGTAATAATAGGAAGGTGCAAAAGCCAAATCGAATGTTTCCAACTTACTATCGTCACTGGCATCATCCGTACGTAAATTGATTTGCGTATAGTAGTAAACCAAACTGGGAATAAAACTACCTGTACTTTTAAGTTGCTTTTCATCTTGACTTGCCAATGCGCGAAATGAGAAATTTTCATTCCAGATATACGATGTTGAACCACCAATTTTAAAGGTTCTAAAACTTGGGAAATATAAGTTAAATTCATCGTTTTCAACATAAAACCCTTTTTCCGAAAACACATCCAAGGTTTGCATCCAGTGTTTACCAAAATACGTACGGAAGTTTAAATTAAATAATTTAGAATCCTTGTTGTCTTTGTTTTCAGATAAAAAATTTGGCGCAAATGAATAAGATATGGTCAAAGAACGAAAGGAAACAGATGCACCTATTCTATTTTGTTTATTCGGATTTAATTTGAAAAATAAATCGGAATTTCGATCTCTAATTTCAATAGAATTTGATGTGTTTACATAAAATAAACGTCCCGTAATCCGATTTGGAAATAACTCTTTATATTCCGTTTGCTCCGAATAAATAACCTCTGGAATACTATCTTGAGACCAAGAATTTTTGGACGTTAAAATGATAATGAATATGGTTAAAACCTGTTTTAAACCCATGATTTTGGATTCTTTAATACGTCTAAAAGTTTCGCTTCATCACTTCCAGATTCTGGATGATGATCATAAACCCACTGCACATGTGGTGGTAAACTCATTAAAATACTTTCAATGCGGCCATTGGTTTTTAATCCGAAAAGCGTGCCTTTATCATGTACCAAATTAAATTCTACATAACGACCTCTTCGAATTTCCTGCCACGTGCGTTGGGCATCTGAATATGATAAATCTTTTCTTTTTTCAACTATAGGAACATAAGCTTCCAGAAAACTATCACCAACTTCGGTTACAAAATTATACCAGTTTTCCATGCTCATGTTACCTGTAGCTTTGCAATAATCGAAGAATAAACCGCCTAAACCACGAGCTTCATTTCGATGCGTATTCCAAAAATATTCGTCGCAACGCGCTTTGTATTTCGAGTAAAATTCTGGATGGTGATTATCGCAAGCTGTTTTGCAGGTTTTATGAAAATGTGTTCCATCTTCCTCAAATAGGTAGTAAGGTGTTAAATCTTGTCCACCACCAAACCATTGATCTACAATATTTCCATCTTGATCATACATTTCAAAATAACGCCAATTGGCATGAACCGTCGGAACCATGGGATTTTTAGGATGCAATACCAAACTTAATCCGCAGGCAAAAAAATCAGCATCTTTTACGCCAAAATAAGCCTGCATGCTATCTGGTAATTTTCCATGAACACCGGAAATATTCACACCACCTTTTTCAAAAACCTTACCGTTTTCTATAACACGTGTTCTCCCACCTCCACCTTCTGGTCGTTTCCATATATCTTCTTGAAATTTGGCATTACCATCTACAGCTTCTAATTTGGTGGTAATAGTGTCTTGTAAAGTTTGTATGTATTGATAGAATTTATTCTTCATGTTGTAATTCGTAAAGTTCCATATCTAAAGTCGATTTTCCTGTAACAAACTCCTTGTCTAACGTTTTTACCCAAGTAAAGGCGTTGCGTTCAGCAATTTGAATACTAGGTACGTTAGTTTTATGGATAATAATTTGTAGTGATTTCAGTTTTAATTCATTAAAAGCATAAGCTTTTACAGCCTTAATGCTTCGTGTCATCCAACCTTTTCCCGAATATTTTTGGCCTAGACAATATGAAAATTCACCTTGTTTTAGTTGGTGATTTATGTTTTTAAGAATAATTAATCCAGCTACATGAGCAGAATCAATATCCTTGATGGCAAAGGTAAATTCAGTCTGATTCTGTATTTGGGCTGTTTTTTTCTGAATGTATTTTTTTGAATCGTCTTCAGATAAATTTTGAGCAAGGGTTTTGGGTAGAAACTTTTGAAAGCGTCTTCCGTTGGAAATCATTAGCCTACTTAAGCTTTCTGCGTCTTGAGGTTTTAAGACTTCCACGGAAAACGATTCTGTAATTAATTTCATATTGTAATTTACACGCGATACTCTTTTACGGCATCAATAAACGCTTTAGCGTTGTCCAATGGAATATTTGGTAAAATACCGTGACCTAAATTTACAATATATTTATCTTTTCCAAACTCATTAATCATTTGGTGTACCATTTTTTTAATTTCTGCCGGAGGCGAAAATAAACGAGTCGGATCAAAATTACCTTGTAATGTAATGTTTCCACCCGTTAAATAACGTGCATTTTTAGGCGAACATGTCCAATCAACTCCCAAAGCAGAAGCGCCAGATTTAGCCATCGTATCTAATGCAAACCAACAGCCTTTTCCAAAAGCAATTACTGGAGCATCGTCCTTTAAGGCATCAATAATTTGTTGAATATATTGCCACGAAAATTCTTGATAATCAACTGGTGATAACATGCCTCCCCAAGAATCGAAGACCTGAACGGCATTACAACCAGCTTTTACTTTTTCTTTTAAATACGCAATAGTAGTGTCCGTAATTTTCTGTAATAATTGGTGTGCTGCAACCGGATTAGTAAAGCAAAACACCTTGGCTTTATCAAAGTTTTTACTGCCTTGACCTTGAACACAATAACATAAAATAGTCCAAGGCGAACCTGCAAAACCAATTAAAGGAATTTCGTTATTCAATTTTTCTTTGGTTGCTTTTATCGCTTGATATACATAATCTAAAGCAACGGTAACATCAGGAACAATAACATTATCAACATCTTTTTGAGAACGAATAGGATTTGGTAAATACGGTCCAAAATTAGGCTTCATTTGCACCTCAATATTCATGGCTTGTGGAATCACTAAAATATCTGAAAATAAAATAGCCGCATCCATGCCGTAGCGACGAATAGGCTGAACCGTAATTTCGCTAGCCAGTTCTGGTGTTTGGCAACGTGTAAAGAAATCATATTTAGCTTTGATTTCCATAAATTCTGGTAAATAGCGACCTGCTTGACGCATCATCCAAACTGGAGGACGTTCAACAGTTTCACCTTTTAATGCTCTTAAAAATAAATCGTTTTTAATACTCATATCGCTTGTTGTTCCCGTTAAACGGAACTTGTTTTTAATTTAACTTGTACTGTTTATACGTAAAATTCATTAACCAATTCTATCACACTTTCTACAGTTGGGACTTTGGCCACACGTACATCTTTAAAATATTTTTTGGCTTCCTCTGCAGTGGTTGTTCCAATACAAAAAGCGATGCCTTTAGCTGCGTTTTTTTGAATATACCCTTCTACAGTTGAAGGACTATAAAACATAACACCTTCCGTAGTTTCCGGAATAGTATTACCGTTATATTTGGTTTCATAAGCTTCCACCTCATGAACTTTTATATTGTTTTCGCTTAAAATAGTTGGTAAAGTATCTAAATGCAAACTGCTACAGAAATAGGTAACCTCTGTGCCATCCATAAATTCAACCATGTGTTTTGCTAAAGCCTCTGCATTATTGGCAGCATGTTTTACAAGACCTATACGTTTTTCTATCATGCGTTTGGTTCGGCGTCCAACACAATATATATTTTTAAATTGCAATTCGACTGCTGAATAGTTGGTGGTTAAAGATTCTACACCATTTTTACTAGTTATGATAACGTTTTCAATTTCCTTTTTGAGGATACTTGGGTGAATACGATTTAAACTGATTTTAATAAAATCACTACTATCTGCAACCACATCGTTATGGAATAGTAATTTTTGATCTTCGGTTAGTTTTTTTGTCGAATAGATATTGATTTTTCGGTCTGAATTTTTAATATCATCCATTAAGCGCTTGCCGCCACGCTCAATAACATATTCAGCACAAAACTTGGCCATATTGTGATGCTCACCGAGTTTTTCGTTTCTAGTGACTTCAATTTTTTTGCTGCCATCTGGGCTTAATAAAACACCTGTAAAGTTTATTTCTTCATCTTTAATAAAGGCAAGAGCACCAATAGGAGCAGAACATCCACCTTCTAAAAGATTTAAAAATCTCCGTTCAATGCTAGTGCAAATTTCTGTTTCCTCGTGATTGATTTCAGCGCAAATAGTACGAATATCGACATCCTCTTCAAGTGCGGTAACCATAATGGCACCTTGAGCAGGAGCTGGAATCATCCAGTTGAGGTTAATGGCGTTTTCAGGCCTTTTGTTAATACGGCCTAAGCCAGCTGCGGCGAAAATTGCTGCATTCCAATGTGCATTATCCTCTAATTTTTGCAAACGTAAATTGACGTTTCCGCGAATGTCTTCAACTTTATGTGTTGGAAAACGATTTAGCCATTGGGCACGCCTGCGTAAACTTCCGGTAGCAATCACGGCATGTTTTTCGCCTAAAAACTCCTCGTTATCTTTAAATACCAAGGTGTCTCGAACGTTACCTCTTTTTATTACGGCAGCTTGAACAATACCAGCTGGTAACAAAGTAGGTACATCTTTAAAGGAATGTACGGCAATGTCAATGTCATTATTTAACATCGCTATATCTAGCGTTTTGGTAAAAACACCTGTAATGCCAAGCTCGTAAATGGGTTTGTTTAAAACTAAATCGCCTGTAGATTTTACAGGCACGATTGTGGTTTTGTGCCCAAGGTTTTCTAATTGACTTTGGACAGTTTTGGCTTGCCATAGTGCTAATTCACTATCACGTGTGCCAATGCGTATTATTTTAGACATGTTTTAAAGTTTCTTCAAGTTGAAAGACCTTTTTTATAAGTTCTAGACTTTCATCGGTAGTAACGGCATCGTCTTTTAAATGATGCGCAAAATGGTTGGTTATTTTCTGAATAATATTATTGCTGATCAATTCCGCTTGCGATTCGTTAAAATCCGTCAGTTTTCTGCGTTGTGTATCCAATTCGGCATTTTTAAAATCGGTTAATTTCAATTTTAAAGCTTTAATGGTTGGCGCAAATTTTCGGGTTTCTAACCAATTATTGAATTCCGTTTTTATGTCTTCTATAATGGCCTCTGCAACAGGAATATCTAACCGTCTTTTTTCTAACGTTGCATCAGTCATTTCCGCTAATTGATCCATGTGAATCAAGCTTACATTAGGTAAGTCGGTTACATTTTGATTCACATTTTTAGGAATGGATAAATCTAAAATTAATAACGGTTTTTTATTTTGAATAATATCCTTGTCAACCGTAGGTAATTGTGCACCAGTGGCCACAATTAAAACATCGGTACTACTTATTTCTTCTTGTAAATTTGCATAATCTTTTACGATTAAGTTGAATTTACCAGCAATTTTTTCTGCCTTATTTTTTGTGCGATTTATAAGCGTAATATGTGAGTTTTTGGAATGTTTCACCAAGTTTTCACAGGTGTTTCTACCTATTTTACCAGTTCCAAATAATAGGATATTCTTGGTAGAAATATCAGTCACCTCATTTAAAATATACTGAACAGAAGCAAATGACACTGATGTTGCTCCTGATGAAATATTCGTTTCAGTTTTTATGCGCTTACTGGCTTGAATTACGGAATTAATTAGGCGTTCAATAAAGGCATTCACAAGGCCTAGTTTTTTTGAAGCAATCGTAGCATTTTTAAGCTGACCTATGATTTCAAAATCGCCTAAAATCTGACTATCTAAACCAGAACCCACACGAAACATATGTGAAATAGCCTCACGATTTTTATAAATGTAGGCTACTTTTTGAAACTCTTCAATTGTACCTTTCGTGTTATCACATAAGAGTTTGATAAGTTGATAAGGATGTTCTGCAAAACCATAAATTTCCGTTCTATTGCAGGTGGACGTTACTATAATACTTTCTATACCATCAGTTTTAGCTTGTGCTAAAATGGCATCCTTTCCTGTGTCGTCTAGACTAAAGTGACCACGAATTTCGGCATCCGCTTTTTTATAACTTATGCCAATAGCGTAGAAGTAGGTTCCTTTAGAAATTTGGTATTGCTCCATAGTGGTTTTCAAAATTCCTAACAAATGTAGATTGGTTAAGTGGAATAAAGTAACGCTCAAAGAACTTTTAGTATCGTTGCGCGTTTTTTAACGTTTATTTTTAAAATAACATGATAAATGTCATATTTTTGCAGTCATATCAACGACTTTCGGTTGATTTGTTTAGAATGATTCTAAATAAATATAAAATAATTAGCATGTCAGATGTCATAAAAAATGTCGCTCAAGGAACTTTTAAGGAAACAACCGTTGATGATGGTTTTATAATTTTAACCTATCAAAATGATTCGGATAATCCGGAAATAGTTGAACGCGAGATTGATAGTAGTTTTATTCAATTTCACTTTTGTGCAAAGGGTTCCAGTGTATTTATGTTTAATAATGGTAGCTACTCCTTAAATATAAAAGAAGAAACCGCTTTGTTATTATATAATCCGCAACGCGATTTGCCTATTCATTTGCAGGTGCAACCTAAATCTTGGATGGTGTCTCTGGTTTTTTCAATTCAAAAATTTCATGGCTTATTTTCACAAGAAGCCAATTATATTACCTTTTTAACTGGTGACAATAAGGATAAGAAATATTATAAGGACAGTATTATTTCGCCATCTATGGCTATTGTACTAAATCAACTTATAAACTACAACCTGAATACCAGCGTAAAAAACTTGTACTTTAAGGCAAAAGCTTACGAGCTTTTAAGTTTGTACTTTAATAGAAGCGAAGATGCCAATATTGAGCAATGTCCTTTTTTAGCCGATGAAACCAATGTCTTGAAAATAAAAAAAGCAAAAGATATTATTATTTCAAGAATGGCCGAACCACCAACTCTTCAAGAATTAGCCGATGAAATTCAATTAAGTTTAAAGAAGCTTAAAGAAGGTTTCAAAGAAATATATGGCGATTCTGTTTTTAGTTTTCTATTTGATTACAAAATGGAAGTCGCTAGAAAATTGTTGGAATCAGGTGATAATAATGTAAATGAAGTGGGACTCAAAGTGGGTTATAGCACATCAAGTCATTTTATTGCGGCTTTTAAAAAGAAATATGGCACGACGCCAAAAAAATACATAATGTCTGTATCTTCGTAATCTTAAACTTTCAGCAGAAGATAGCAGGTTTAAATCAAAAAAAAATTGAATGAAAAAAGGTGTTTTACTCGTAAATCTAGGTTCACCAGATAGTCCCGAACCAAAAGATGTAAAAAAATATTTAGGAGAGTTTTTAATGGATGAGCGCGTAATTGATGTCCCACTATGGGCACGTACATTGCTCGTTAAAGGTATTATTTTAAACAAACGTCCTAAAGCTTCAGCAGCGGCTTACAAAAAAATATGGTGGGAAAATGGCTCACCATTAATTGTGCTTTCTGAACAATTACAAGATCAGGTTCAAGAAGCGGTAGATTATCCTGTGGCATTAGCCATGCGGTATGGTAGCATGACGATTAAAAAGGGCATTCAAGAATTAGTGGACAAAGGTATTGATGAGGTGTTTTTAATACCTTTATATCCGCAATTTGCAATGGCAACAACCGAAACTATTTTGGTATTGGCCGAAGAAATTAGAAAAGAATTTTTTCCAAATATCACCATAAACAGCTTACCTGCCTTCTATAATAACCCAGATTATATAGAAGTCCTTTCTAGCAGTATTGCTAAACATTTAAAAGATAAAAATTACGAGCATTTGTTGTTTTCATATCATGGTGTTCCGGAACGACATATTCGAAAAAGCGATATTACCAAATCACATTGTAAAATAGATGGTAGTTGTTGTGCAACACCATCACCAGCGCATGAATTCTGCTACAGACATCAATGTTTGGAGGTCACACGTTTGGTAGCTGAAAAACTGGATTTTGCTACTGGAACCTATTCATCTAGTTTTCAATCGCGTTTAGGTTTCGATCCATGGTTGCAACCTTATACAGACAGAACCATAGAACGTTTAGGGAAAGAAGGCGTTAAAAATATGGCTATTGTAACACCAGCATTTGTGAGTGATTGTCTAGAAACTTTAGAAGAAATTGCTATGGAAGGCGAGGAAATTTTTCATGAAATGGGTGGGAAAGAATTTACAACTATTCCATGCTTAAATACTGACCAACCATGGGTTAACCTATTGGCAAAATGGATTAATAATTGGGTACATTCTGAAACCGTTTAATCTTTAAAGTGATTCCCATTATTTAGGATTTTAATATGGCAAAAATAGCATCGGAAGCATTAGGTACAAATCCCATAGGGAAATTACTAATAAAACAAGCTGTACCAGCATCTATTGGTATTTTAGTCATGTCGCTAAATATTTTAGTAGATACCATTTTTGTAGGTAATTGGATTGGCTCAACGGCTATTGCCGCCATTAACGTGGTATTGCCAGTTTCTTTCTTTATTGCTGCTTTGGGTATGAGTATTGGTATTGGAGGTTCATCCATTATTTCCCGTGCTTTAGGAGCCAATAATACTGAAAAAGCTTTAAAGGTTTTTGGAAATCAAATCACACTAACATTAGTATTAACAACCGTTTTGGTGGTGTTTGGACTCCAATATGTTAACGATATTATTCCTGCTTTTGGTGGTCAAGGTGCTATTTTTGAACCTGCAAAAATTTATTATAAAATTGTATTGTATGGCGTACCTGTTTTAGCTTTAAGCAT
>CBFHJN010000082.1:0-11757 GCA_965655805.1 Flavobacteriaceae bacterium
GAAGGGGCAAACCCCAAATGTGCCAATGTGGTCAGGCTAAAATTATTTTTTAAAATGTGCGGTGGGGAAATTTTTAAAACATTTGGGTCGGTTAGTGTGTCGCCAAAGTTAGTCCGCAAGTTTATTTTAAGATGTCAAATTTCGATTTTCAGTTGTCTGTTTTTCGAAGTAGGTTCGTTTTTTGGCTTGCTTACAACGGTTTCGGCTATGAGTAGTTGCGTGGGTTAGCACTTAACTTTGCAAGCACACACCAAACTGAAAATCCGCGAGGATTTTCAGAAGTAGGCGAGAACAAGCAATTACTTATAGCCATTGTTGTGCATAGTTTTTATATTTCTTTACGTGTTAATTCAAATTTGAAAGGAACTTTCTCTGTTTGAAAGACCTTAATATTTTTCTTTAAACACTCATTAATTATTTCCTCTTTATTCTTTTGAGAAATGTTCATCCCTAAATTTACTTCCTCAATAATTTCTGTTGGTACTTGAATTACCCTTTGTTCATTGGTCGGTTGGTGAGGGAAAAATAAATTCGTTAATCTGTATTCTTCTTCGTATTCCCAATCTTTAGCTTTGTTATGCGTCTGTTTAAAAGATTTTTCCATTGTATGTTCTTGTTCCAATGGATTTAATTCAGGGAAATCTTTAGTATATGCTACAGGACCACCTTTCCCGAAAAGTCCACAATTCCGCATTTTTTCTTCGTTGAATCCAATACAAAATCCTTTGTGAAAATCTCCATAGTGTGACCACATTAAAATTGAATTCCAGCGACCACTTAAAGAAAGAACTCCAAAGTGTTTGTCCATTTCAGAATATTCTAAATCTTCGTGTTCTTTTTGGTATGTTTCTATGTCTTGTAAACGTTCTTTAAGTTGTTTTTTTTCAAAGTCAATATCTTTTCCATTTGCGATTAACCAGTCACGATGTTTTTCAATTCCTTCATTTATGTATTTTTCGATTTTTTCAGGTGTATCAATTAAATAATGATTTTTAGGAATTCGACAATCGAATGGGTCGTTAAAATCGCTTGGTGAAGACATATAAACTTCGTTTTTCAAAAGAATATTTCTATGAAATTCGTTATTCCAGCTTCTATATTTATAAATTATGTCAGGATAGTTTTCAGGTTTCATTTATTCATTTTCTTCTAAAACTGTTATTATTCTACTTTTAACGTCTTCTGAAAGTCTGAAGTCAATCTCTTTTCCACAATTACATCTGAAGTCTCCATATCCAAACTCTGTCATTCTTAATGGTTTTGGTGTGCAGTTTAAGCAGTAAGGCCATAAATTTTTAATATAGTAACCTTTGCTTCCAATAGTCGGTTCAAATTTGAAAATGAATTTTTTGTTATTACCGTTTACTTGAACTGGAAACTCTTTTGGTGTTCTTTTAATAGCCCTTAACATTTTACGCTCTTTCGATGTCTTTTGCTTAAAAATCAGTTTATAAAGTCCGACTAAAATGAAGAAAACAATTAAGTAAAGAATTATCTCCCATAAGTAGAGTTCTGTACTGAAAAACCTAATGAACTTATTCGTACTATCCGAAAAAAAGGAAGTAACTCCTTTTAAATTTTCTCCTGTTTTTAAAAAGGCTCCAACAATTAATAAAATTATCGGGAATATGTATGGTTTAAATATTTTGTCTAAAAATTTCTTCATTTTTCAAATTATGCACAACGTGTTCGTGTTATGGCTAGTTGCGTTGGCTGGAACTAAGTTAGCAAAAAAGAAACTAACCATTAGGAAAATCCGTAGGATTTTCCGAGTACACACAGACCAAGCAATTAGTTATACACGTTGTTGTAAAACGTTTTTATTCTTTTTTTAAATCTTTCCATAAAGAATATGCTCCTAAAAAAAGCCCAAAAGGAATACAGATTGTAAATAATCTATAATATTCATCAGAATAAATAGCATTAGATATAAAGGCATAAATTAGAACGAATGAACCAAACATTCCAAACATTGCAAATAATCCGAGCATTATTCCTCCAACACTTTTGTTAAAACTATTGTTGTTTCGCATTTTAGTTGAACTTATGTAAATATTAGAATAAAACAAATAAAGCATGTGGTATGCTACATTAATACCAACAACAGCAATAATTCTTTCTTGCCAATCATTTTCTCTCATATAAAACAAAGAAAGTAGACTAAATACAAGATTTATATATCCAATTATTTTATAATATTTTTTAATGTCAAAGTTGGTCATTAAGTCCTTGTTGTTTATTCTTTCAACTTATTCAAACACTGCTTTAAATCCGAAATCCATTCTTCTTTTATTTCTCTATTTTTTTTAGCAGACTTTAAATTATTTTCCAAATATGGAATAAAATCTTTGTCTTTTAGTGTTTTAATTGCGTCAAATAATAAAGTTCCATATTCGCCATTTTGCAGTTCCTCAATGATTTGTTCTTTTACTTTAATGACTTTTCTGTTTGCTAATCCAACTATTGCCTCAAGTTTTGTTTCTTGATGATTGTCTTTTGTTCTTTTCCATAACGCATTAATAATTTCGTCATTATTTTTCTCACATAATGTTCCGATTCCAAAAGTTGCCCAATTTCTGATTGATGAATATTTGTCTTCAGAAAGTTGAATTAGTGTCTCAATTGCTTTTTGATTTTCAATTCCAGATAATGCAGAAACTAAACTATAACGTACATCATTGTTTTTCGAGTTCTTAAATTCAGTCAGTTTTAAAACTTGCTTTTCTGTCAGATTTTCATTGTTATGACTTATTCCAAAAAGCAGAGAAAAAAGAACATCATCGTTTTGTTTATTTTCTAATAACTCAAAATACAGTTTTACAGTTTTCGGTTGTCCGATTCTTGGGTCAAAACCTAATTGAGCTAAAACGTCTATTCCGATTATTTTGTTTTTATCAATATCAGATTTGGCAAGTTCAAAAGCTTTGTCATAAATATCTTTTGTTGCTCTTTTTCTCAATTCCGAAATGTTATTCCAATAGGTTTTCTGCGATTTGTTATTCACTAATCGGTCAAAAATCTTTTCACTATTCCAATTTTTTCTTGACATTTTAAATCAGCAGAATGTTTGTCTTAAATGTTTTACAACGGTTTTGTATATGGCTCGTAGCGTGCAAATTAGAAAATTATTTTCGGATAAAGCACGAGGCGAATTTTTTAATTTTTCTTATTATCTTTTCTCAATAAGCCAAATTAAAAAATTTGGCGGACTAGCAAATATACCTTAACTTTTATTAAGCAACTGACTAGCTATGAGCTATATACGTTGTTGGCGGTAGTTTTTTTAATGATACTTTCTTAATTCCATTAAAAACTTCGCCATTTTTATTAAATCTCTTCGTTGTTCATTTGTAATTCCTTCAGGGTCAAAATGCATTACGTCATTTCTGATTAGTCGAATTTTGTCTAATTGTTTAATAAAATGAGAACGTTCAATTGATAAATTTAATTTTTCCCAATTTTCAGGTTTTCCGACTATTCGAATATAATCTCCAAATGTTAAGTCATCTATAAATTCTATTTCTCTTTCTAGGTCTCCAATTTTACAGAATTCTTTTAAGTCAGAAATCAAAAACTTTTTATCTAAAATCTGTCTTATATGATTTTCAATTTGTTCTAGTAAAATAAATGGTTCCGTAACTGAAAGGAATTGAGTACTAATATCTGCAATTGTTACAATTCCGCTAATCGTTTTGTCAGATTTATACACTAAAACGAATTCTTTATCTATAACTATTGAAATTGCTTCAAGTAATGGTGTTTCGTAACTTAATAGAGTAACATCTTTATTTATATAATCTTTTACATCTTCCGATTTATGACCGTTTGTAATTGCACAACCAATGGTTTCCCAATTAATAAATCCAACTACAGTTCTAGGACCATTCATCACAGGTAATTGAGAATAATTATGCATCATCATTAAAGTAATTGCTTCCTTTAATTTAGCATCCTTTGTCACGAAAATCGGTTGATTATTTGATGAAGGAAGTAATTTTATTCTCTGAATTGGGTCAACACCATTTTTCGTTGTTGCCTTTTTCTTATGTTTTAAAATTATATCTCCATCAATCCAATTATTCACATAATTAGGAACTGTTTCAAGTTGGTTTTCATTCAAAAACCTATTTATATAAGCAACGTTTCCCGATGTTCTTTTTTCACAACCAAAGAAATATAATAATTCACGAGATGTGATTTCAAATTCCTTATCATTTACTTTTATTTCATTAACTAATTCTAAAAATTCTTCCTTAATCATCTTTTTTTCTTGGGTGTTTCTTAAATTACCGCCAACGTGTTTGTATAAGATTAGTTGCGTGTTTTAAGCACTAAAGTTAGCAAATAAATCACAGATAGAAAGTCCGCAAGGACTTTCGTAAATTGGCTGGAACCAGCAATTAATTTTATACAGTGTTGTAAGCTGGCCTTCTTTTCTGTCGAGGTTGTAAAGTCCTTGTCCACTGTGAGTTTCGGTGTTGTTGTCGAGTTAGGATTGGGTCTGTTTGTGTCGGCTGTGGGTAGCGGTTTTAAAAATTTTAGAAGGGAAGGAAATTTTAAAAAATAATTTTTCTTTGGGTGGTAAAGGTGTAAGCTCTTTTGCAATTTTTGGACTGTGCGTTGGCTTATGCGAATTGCAAATGTGCTTACACCTGTGTGATGGCTATTTTCTTCTGTTAAGCTTTTCTTTCGCTGTGTCCACTAAATAATAAACCATAGGAACTAAAAACACAGTCAAAATTAGGGATGATAGAAGTCCACCAATGATTACCCAAGCAAGACCGTTTTTCCATTCTGCTGCTGTTCCTGTTGCCATTGCAATGGGAAGCATACCAACAACCATTGAAAGCGTTGTCATTAGAATTGGTCGCATACGACCTTTTCCTGCTATTATTAAGGCTTCTTTAAAATGTTTGCCTTCTGCTTTTAATTGATTAGTAAAATCCACAATTAGAATAGCGTTTTTTACCACTAAGCCCATTAGCATAATTAAACCCAATAAGGCGAATAAACTCAGATTGCTTAACGACAAATTCAAAGCGAAAAACGCCCCAATTGCTGCTACTGGTATAGAAAACAAAACTACAAATGGATAAATAAAACTGTCATATAGTGCTACCATAATAAGGTAAATCAGCAAAAAGGAAATGAGTAAAACAGAACCTAATGCTCCAAAACTATCATTCTGTCTTTTGATGTCGCTCCCCCAAGTCATTTGTATTCCGTTTGGCAAAGGATTTTCTTTTAAATAAGCTACTACATCGTCTGCTACAGTTCCTGATGGTCTGCCCAATGCGTCTGCTGTCAAAGTAACTGCTGGTTGTCTGTCTTTTCGCTCCAATAGTGAAGGAGAATTGTCTTGCTCAACGCTTGCAAATTGTGAAACTTCAACTGGTATCCCCATATGGTTAATAATGGAAAGTTGTTGGACATCTTCAAAATTTCGTCTGCTAAATTCATCTAACCAAATTCGCACAGGATATTCCGTTCCGTTTTCAGTTAGGGTCGCATCATCATTTCCTGTAAATGCAGTTCTTAGGTTCAATCCAACATAAGCGGTTGTTAAACCCAATCGTTGCATTTTATCTTTGTCGGGAATTATTTTGTATTCAGGGCTACCTGCTTCAACGGATAAGCGAACATTATCCGCACCGGGAATTTTTTCGATTACCGTTTTCAATTCATCGCCTGTTTTCATCACTAAATCCAAATTACTACCGCTTAACGTAATTTCGATTGGTGCTGAACGTGGAATTAAACCCAATGCTGCCATTGAGTAATTGATACTCGGAAATTTTGACTTTATTTCTTCCCGAAGATTTTTCATAAATGTTTCGGTAGGTAAATTATTCAATTCCTTTTTAGATTTTAGTTGAATTGTGAATTCCGTTTTATTTGCTGAACCTACGCCTAAACTCCCAATGCCTGTGCTGGGTCCGCCAATGTTGCTGAACACAGTTGCTACTTCGGGTTGTTGAATAATGTATGTTTCAATTTTTTGAGCAATTAGGTTGTTCTGTTGTATAGATATGGATTTATCAAACTCTAAAGCCATTCTAAATTTGCCTTGGTCACCTGTTGAAATTAATTCTTTACCTATGATGCCTTGTTTCATAATGCCTAAAGTCATTGCAAAAAGCACAATAACGATACCTGTAAAAGCTAGTTTATGGCTCAAAACCCATTCTAATCTGCGACCATACCATTCATTAAAGTTCTCTAACTGAATTTCAAACCAAAGTAAAAAGCGATTGAAAAAATTGGTAGGTTGTAAGTCTTCTTTTTTACCGATACGAGAAGCCATCCAAGGCGTTAAAGTAAAGCCAACCAATAAACTGGTGAGTGTAGAGGTTATTACCACAACAGAAAACTGCTTGAGCATATCTGCAACAAACACTTGTAGAAAAAGTATAGGTAAGAAAACCACTACGTCAACCAAGGTGATGGATAATGCAGCAAAGCCAATTTCCATTCTGCCATCCATTGCAGCAGATCGTTTATCTTTTCCTTTGTCTAAGTGCTTTTGAATGTTTTCTAAAACTACGGTAGCGTCATCTACCAAAATACCAATGATTAAAGACATTGCAAGCAAGGTCATTAAGTTTAAGGTGTAACCCAAAAGCCACATCACAGCGAATGCAGTAACTAAAGATGTTGGAATGGCAACCAAAACGATTAAGGAGTTTCTAAAACTTCTTAGAAATAATAGCATTACCAACGATACCAACAGAACTGCTAAAATCAAGTCAAAAACAACGGAGTTAACGGCTGCAATCGTATTATCGGTGCTATCGTCTGCAATAATAAATTTCACGCCCGAACTGGCATTTTGTTGTTCGATGAATTGAAATTTCTCCCGAATTGCTTTTGATACATCTACAGCGTTTGCATCGCCTTGTTTTTTTAACAGTAAACCAATACCATCCTTCCCATTGTATCGACTGATGGAAGTTGTTTCCTTTATGCCATCTATAACATCTGCCACATCTTTTACATAAACAGGACTTCCTATGGCTGGCATTGCCACCTGAACATTTTTAATGTCCTCAATAGATGCGAATTTCCCTGCTAAACGAATAGAATTACTTTCTTTTTCCGTTTGCACCTTTCCTGCAGGAAAGTCTAAACCCGAACGATTAATTGCTTCAACAACCTGAAGCATTGATATTTTATATAGTTTCAGCTTGTCCTGATCGATTTTAACTTGTATTTCTCTTTCCTCTCCGCCTAAAACTGTAATCTCTGCAACACCTTTTATTTGTTGTATTTGTGGCAAAAAATCATCTTCCATTTTTTGATAAAACTCAGTAGCAGACAAGTTACTTGTTGCACTGATAGACATTATCGGTAAATCATTGGGGGAAACTTTGCTCATTACAGGACTCAAGATCTCGTCCGGTAAATCCTGCCGAATATTATCAATATAGCGTTGTGCGTCTTGCATTGATTTGTCCAAGTCGGTTCCGTAGTTCAGATTGGCGATGATGATAGAAGCATTAGGCAATGATTTTGTAACCAAATAATCTACACCCTCCAAGTTGGATAAAGCATCTTCGATTTTTCGTGAAACGGATGTTTCTACTTCGTTTGGTTCAGCACCTGGATAAACTGTTTTGATAACAACTACTGGCTGATTAAAATCAGGCATTAATTCGTAGCTCAAATTTTTATACCCAATAAATCCTAATAAAGTAAATACGCTGAAAAGCACTATGATCAGCGAAGGACGTTTGATTGATATTTCTGTAATATTCATTTTTCGCTGATTTTATTTAACAGTTACATTTGCACCATCAAAAAGATTGATGAAGCCATTCGTTACAATTACATCGCCTACATTTAATCCATTTGAAACAACTGCTTTATTCTGTATCTTATTTGATATAGAGATGTTTTGCAAAAGAGCTTTGCCGTTTTTCACTATATAAACTTGCGCTTGGTTTTCGCTTCCATGTATGGCAGATGATGGTATGATAATTTCCTTTTCAGGCAAGTCCTTTTTAAGATTTACTTTACCAAACATTCCTGATTTTATCTTCAAGTCGGAAGTATTATTTACTGTAAATTGAATAGGAAAGCTATTACCCATATTGGCTTTACTGCCAATCAAAGTTGTTTTTCCATTCAATAGTATGTCAGAATGAGCATCTGCAGAAAGAGATAAGCTTTGACTTAATTTGAACTGGTTTAAATCTTTTTCGGGAACATTTACAGTGAATTTTAACGTAGCAATGTCTGTTATTTGAAGTAATGGAATTCCGGGTGCAGCAAATGCTCCTTCTTCACTTAATTTAGCAGTAACTACTCCGCTAAAAGGAGCTCTAATAGTGGTTTTGTTTATTTGCTCTAACAAAGTTGCTTTCTGAACTTTTGCAGATTTTAAACCTAACTCCGCCTTTTCTAATTTAACTCCTTGAATGGCATCTTCATTAGCTAAAATGGTATAACGATTTACATCTGCTTCCAATCCTTCTATTTGTACTTCAATAGATTGCAGTTGTAATTTTAGTAATGAATTGTCCAATTGAATTAAAGTTTGACCTTTACTAACCAAACTTCCTACATCAACTAAAATGGCGTTAACTTTACCTTGTAGTTCAGCACTTACTTTGGTTTCCTTATTCGGCTGAAATGTTCCTGTATATGAAGATTCTGCATTTATGATTTCAAGTTGCAATGTATCTACTTGAACATTTATAGCTTGTTCTTTATCGTATTGATAGACTCTTTCTTCCGCAATATTTTTGTTCGTTCTGAGCTTAAAAACAAATAAGGCAGCAATCACTATTGCGACTATAATACCTATTATTTTCTTCCAATTCATTTTGACTGATTTTAATTATTTAGTGAAATGTTTCCTGTAAGTTTTTTTAATTCGAGATCTGCTTTTAGGTAATCTATTACCGCAGACAGGTAGGTTTGCTGTGCTTCGCGTAGTGCGTTATCTGTGAGTAAAACATCCGTTAAACTTGCCGTTCCTTGCTTCTGTTGAAGAAGGGTTTGTTCGTAGATTGTTTGTGCCAATTCGATTTGTTCGGTTGTGGTTTCTACCGTTTTTTTAGTGACTTCTCTTTCCTGTTTGGCATTTACAACTTGCATATTGTTTTGCTCAGTAAGCATGCTAAATTGAAGTTCATTGTTTCGGAGTTCAAGCGTTTTCTGATTTACTTTTCGTTTGATAACTGTTCCGCTAAATAGCGGATAAGAAAATTGAACACCTGCAAAACCTACCGGATAAAAATCAAGAAAGGAAGCAGGTTCTCCGTTATAACCAAAGCCCGTTGTTCCATACATTCCAACAAGATTAAGCGAGGGCAAATACCTTGATTTGTTGAGTGTATTGAGTTCGCTCGACAATAAGCGGTTTTGCGTTTTTATGATACGAATATCTATTGTTGATGCAGGAGTGTATTCATTTGTGTTTTGATATTGAATATTTGGTTCAACGTGCAGATTTTGTTCAATGGAAATACCCATAGCAAATTTCAAAGCATTCAATACTTGCTCGTATTTGCTTTTGATGGTTTCTTTTTGACTGGTTAGTTGTGATACTTGCAGTTCTACCTTGCTTACATCTGTTCCTTTAGCAAGCAATTGTTCATTGAGCAATCGTATATTTTTCAGAAGTCTTTCTGCATTAATCAGATTACTGTCAATAAATGCCAATTGATGATGCAAGATTTGGGCATTGTAATACAAATTGGAAATTTCAAAATAGATTTGCTCCTTTGTTTTTTGATACTGTAAGTCGGTCAATTCCGAAGCGATTTTTGTTGTTTGAATAGCTCCATAAACTTGTGGATTATACAATGGCATTGAAAGTTGCAAGTTTGCGTTTATGTTGTGTGGAACGCCAAACTGCATAGCCCTGAATTCTCCTTCGGGTAGTGCAGGATTAAAAGCATTAACTGGTAAAAGCTGATAGGGCAGGTTTGCAAAATACTTGTAATCCGCATTGGCTGTTATTTTCGGAATTAAATTGGCTTTGGCTTCTTTCTCTCTTTGCTCACCAACAGCCATATTGTTTCTACTTATTTGCAGGTTTTTGTTATGAACCTGCGCTGAATCAATACATTGTTGCAACGACCAAGTTTGTGCATGGGCAGATTGTAATCCTCCTATTATCAATAATAGAGTAACATAATGTTTGTGAATATTCGCTAACTTCATTGGTCAAATTTTTTTATTTTAATAAGATAAGTTGAGATTTTACAGAAGCATACAGCCAATGTTTTACATTGGGAGTAATATTCACATAGTCGCCTGATTCCAACTTAACTTCCTGCTCGGTTTCATCTTCGTAGGTTACAAATCCACTTACGCAGAGCAATAAAGCAGGTGTTTTGGTGATGTGTTCTTTCAAAGTTCCATTTCGTTCAAGTTGAATTGCAGTAGTTGTACCAAGTTCGCCTTTAAATAAGTTTACAGCTGAAACTTCTTTTTCATGTTGGTGTAATTCTATTAAATTTTTCATTGGAAATATTGATTGTATGTTGAAAATGAAGCTTGAAGATCTGTGACAATCTTGTTTGCTTGTTCTGTTGATTCTGCCTTCGACAAAGATTCGATTAATTCAATGTGTGGGTATAACCACTTATGCAATTCATCGTGACTTTCACCTTTCATTGTGCAACTCTTTATGAGTCCACTATTTTCTTCTTTAAGTTGAGCAGCCAAAATTTGATAATCTTGGGATTCGCTTTCAAGGTATTGATTCAAAATCCCCTCTGCTTTAAGGATAAAAGGTTTCATCTCTTCATTCACAACCCATTTTTCACCACTATTGAGTTGAAGGGCTTTACTTTCATCATCGTGATGATGTTCATTGTGTTCGACTACATAAGCTTGATTATTTGATTTTTCGTTTGTGGAATTGCCACAGCCAAATAGCAAAAGGCTAAATACCGAAAGTGTTAAGATTACTTTATTCATTGCTTTGTTTTTATGATTGTTAATAGTGATTGTATCAAGATGCTTCCGTTTCGGATGATGTCAAATTGGAATTTTGCCACTCTCCATTTGTACATTTGAAGCCTAAAAGCACCCATCACGATATGAATTAAATCTTCAGAAGTAATGGAATTGGTGAAAATATTTTTTTGCTGTCCTTCCATTATGATAGGCATCAAGTGTTTCATTTTTACCTGCATTATTTTGAGAATGGTTTCATTGATACGTTCACTTTCTTCCATCAATCCGTCAGAGAATACAGCAACTACAAAATGTGGATGCTTTTTAAAGAATGAAAATTGATTTTGAAATAATGTAGAGAATTTTTCTTCTGGTGATTGTTCGCTTTTAATCGCATTAGCGTAACGCTCATCCATACTCTCAGCAAGATATTCAAGTAAGGCAATAATGATTTCTTCCTTGCTAGCAAAGTGTCTGTAAATGGCACTTTCGGAAAACTTCATTTCCTTAGCCAAGTTCTTGATTGTTAGCCCACTTATACCTGAAGCCGTCAATATTTTTCCTGCTGCTTCAATGATTTCGAGTTGTCTATCGGAAATTTCTGCTGTCATTATTAATTTATGTTAGTGAGTATTCACTCTGCAAAGATAACGGAATTATGTTCACACATACAAGTTTTTTGGGAGAATACTTTAAAATGTGACGAATATCATCTCGGTGCGGTTGAAAAATGGCTCTTTTGGGGTTTGCCTTTGTGTCGCCTTGTGTCGAAGGGGCAAACCCCAAATGTGCCAATGTGGTCAGGCTAAAATTATTTTTTAAAATGTGCGGTGGGGAAATTTTTAA
>CBFHJN010000083.1:0-11719 GCA_965655805.1 Flavobacteriaceae bacterium
GTGGAAAAGGTGGAAATGCTGTCGCTTTTTTAATGGAGCATGAGCATTTTACGTATCCAGAAGCTATAAAATATTTAGCCAATAAATATAATATTGAAATTGAAGAAACCCAGCAATCCAATGAAGAAAAGGAGCAGGCTGATGTTCGAGAAAGTTTGTATTTAGTTAGTGAATTTGCCAGCAAATACTTCCAGAATATTCTGCATAAAACGGATTTAGGGAAAGCCATTGGATTAAGTTACTTTAAGGAACGTGGTTTTACTGAAGAGACCATAAAAAAATTCGATTTAGGGTATAGTTTAGACGAGTGGCAAGCTTTTACTGATGAAGCTTTAAAAAAAGGCTATCAATTAGAGTTTTTAGAAAAAACAGGATTAACCATTGTAAAAGGCGACAAACAATTCGATCGTTTTAAAGGTCGTGTCATGTTTCCTATTCAGAGTATGAGTGGTCGTGTGTTAGGTTTTGGAGGTCGAATTTTAACTAATGATAAAAAAGCCGCCAAATATTTAAACTCACCGGAAAGTGATTTGTATCATAAAAGTAAAGTGCTTTATGGTATTTTTCATGCCAAACAGAGTATTGCCAAGGAAGATAACTGTTATTTGGTGGAAGGTTATACCGATGTTATTCAATTTCACCAACGTGGAATTAAAAATGTGGTTTCTTCGTCTGGAACGGCTTTAACACCGGAACAAATCCGATTAATTAATAGGTTAACCAAAAATATTACGGTTTTATTTGATGGTGATGCAGCAGGATTACGAGCTTCTCTTCGTGGTATTGATTTAATTCTGGAACAAGGCATGAACGTTAAGGTGTGTACTTTTCCTGAAGGCGATGATCCAGACAGTTTTGCTAGGCAAAATACCTTGGAGGAAATTAATAACTATTTAGAAGATAAAGCACAAGACTTTATTCAGTTTAAAGCATCGCTTTTGGTTAAAGAAGCTAAAAACGACCCGATTAAAAAGGCAGAAACTATTCGTGATATTGTAAATAGTATTGCTAAAATTCCAGATCGGATTAAAACCGAAATTTACATTCAGGAATGTGCCAGAATTATGGATATTAGTGAAGCGGTTTTGTTTACGACGTTGGCTCAAATTACCAAAAAGGAATCGCAAGAAACGAATAAGCAGTTCAAACAAGAGCAAAAAGCGTTTGAGGTCATTAAAAATGAACAACAGTCTGCTAAAAAAGTTGATATTCAGTATGAATTGGAACGGAAAATTATTCAAATTTTGTTGTTATACGGCAGTAAAACCGAAGATTTTGAAGATTTGATTTTAAAGGAAACAGACGCAAACGATTTGGTATTAGAACCTGTAAAACACCAAGCTAAAGTGTTTGAGAAAATTTATTTAGACTTGCAGGAAGATGAAATGCAGTTTACCAATGAAACCTTTAAGAATTTGTATTATACCATAATTGATTCCCTGAATCAGAATCCTGATTTTGCTATTGAAAATATTGTCAATACAGTAGAGCCCGAAATGGCAACTGAAATCACCACTATATTAATGGAAGATGAGCGCTACGCCTTATCTAATTGGGAAAGCAAAAACATTTTTCCAAAAGCAAAAAACACCACTATTGCACAATTGGTGAGCGAGACCATTTTAAGTTTACGTTGTTATCTAATTGATTTAAAAGTTCGCGAATTTCAGCAGGAAACATTGAGAAATGAAGTGGATTCCAACCGAAATATTTTAGAAGAAGTAAAGGATTATTCTAGTTTAAAGATGTTATTGTCTAGAAAATTAAATCGGGTATTATAATTCCAATAATTTAGCGCGACTAATTAAATCTACAATGTTACCTACATTTAATTTTTTCATTAATCTTGCCTTATAGGTACTCACCGTTTTTTCATTAATATTCAGTTCCAAAGCTATTTCTTTATTTTTACGACCAGAAGCCAAGAGCTTTAATACTTCAATTTCGCGAGTAGATAATTTTTTATAATATGACCCAGATCTCGAACTCCGTTTTTTAGTTGACATTTGTTCAGAAATTTTATCACTTAAAAAAACGCTGCCATCATGAACCTTTAAAATAGCTTCTTTAATGGTCATAATATCAACTGTTTTCATCAGGTAACCATCTGCACCAGATTTTATGGTGTTAATAGCATAAATTTCTTCAGGCTGAGCGCTAAACATAATGGTTTTTACTTTGGGAAATTCTTTTCTTAATCTACGCAAAGCCGTGATACCATTCAATTTAGGTAAATCTATTTCGCTTAAAATAATATCTACAGGATTTTGCCTTAAGAATTCAAAGATGGCTTCACCGTTATTTACAGCACCAACCACTTGAATTTGCGGTGAAGTTACAAATAATAGTTCAAGACCTTTTCTAACAATCGGATGATTATCTACTACCAACAATTTGATCATAATTAATGGTTTTTAAAATTAATATTGATTCGGCGCTGCTATTCGTTGAAGTAGAAAATAAAGATAGGAAATATCTGAAACATTTAAGGGGATTATTTTAAATTATTTGGGATTTCACAAATTGGTATTGGGTTCATTTTGTGTTTATTGGCGGTGTTTAATCGTTTGTATATTTTAAAAACCTCTTGTTTTCTGCCGTTGAAATCAGTATCGGTTTTACCAGCTTCATCCATTTTCATAGCCCATTCTAGTTCAGGATATGATGCACCAATTTGGTCTTCATCACTGCGGGAATCTCCAAATAAGCCATCGCTCGGTGCAGCATTCATTATAGAATTAGGTATATTTAAAAAACGACCAATAGCATATACTTCGGATTTCATTAAATCGGCAATAGGACTTAAATCCACACCACCATCGCCATACTTCGTATAAAAACCGACGCCGAAATCTTCCACTTTATTGCCAGTTCCAGCAACTAGTAGTTTATAAAGTCCAGCATAATAATACAAAGTAGTCATGCGCAATCGGGCTCGTGTGTTGGCTAGTGCCATATCCACAATTTCTTGGCTACCTTCCAGAGAGACTTCTGTTTTAAATTCTTCAAAAACAGGTGTTAAATTAGTTTGTGTATCGCGTACATTAGGAAACGTTTTTTTCAGAAACGCTATATGCTCTTGTCCTCGGGATACATGACTAGCTGCTTGATGTATTGGCATTTCAATACATAGCACATCTAAACCCGTTTTTGCGCAAAGGGTTGAAGTTACTGCCGAATCAATTCCACCCGAAATTCCCACAACAAAACCATTAACTTTTGCGTTTGTAGCATAGTTTTTAAGCCATGTAACGATATGATTGCTAATTTTTTCTGTTTGCATTTAATGGATTTTTAACACAAAGTAATGTACCTTTGCCTCACAAAAATATAGCAATCGTAGGACTAATAAAAATTAACAACCTATAAGTTTTTTATGAAATATGTAATAAGTTTTCTTTTAATTTTTTGTCTTTTTTCATGCAAACAAGAAAGCGAGGTTGAAAAAGCAATTGAAAATATAGATGCTGATTTTACAGTAGAACGTTTTGATATAGCTTTTGGAAATGCCACTGCAGCCGACTTGCCAAAATTAAAAGACGCCTTCCCGTTTTTGTTTCCAGAGCAATATCCTGACGAATTCTGGGAAGCACGTATGCAGGATACGTTACAGCAGCAATTACTGACAGAAAGTAGTCGGATTTTTGAAAATTTCAGTAAAGAGAAAGATGATATTACGCGACTTTTTCAACACCTAAAATACTATTTTCCAGAGTTTAGAATGCCGCGTGTTATTACGTCCACATCTTCGGTTGATTATAGAAATAAGGTTATTGTAACTGATACCCTTGTGCTAATTTCTATAGATACCTATTTAGGCAAGGATCATAAATTTTATGATGGAATCTCGAATTATATTAAGGCTAGTTTTGAAAGCGATCAGATTGTAGTAAATTTGGCTTCAGCATATGCCGAAAAATTCATGTTCCAAACGGCAAGAAAATCTTTGTTGGATGAAATGATATATTACGGGAAACAACTTTATTTTAAAGATGTTATGATTCCGTTTGTAGCCGATTCTGACAAAATAAGTTATACCGATGACCAATTAATATGGGCTCAAGATAATGAGTGGTTTATTTGGAATTATTTTGTAGGTGAAGAATTATTATATGATACCAGTGTAAAATTGCCTGCACGTTTTATTAATCCAGCGCCTTTTTCAAAATTTTATTTAGAACAAGTAGATAATGAATCGCCTGGGCGAATTGGGCAATTTATTGGTTGGCAAATTGTTAAATCTTATATGGCTAACAATGATGTGTCCTTAAAACAAATGCTAACCACCGAACCTTTAGAAATTTTTAATAACAGTAATTACAAACCCCAAAATAATGGCTAATATAAAATCGACCATAGAATTAACAGTTGAATTGGATGAAAACCGCGTACCTGAAAGCTTAAATTGGACAGCTCAAGATGGTGGTATTGATAATGAAGAAGCAAAAGCCATGTTACTTTCCGTATGGGATAGTAAAAATCAAGAAACCTTACGTATTGATTTATGGACAAAGGATATGCCTGTTGATGAAATGAAATTGTTTTTTCATCAAACATTAGTAGCTATGAGTGATACGTTTAATCGAGCAACTCAAGATGAGAAAATGACCGCAACCATGAAGGATTTTTGTGATTATTTTGCTGAAAAATTAGAACTAAAAAAATAAGCGGATTGCTATACTAGAATCAGCTTATCTTCGCCTAATATTTTGGTGCTTTAATCGTTGTTTGGAGCTAAATACTTATAAAGTAAACCAGCTAAAATAGCGCCTACAATAGGAGCTACCCAAAAAAGCCATAGCTGACTCGTTGCCCAATCGCCAACAAATAAAGCCTGACTTGTACTTCTTGCAGGATTTACTGATGTGTTTGTTACGGGAATACTAATTAAGTGAACAAGGGTTAATGCCAAGCCAATAGCTATACCGCCAATTCCAGGTGATGCATTTTTATGAGTTGCACCCAAAATAATAATTAGGAACATAAAGGTCATGACGATTTCGGTAATTAAAGCCGAGGTCATGTCATAGCCCATGGGTGAGTGTTCACCGTAGCCATTAGCGGCAAACCCGTTTGTTAGCGAAAAATCAGGATGTCCGCTGGCAATTAAGTAAAGAATACCAGCACCTGCAATACCACCAAGTACTTGAGCAATAATATAACCTGGTAGTTCTTTGCCATCAAAACGTCCACCTATCCATAAACCTATAGAAACGGCTGGATTAAAATGTGCGCCAGAAATATGTCCAACTGCATAGGCACCAGTAAGAACGGTTAAACCAAAGGCTGCTGCTACTCCAGCAAAGCCAATGCCTAGTTCTGGGATTCCTGCTGCAAGAACAGCACTTCCACAACCTCCAAGCACAAGCCAGAAGGTACCAATAAATTCTGCTAATAGTTTTTTCATTTTTTTAATAATTTGGTTAGTAGTTAATTATTAAATTTACAAAAAATAACTGTAACAAAAACATGGTTAATCATTCGGTGTCAGTGACTAACATATTTTATTTAATATCTTGAATACATCTGAAACCGAGATGATTTTGACCAGAATCGACAGATGTTGCCATTCTAGATGTAGAACGGTAATTTGAGCAATATTGATCACTGCATAAAAAGGAACCACCCTTAATGACGCGTTTCTCAGTTACATAAGGATCATTTGGGTCATAACTAGAATCTGGGCCTTTTGGGTTGTAACAAAGTTTACTGCCATTGGCTAAATACATCTTCTTGGTATCTGGTCTGTACCAATCGGTTGTCCATTCCCAAACATTTCCAATCATATCATATAAGCCAAAGATGTTTTCTGGATATGTTTTTACAGGAGCAGATGCTGAAAAACCATCTAGTTTTGTATTGTTGTGCGGAAAGTCTCCTTGAAAAAAATTAGCTAGATACGCTCCTTGCGGTGTTAATTCTTTACCCCATACAAATTGGTTGTTATTGTCACTTCCTCTAGAAGCAAATTCCCATTCAGCTTCTGTTGGTAGGCGCTTGCCAGCCCATTTAGCATAGGCTTGTGCGTCTTCAAATGCTATTTGAACCACAGGGTGATTATCTTTCCCCTCTATGGAACTTTGAGGTCCTTCTGGATGTTTCCAATCAGCACCTGTAACCCAAGCCCACCATTGACTGTAATCGTTTAGGTTTACGGCAACCTTGGGTGGTGAAAACACCAGGGAACCTGGTCGTAAAATAGAATCGTGTGGTTTACGAGTACCTTCAGGTAAATCTTTTTTTATTTGTGCCCAATCTATAGGTCTTTCTGAAACGGTTTTATAGCCTGTTTCGTTAACGAATTTTCGAAATTGTGCATTGGTAACTTCGGTTTCATCCATGTAAAATGGATCGACTTTGACTAGCACCTCTGGACCTTCATGATTTTCAGCATAGGATTCTCCACTTCCCATAATATAGGTGCCACCAGGAATATAAACCATTCCTAATGGTGTGGCTTTATTCAAGCTTATGTTTTTTGCTGAATCCTGCTCACTTGATTGCTTATTATTATTTTTACACGAATAAACAACTATTAGTAATATAGCGATTCCAATGTGTTTTGTTAGTTGCGTCATGAGTACTTAAGTTTAAAAATTCAATTATTTTGCAAGACTTTGGGTTTGCTTATTTGGTTCTTTTTTGATGCTGTAACAATATTGCCATCAAAAACGCGTAGTCTCAAAATAAAATCACTAGAACTGTTATTTGTAGCCGTGTTATTTTTAGTTTCATTGAAAATCAAATATACTTCAAATTTCCAATTGTTTTTTAATTTATATCCTATGCCTGGTTCTAAACGTATTAAGTCGTTATATCGGTCAGACTTTTTTAAATTAAAAAAGACCTCCGCGCTTAATGGAATATAAAATCCGTCAACAAAATCGGTTAAGTGTTTATTGTATTCTAATATAGTGGATAAGCGGTATCTGAGTCTAAATCCAGATGTCCAACCCGAGTTATTAAAATTGTTTTGAAAACGTTCTTCTAAACGAACATAATTGTTTAAAGTAATACTTTTTATGGTTGGGATATCAAATTTAAAGCCTTGGAATAAGCGAAATTCCAGGTTATCTTTAGCATCAAAGTTTTGTGTGTAAAACAACCCAGTTCCTAAATGAAATGATTGTACAACGGGTTTTTCTAAATTTAAAAAACTCAAACTTTTTTCATGTGGTATTTCTAGTGCAGACATTACTACAAATCGGTTAAAAGCTTCTGGAAAAATTTTTCTGAAGCTTACTTGAGTTTGTAATTTTTTAGCATTAAAAACTGAATGAGCAAAATTATAATCCAACCATAGCTGGCTATTTACTTTAATATCCTGATTAACCAAACTGTCTTGTGCTTGCACTGTGTATAAACTAAAAATACATGTTAGAATAAACAGAATGCTAGGTTTCATAACTGACTTTGGAAATTTAGGCACTTACCATATCACCGAATTTATAGGGATAATTGGAACTATTTGCTTTTTTGGAATGGATAAATGATTTTCCAGTCCACTTTCATATTAATAACCGTCCAACCTTTTTCTCGAGCTTCATCCAAACCTTGGTCTAATTTGCCAATATGAGAGTCTCGATCATAAGCCCATTCGCGATCAGCATCGGTATGATGGAGGTATAACTGAAATGATTTGTATCTATTAGAATCTGTCCATTGTAACATTTGTAAATCGCCATCTGAATTTCCTGAAGCAAACACAGGTTTTCTGCCAATAAACCTATTTATTCCAACGGGTTTTCCTGCTTTATCATCAATAAAATCAATTTTTGGGAGGCGTTTTATAACAGGACTTCCATTATTATAATCGTATTCTGTTGCTATACTGCTGCCCACTACTTGGTCTTTAGGAATTCCATATGCATCTTCAACCCATGGTCTCATAAATTCAATACCACCACCTGAAACTATAAAAGTTTTAAAGTTATTTGCTCTTAAATAATCTAAAAGTTCTAACATAGGCTGGTAAATAAGTTCGTTGTAGGGTTTGTTAAATCGCGGGTGTTTAGCAACCATTAGCCAGTCTTTTACAATTTTTTCAAACGCTTCTGTAGACAATCCGGAATGGGTTGCCATTATAATTTCTAATAAACCTTTTTCACCAAAAGACATAAGGGTGTTGAGGTCATCTTCTAATATGGATTGGTAAGGTTGGGTGTTTTTCCACTCGGGATGATCTGGCGCGAGTTGTTTTACTCTGTCTATAGCAAAAAACAATTGAAAATAAGCAGGTTGTTCAGACCATAAATTACCATCATTATCAAATGTAGCAATCCTGTCTTTTTCTGGAATAAAATTTTCGCTAGTTTCATTCGTTACATCTTGAACGTAATCCATAATAGCCGTTTTAGTGTTTCCTTCATTCCAAGATGGCAAAGGGTCTTCTGAAACATTATTGGAAGTCTCAACTACTTTTGTCTCATTTTTATTTGATTCATCTACACAGTTTGTAAAGAGAAAAAAACTCAAGCATAAGGTTAAAAATGTTTTCATAAAGATTGGTTTATTAGATTATAATTTTCTAGCAACACCTATCCCTATCGAGAAGGAGTTATACGCGTTAATTTTTAAATCGTTGGTAATGTTACTAACAAGTTCCCAGTTTTCGTGAAATTCATAGCTATATTCTATTCCTAAACGGAACAGTGTGAAATTCTCCTCTTTTGAAAACTCGCCACCAAAACCAACTAGAGCAGAAAAATGATTGCAAAATTTATATGAAGCCACTAAAGCTGGTGCAATAGGAGTACTTCTATCAATTACAGAGTTTTCTTTTGAATAATTTTCGACACTATAATCTTCTAAAACAATGTCTGTATGTAGTCCTATGGCCCATTTTTCATTTATTTCGTAATTATAATTTAACTCAAAAGAGGGTGTTGATAGCCAGTTTTTATTTCCATTTTCGTTAACTGACTCTAAAATTTGTGTATGCCCTAACAAAAACTGTAAACTATGTTTTTTTTCTTTTTCTTGTTCTGTTTCTTGTGCATGAGTAATCCAAATACTTGTTAAAAGTAAAACGGTAATTAAATAGGCCTTTTTAGTAATCATTGGTTATGAGTGAAATTTATAAGTGTTGTTTTATTTTTATTTAGGGAATAATAAAATAACATTTGCCCGAATTCCCCAGTCTGCATTTAAAGGGTTATTGCCATAAAAAACTTTCGGGCCACCACCTAATTGCATCTTTTGTTTACCAAAGGAAACTACTTTAGAATAATAAATACCTGCAAAACCACCAAAAATGTCATTATCCCAGCTTTGAGTGTTTTCGGAAGCTACAGTAACAGATGCACCACTTTTAGAAGCGTAAGTAATAAAGGGTTGAAAGAAAGTTGCGTTAACATCGTTAATACCACTGCCTGCATAGGACCACATATGATTGACAATAGCGCCATACGTCCATTGGCCTTTTATTTTTAAAGCAAGTGCATTTGGTCCTACTGTCCACTTATTTAAACCGAGAGCGTCATTCGTGGCAGTTGGAAGCAATAGTATAGGTCCAACACCCCAAACAAAACCATTTTTAGCCTCTTTGGGTGAGAAATAAATGCTTTGAGCAATATCACCTAACCCAGTTTCATTATTTCCTTTTCCGGTAACATCACTTTGTGAAATTACGGGTATTATAGATCGGCTAATCATGTTCCAATTATCGCTAATAGAAATAGGAATTACGGGTTGAATATTTAAATGGTATTTAAAACCACCTAACGGACCTATGCCAAAATCAAAATTATTTTGCATGGGAACACTTATTAGGTTAGCTACAGGATTTGCCAGTTGTTTTGCTAATTCTTCAGCGGTTATTTTGGTTTCATTTTGAGCATTTATTTTATCAGCAGCAAAACTGAAAACTAAACACATCATGTAAAAAAAAAGTTTCTTCATCAAAAAAAGATTTAATGATTTTAGTCATATATAAATTGTTAATTGTTTGCTACACATAATATTATTTTAAACTTCTCTGCAAATTTTAAAAAATAAAAGCCGATGGTTTTTTGTTATCCCGTCGACTTTTTTATTCTAATTCATTATATCTGCTACAAATCCATTATTTAATTATTGAGACATCATTATACGTTTAGCTTCAGCTTCAAGATCTCTGTATGGTTTTCCTTCTACGGTAACACCAACTCCTTGAATTATACCTCCTTTAAATTCGCCTGGTGATTTATACAGGTTACTAACATTGTCTCCACTATCATAGCCAACGCATAAACCATCACCAGATAAAGTAAATTTGGCAGGTTGTGTTCGCATAGGTCCTTCATCAACAACAGTTTCATTTATATATAGTTTTGTGTTTCCTAATGATTCACCATTTTCTCCAGCAGACTCTCTTATAAACTCCATGCCTAATGTGTGTTTTCCTGGTTTAAGCGTAATATCAGAAACAAATACTTGCTCAGGTTTTATACCAAGAAAATTGTAAACATAATACAGCTTTTTGTCTTTAATGAACAATGAGTGTCCACCAAAACGTGAGCCATGCGCAAATAATACACCTTCTGCATCAGCATCAGTAATTTCAACATTTGCTAAAATTTTATAGTTTCTACCTCTAATATTAACTGCAACACCTTCTGGTACTGGAGCTGTGTTAGGATAGTAAACATATCTATCTTTTTTAGCTTCTTGGGAAGGTCTTTCAGTGCCTAAAATTTCAGCAGCACTTCTATCATCTAATGGAAGTACTTTATTTATTTCAGCTTGTCGGAACCATTCATCAATTAACTCTTGAAGTTTCTCTGGATGTTCTTTAGCTAGATTATTGGTTTCGGAACGGTCTACTTCTACATGGTACAACTCCCATTCGTCTTTGTCAAAGTTACTTTTTCCTGATAAAGGTGAGTGTACAGCTGCTGCTTTCCAACCGTCTTTCCAAATGCCGCGAGTTCCTAACATGCAATAATATTGTACTTCTTTTTCGGTCGGAGCATCTGGTTCACCATCAAAAGAATACACCATTGATACACCAGAAAGAGGTGTTTGTTTTACACCATTATATACTTCAGGCATTTCTAAACCACAAGCTTCTAATAGAGTAGGAACAATATCTGTTGAGTGGTGATATTGATGACGAATTTCACCTTTAGCCTTAATACCCTTTGGCCATGAAATTACTAATGGGTCATTAGTCCCACCAGCGTATTGTGAATACCGTTTAAACATTTTAAATGGTGCAGAGAACGCAGCTGCCCAACCAGTAGGGAAATGGTTATATGTATCTGGTCCACCTAAAACATCAATATATTTCATGTTTTCTTCAAGGCTATCTGGATAGCCATTAAAGAACTTGTTTTCATTTACAGAACCATTTGGGCTTCCTTCTCCAGAAGCTCCATTATCCGCAGCATAAAGTACTATAGTGTTTTCTAATTGTCCAGTTTCTTCTAGGTAGTCAATAATTCGTCCAACTTGAGCATCTGTATATTCTGAAAATCCAGCATAAACTTCTGCCATTTTTGAAAATAGTTTTTTCTCATCAGCATTCAATTCATTCCAAGGACGAACATAATCAGCAGGATTTGCCATGTCGTCAGGCATAGGATTAAAATCTGCCATACCAGTATCTTTAGGTAAAATACCTTTTTCTTTCATACGATTTACTACCCAATCTCTGTAAGCATCGTATCCATCATCAAACATACCATTATATTTTGCAGTATACTCTGCAGGAGAGTGGTGGGGTGCGTGATTCGCACCT
>CBFHJN010000084.1:0-11615 GCA_965655805.1 Flavobacteriaceae bacterium
ATAAAGTTATTCATAATTGGGAAGATGCTGGAATTCGTGTGGAAAAAGCGCGTTGGGGCAGACATAACATTATAAAGGGTAAAACGAAAATTGAATTACCTAAAACGGAAGATGTTTCTGAAATGACCTTGGAAGAAGCGCAAGCTATTCTGGAAAAAAATGCTCCTAAGAAAAAGGCAACAGCTAAAAAAACGACCGCAAAAAAATCGACCACCAAAAAGAAGTAATAGCTAATGAATTTTAATTTTTTGACTCCAGTTCCCGATAGTGTTCTAGCTCATAATGAATTATTGTCAACGCAAGCGCTCGGAAAAAAAATTAGTATTCATTCAGCTCAAAATGGTATTCCAGATTTGGAGGGTGTACAATTAGCCATTATTGGTGTATTGGAAAATCGGAACGCTATTAGCTATATAGGTGAAGATTTTAATTTAAATGAAATACGAAAATCGCTTTATGCGCTTTTTCCTGGAAATTGGCACACTACGATTGCCGATTTAGGCGATATCCATAAAGGAGAATCTATAGAAGATACCTATTATGCCATAAAAACTGCCGTTGCTCTATTGATTCCAAAAGGTATTATACCAATTGTAATTGGCGGAAGCCAAGATATTACCTATCCCATCTATCGTGCTTATGATGCATTAATGCCAATGGTGAATATTGCTAATGTGGATTCTAAATTCGATTTAGGTGATTCTACCAAACCAATTAAAAACACCAGTTTTGTCGGAAAAATTATTTTGGATGAACCCTATAATTTATTCAACTATGCAACTATTGGTTATCAAACTTATTTCAATTCGCAAGAAGAAATAGATTTAATGGATAAGCTTTATTTCGAGTCCTACCGTTTAGGGGCTGTTTCAAATGATATAACTTTAGTGGAGCCAGCTTTACGTGATGCTAATATTGTAAGTGTCGATTTAGGCTCTGTAAAAGGTTCAGAGGTTGGCTCCAGACAACAAGTGTCACCAAATGGTTTTGATGGCAAAGAAATTTGTGCCATTTCTCGCTATGCAGGAATTAGTAACAAGGTAACCACATTTGGTATTTTTGAATACAAACCCTCTAGTGTAGACGATTTAACTTCGGGTTTAATTGCCCAGATGTTATGGTACTTTATAGAAGGTGTTAATTATCGTGTAAAAGATGATGATTTTTCTTTGGAACATAACTACCAAAAATTCATTACCTTAGTCGACCATCAAGAATTGATTTTTTACAAAAGTATGAAAACAGGACGTTGGTGGATAGAAATACCTTTTTTAGAAGAAATAAATAATAAATTGAAAAGACATACGTTATTACCCTGTACACATCAAGATTATCAAGATGCCTGCAATAATAATGTGCCAGAGCGCTGGTACAAGGCGTTTCAAAAGAATTGTGTTTAAAACTTTAACGTTTTAAGGGTGTATTTCATCGATTAAATGCAATTTTTCACGATGAAATGTGTTTTTTTTCAATAAAAAAGTTGTTTTTTACAAATTATATAAATATGTTTACGCTCTTAAAAATTTTAAGGCCAAAATAATTAACCTCGAGTTTTCTATGGATATGAAAAAATTAATGTTATTAACCGCAATTTTAGCTGTGCTATCTAGCTGTGGATCTGGCGACAGAGGTCAGCTTGTAGGAGTTAAAGGAAAAAAATGGCATCCCGAAAAACCTTATGGTATGGAATTAGTTCCAGGTGGTGCTTTTATAATGGGTAAAGCAGACGACGATCTTGCTGGAGTTAATGATGCACCAGCTAAAACCGTAACTGTACGTTCTTATTATATGGATGCTACTGAAATTACAAATAGCGAGTATAAGCGATTTGTTGAATGGGTACGCGATTCAACAATTAGAACACGTTTAGCTATTCTAGCTGATGAAGAAGGTTTAACTCAAGCAGATGCTGGTACAATTGGTGATTATGCCTTTCTAGATGCAGATCCTGATAATATGTCTGTATACGAAAAGTATATGTATGATAATTATTCAGGACTTGGACCTACAGGATATGAAGGTAGAAAATTAAATAAAGATATTGATATTGAATTTGATACAGCTAATTATGTAGATGAGTTGTATGCTGAAGTTATGGATACCATGTATTTACCTTTAGAGGAGTCTTACAATGGACAACGTACTTGGGATGTGAAGAAATTTAAATTCCAATATACATATATGGATATCGAGAAGGCTGCCAAAATGAAAAATAAAGGTAAAAAGCGTTCTGATTTCTTAATTACCGAAGCTGTAGAAATTTATCCAGATACAACAGCTTGGATTCGCGATTTTGCGTACTCTTATAATGAGCCTATGCACAATGATTATTTCTGGCATGCAGCTTATGATGAGTACCCTGTAGTAGGTGTGTCTTGGAAACAAGCCAATGCCTTTTGTGAATGGCGTACCTTACACCATAATGAATACAGAAAGAGCAAAAAACAACACAATGTTCCGAAGTACCGTTTACCTTCGGAAGCAGAGTGGGAGTATGCTGCTCGCGGTGGCTTGCAAGCTGCAACCTTTCCTTGGGGTGGACCTTATACTAAAAACGACAGAGGTTGTTTTATGGCAAACTTTAAACCTTTACGTGGTGATTATGCTGCCGATCAAGCATTATATACTGTAGAAGCAAAATCTTACGAAGCAAACGATTACAACCTATATAACATGGCTGGAAACGTTTCAGAATGGGTGCATGCATCTTATGATCCATCTTCTTATGAATTTGTATCAAGTATCAATCCAAGTGTGAATGATATTAATAACAACCGTAAAGTAGTTCGTGGTGGTTCTTGGAAAGATGTTGCATATTATTTACAAGTAAGTTCAAGAGATTATGAGTATGCCGATTCTGCTCGTAGCTATATTGGTTTCAGAACGGTACAAGATTATTTAGGTACAGATGTTACCTTAAATTCTAAAAACTAAAATTAAACTAAACAATAAACTAAAATTAAACTTAACTAAAACTAAAAATTATGGCACAATCAAGAGGATTTAAGAAATTTATGGCAATGGCTTACGGATTAGGAGCATCTATTGTTATTATTGGTGCGTTATTCAAAATTATTCACTTTGAAATAGGACCATTAACAGGTAACGTGATGTTAACAATTGGTTTGGTAACGGAAGCTATAATTTTTGCACTTTCTGCCTTTGAACCAATAGATAATGATTTAGACTGGTCTTTAGTATATCCAGAATTAGCTGGTGGTATGTCTACAACTAAAAAGAAAGAACAACCTAAAGATGCAGAAGGTTTATTATCTCAAAAATTAGATAATTTATTAAAAGATGCTAAAATTGACGGTGAGTTAATGGCTTCTTTAGGAAACAGTATTAAAAACTTTGAAGGTGCTGCAAAAGGAATTGCTCCTACAGTAGACTCCATGGCTGCTACTAAAAAGTATGGTGAAGAATTATCTTTAGCTGCTGCACAAATGGAATCATTAAACAGCCTTTATAAAGTTCAATTAGAAAGCGTTAACCGTCAGGCAACTATCAACGAAGAATCTGTTGAAAACGCACAAAAACTAAAAGAACAAATGCAATCATTAGCATCTAACTTATCATCTTTAAACGGTGTTTATGGTGGTATGTTATCTGCAATGAACAAAAACTAATTAAGTTTAGAAGTCACAATTTTAACTAATTAACAAAAAACTCAATTAGAAATGGCAGGAGGAAAATTATCTGCAAGGCAGAAAATGATAAACTTGATGTATTTAATCTTCATTGCAATGTTAGCATTGAATATGTCAAAAGAAGTGCTTTCAGCATTTGGCTTAATGAATGAAAAATTAGTCGAATCTAACGAAGCAACTACGGATAGAAATCAGGCATTTATGGCTGGTTTAGCCGAAAAAGTCAGCGAACAACCAGCAAAATACCAACCGTTGAAAGCGCAAGCTGATCAGATTGATGTATTATCAAATGATTTCAACTCATACTTAAGTGATTTAAAAGGACAAATGACTGCAACAGTTGAGGATCCTCAAGATTACGAAGTTATGGATAAAGGTGATTTTCTTGATAACCACTTTTTTAAGGGCGAAAAACTTAAAGAAGAAGGTCAAGAATTCATGGATAAAATCAATGGCTATAGAGATGGTGTAGTAGCTATTTTAAGAACGAATCCAGACTTAACTGATATTGCTGATGATGTTGAGAAAAAATTCTCAACTGAAGAAGTAACTAACAGAGACGGTAATAAAATAGATTGGTTAAGCTATCACTATAGAGGATTTCCTTTAGTGGCATCTTTAACTAAAATGACTCAATTACAAGCTGACGTTAAAACAACTCAATCGGAAGTTTTATCATCTATGTTAGCTGGTAAACTGAAAGTAGAAGCATCCTTAACAAACTTTGATGCTATTGTAGTGCCAAGTAAAACAGCTTTCTTTTCAGGAGAAAACTTTACAGGAACGATCATTTTAGGAAAAAAGGATAACACCTTACAAGCTGATAAAGTAATTATCAATGGAGAAGAGTTATCTAAAGAATCTATGCAAGCTGGTAAAACTATTCTTGATTTCCCTGCAGGTGCTGTAGGTGAAAGAGAAATTACTGGTGAATTCCAATTTAAGGAGGGTGATTCAATTATTTCAATTCCAGTTAATTCTACCTATGCTGTAGTTCCAAAACCAAATTCAGCAACTATTTCTGCTGATAAGATGAACGTGGTATATCGTGGTGTTGCTAACCCAATGACTATTTCTTTCGCTGGTGTATCTGATAATAATGTATCAGCAAGCGCATCAGGTTTGAGTAAAGCTTCTGGTGTTGGTAAATATGTTATGAATCCGGGTTCTGGTCGTGAAGTAGCTATTAACGTAACAGGAACATTACCTGATGGAACAAAAGTTAGTGATAGAGCAACCTTTAGAATTAAAGATATTCCAAAACCAACAGGATCGATTAGTGGTCAAACAGGTATTGTAAAATAACCACGTAACAGTGTTGAAATTTCAACTATTGGTGCGTTGCTAGATGATTTTGATTTTGAATTACCAATTCAGGTAACACAATTCAAGTTAAAAGTACCTGGTCAGCCATCTGTAAATGTTAGTGGTACTAAATTAAACAGTCAGGCTAAAAATGCCTTACGTAAGGCAAGACGTGGAGACCAAATATCTATTTTTGATATTTCAGCACAAATTAAAGGAAACTCATCTTACAAGTTAAAAGGTGTATCTCCAGTAATTGTTGAATTGACAAACTAATATTGGTTTTAGCATCTGATGAATAAGCCCAAATAATTAAAATTAAAACAGATGAATTATAAAAGTTTTTTATTAACCGTTTTAAGTGTGTCTTTCGTGACAGCTTCTTTTGCACAAGCAAACTTGTTAAGTGCTAAATCGCCAGAAGAAATTGGTGTGCGTACAGAGGCTCAAAAAGCAGTGGATAATGATAAACCATTGGAATATGGTTATGTGGATGATAGAGATATTCTGTTTTCTAAAATGACATGGGAACGTGTTGTTCTTGATGAGCGTGTAAACTTTCCGTTGTACTATCCAGTAGATACAAACAACATTGGTGCGCATAGACGTTCGTTATTTGATGTACTTTGGAAAAACGTAAAGAATGGTAATATTGAAAAAGTTTATGACGATTCTTATTTTACCGCTGAACGTACGTTAAAAGATTTACGAGCTAGTATGTCTAAAGTGGATACGTTGGATATTGGATACGATCAATATAATGCGGATGGCTTTGTATCACCAGAATATATCACAAAGCGTGATATCTCGTCTTATGATGTAAGTGCTTATTTGATAAAAGGACTTTGGTATTTTGATAAGCGTCAGGCAGAAATGAAGTATCGTTTAATTGGTATTGCTCCAGCAGCACCAGACGTTAATTTTATCGATTCGGATGACGAAGCTAATAAAGAGCCAATCCCATTATTTTGGATATTTTTCCCAGATGCACGTGAAATATTACATGAAGCAAAAGCATTCAATAATGAAAACAGCTCTGTGCCATTTTCGTTTGATCATTTGCTAAACTCTAGACGTTTTAACGGTTATATTTACAAAGAAGAAAACGTATATGGTGATCGTAAGGTAACCGAGTATATTTCTGAAAATGCGCTGATGCAATTATTAGAATCAGATAGAATTAAAGAGAAGATTAGAAACTTCGAATTAGATATGTGGTCTTATTAATTTCAAATCCTTAAAAGTATAGAAACGCTCACTTGAAAAAGTGAGCGTTTTTTATTTATAGCATATCAATAATGCAAAAAGCATAGTATCTTTGCAGTATGAAAGTCGATTATTTTATAGTGGGTCTTGGATTGGCAGGCATTGCCATTTGCGAGCAATTACGGAAAGCCAAGAAAACGTTTTTGGTGTTTGATAATGATTCACAACAATCCTCTAAAGTTGCTGCTGGTATGTATAATCCCGTTATTTTAAAGCGTTTTACAGAAGTCTGGATGGCTAAACAACAGTTGACGTTAGTCGAACCATACTATAAGGAATTAGAACGTTTGCTTGACGTTAAACTGGATTACAAATTAAAACTGTTTAGAAGGTTTGCTTCCATTGAAGAACAGAATATGTGGTTTACAGCCTCCGACAAACCGAATTTGGAACCCTTTTTATCTACCAAATTAGTATCCAATACTAATTCTCATATAGATGCACCTTATAAACTTGGTGAAGTGTATGAAGCTGGTCGCGTAGACACGAGCTTATTAATTTCGAGCTATAAAACGTATTTGTATAGCAGGTCACAATTAATTACAGATGGATTTAAGTATAAAGATTTTCAAATAGTTTCAAGCGTATTAACGTATCAAAATCATGAAGCCGAAGAGATTGTATTTTGCGAAGGATTTGGCTTAAGAGATAATCCCTTCTTCAACCATTTACCTTTAAAAGGAACCAAAGGTGAAGTGTTAACCGTGAAAGTTCCTGACTTGAAAATTGATTATGCCTTAAAATCAGGTGTTTTTATTATGCCCAATGTGGATGATACATATTATGTTGGAGCCACCTATAATCGGTTTGATAAAACCAATGCGCCAACGGAAGCTGGAAAAACGGAGTTAGTGTCAAAATTAAAAACATTTTTAAAAGCACCAGTAGAAGAAGAAAGTCATCAAGCTGGAATACGACCAACGGTAAATGATAGAAGACCTTTGGTTGGCACGCATCATGAATTTAAAAATCTGCATATATTGAATGGTTTGGGTTCACGTGGCGTGATGATTTCGCCTTATGCTGCTGATCAATTATTTAATTTTATAGAAAATAAGCAAGCGCTTAATCCGGAAATTTCAATAGATAGGTTTAAGGCTTAACTTTCGTTTTATCATAATGCATAAAAATGTTTATCCAGATATTTCGGGATAATCGCATAATAATAGGTGCAAAAACAACTAAAGTACCCACTATAGCTATAAAAGCTGTTAATAATCCAGAACCAATAAACAGATAACTTATTACAAAAGCAGCAACAGCAAAAGCAATTCCAACCGCATAACTTACATACATAGAGCAATAAAAAAACGACGGCTCAATTCGGTATTTGGTGTGGCAATGGGAACAGCGCTCATGCATTTTTAGTACATCTTTTAAAGCATATGGATTGCTATTCATATACATAGATTCTTGATGACACTTTGGACAAGCACCTGTAAAAATGCTATAAAGCTTCGTTCCTTTTATTATCATGTTTAATAGTTTACTTTTGCACTTTATAAGAAAAACAAAATTAGCCAATTATTTAATATAGTCCAGTAACAATTGTAACATAATGCTTAATATTCATAACCTTTCTGTTTCCTTTCAAGGCGATTATCTCTTTGAAGAAATTACCTTTAAAATTACCGCAGGCGATCGTATTGGTCTCATTGGGAAAAATGGCGCAGGAAAATCTACCATGCTAAAAATTTTAGCGAAGGAAATGGAACCTGACTCTGGCCAATTAGCAGCCGATAAAAATTTACGCATAGGTTTCTTAAAACAGGATATCGATTTTGTTTTGGGACGAACTGTTTTAGAAGAATCTTACGAAGCTTTTAAGGAAATTAAAGAAGTTGAAGCCAAGTTAGACCATATCAACACACAATTAGCTGAACGTACCGATTATGAAAGTGACGGATATCATCAACTCATGGTGGATGTGAATGATATGCAACATCAATATGAAATTTTAGGCGGTTATAATTATCAAGGTGAAACCGAGAAAATACTTCAAGGTTTAGGATTTCGTCGTGAAGATTTTAATAAACTCACAGATACCTTTTCAGGCGGTTGGCGTATGCGAATTGAGTTGGCAAAATTGTTATTACAAAACAATGATTTGCTATTACTGGATGAGCCAACAAACCACTTGGATATTGAATCGATTATTTGGTTAGAAGGTTTTTTAAATAACTATTCAGGCGCGGTTGTGATTGTTTCTCACGATAAAATGTTTTTAGATAACGTTACGAACAGAACTATTGAAATTTCATTAGGAAGAATTTACGATTACAACAAACCATACTCTAAGTTTTTAGTATTGCGTAAGGAAATAAAAGAGCAACAATTAGCCACGCAGAAAAATCAACAAAAGGAAATTGAACAAACAGAAAAACTGATTGAGAAGTTTCGAGCCAAAGCCTCCAAAGCAACTATGGCGCAATCCCTAATTAAAAAGTTAGATAGGATGGACCGGATTGAGGTTGATGAAGATGATAATAGTGTCATGACGCTTAAATTTCCTGTATCTATTGTTCCGGGAAAAGTTGTGATTGAAGCTAATAATATCACCAAAAAATATGGCGATTTAACTGTTTTAAAAGATATCGATTTACATATTGCTCGCGATATTAAAACTGCATTTGTAGGTCAAAATGGTCAAGGAAAATCCACATTAGCCAAAATTATTGTAGGCGAATTAAAGCATGAAGGTAGTTTAAAATTAGGTCATAATGTGCAAATTGGGTATTTCGCTCAAAATCAGGCGGAATATTTAGATGGAAACAAAACCATTTTAGATATTATGATTGATGCGGCAAATGAAAAAAATAGAAGTCGTGTTCGCGATATTTTAGGCTCTTTTCTGTTTCGCGGTGATGAAGTTGATAAATATGTTCGCGTCTTATCAGGAGGTGAACGAAACCGTTTAGCACTTGCCAAGTTATTATTGCAACCATTTAATGTTTTGGTTATGGATGAACCAACAAATCACTTGGACATCAAATCAAAAAATGTTTTGAAGGATGCGTTAAAGCAATTTGAAGGCACGTTAATCTTGGTATCTCACGATAGAGATTTTCTTCAAGATTTAACCGATACCGTTTATGAATTTAAAGACCATAAAATAAAAGAATATCTCGGGAATATTGATTTTTATCTACAGCAACGTAATGTTGAAAACCTGCGTGAAGTAGAAAAGCGCGATGTCGAAAAACAAGCGCCAAAGGAAAGTAACAAGGAGAGTTATGAGTACCAGAGGAAATTTAAATCTTTGAATAATAAGTTGAGTAATATTGAATCAAAAATTCAGCAGTTAGAAAAGACCATTAAGGAAATTGATGTGGAGCTCGCCACGAATTATGATGAAGTGGTTTCTAATCCGGACTTTTTCGAAAGTTATCAAAGTAAAAAAGATAAATTAGAAAGTTTAATGCATGACTGGGAGCAGGTTCAAGAATCTTTAGACGCTTTAGATTAATTTGTGGTTTTGGGTGTAAAATCCTAACAAAACGTGCATTTCATCGAATAAATTTGTTTTTAATCCATATTCAGCTTAATATTGTTACAGATTTGATTCTAAATGTATCACTTATGAAAGCTATTAAACTATCCATACTCTTATTATTTGTAACTGCTATGTCTTTTGCTAGCGTTACTCAAAACGAAAAAGAAGCTCTTGTTGCCTTATATAATTCCACCAATGGAAGTCAATGGACAAACGCTTGGGATTTATCAGAACCAATGCAAAGTTGGTATGGTGTAACCATTAAAAATGATCAAGTAGTTGGTTTAAGTTTAGAATTTAATAATCTTAAAGGAGTACTTCCTCAAGAGTTGGGAGGACTTGTTAATTTAGAGCATTTAAATTTTGGTTTAAATAAATTGAGTGGCTCAATTCCTGAATCTATCGGAAATTTAAACAAATTAGAAACATTAAACCTTTCCATGAATATTTTGGAAGGACCTATACCATTTAGTATCGTTAATCTATCAAGTTTACGCATATTAGAATTAGGTAGTAATAAGTTAACAGGCACAATACCTACTGAAATCAGTGCTTTGAGTAATTTAGTAAAATTAAGTTTAATCGATAATAAGATTAGCGGTGAAATTCCTAGTGAAATTATGGCATTAACCCAATTGGAAGAAATTGTGTTGGCTAATAATCAACTAACAGGAGATGTACCGTTCGAATTATCTTATTTCCCCAAATTAAAAACATTTATGGTAAGCGACAACAATTTAAATCAAGAGTACATTAGCGTGATTAATGGAAACAATCCTAACATGCTGGACTTAAATGCAGGATCTGTGATTACAGATAATGATTAAGTAAACGTATTAAAACAAATTAAAAAAGAGGTTATTTTTAAATAACCTCTTTTTTTTGTATTTTAATGTTATGGAAGAACATGAATTTCAATGCCCATATTGTTGGGAACCGATATCCATGCTATTAGATACCTCACAAACAAAACAACAGTATATTGAGGATTGTGAAGTGTGTTGTAACCCTATTCAAATTTCAGTACAATTTGAAGAACAAACCTTGGTTAGTTTTCAGGCAGAAAATATTGAGCAATAATTTTTTTAAAATCTTCTTGTTATATTTAAAAAGCATTGTATATTTGCAGTCCGAAATAGTCAATTCGACATTATGAATCGAATCAGTTCAGAGCTGAATGATTAGTTTGGAAATTAAATCGCGGGATAGAGCAGTAGGTAGCTCGTCGGGCTCATAACCCGAAGGTCACTGGTTCGAGTCCAGTTCCCGCTACTAAGTAAAGCTTCACAGAAATGTGGAGCTTTTTTTATGCCCTAAAATAAGTGGTTTTACCTGTTTCCTCAAATTACATACTTTCCAATAAATCATAATTACATTAAAAATTAGGTGCACTTTTAGGTGTACCATTTATATTTCTAGATGTACCACTTTAAAAAATATAAAACCATGAATAATAACAAATTAACTACACTCTTTCTTTTACACAAACACGAAGTAAACAAGAAAGGTAAATGTCCTGTAAGATGGAGCTAAGAATTTTATTTTTAGTCTTCCCGTCAACTGATTTATAGTATTCAACAAGATTTTCTAACATGTGAATATTTACATCGTGTAAATTTTGTACTTCTTTAAGTTTATTGGGAAGTTCAACATTGATTGCCGGTTATTTCGGTTTTCATGTTGTCAAACGGTTTCATCATACTGGCATTCAGTAGGCTTATTAATCCAGTATTAATCAGAGTAGAATGGTTTAAAAATGTACGTAACCATTTAAATCTCTAAATAAACACTAGAATTTGATTCATTAAAAAACCGCCTCATAAGGCGGTTTTTTAATGAAAATTATGTAATATCCTATTGCTTTATTATTTGTTTCACAAAGCTTTCCCCATTTTTAGTTT
>CBFHJN010000085.1:0-11498 GCA_965655805.1 Flavobacteriaceae bacterium
CTGACCAAATTGAATTAGCGCTAACATCCGATAATGTGAGACGTATTAACGCTTCTGGAAAAAAGATAGCCATGATTGGTATTGAAAACGGTTATCCTGTAGGAACTGATATTAAAAATGTTGAAAAATTCTACAATTTAGGTGGTCGTTATATGTCGCTGGCTCATAATGGACACAGTCAGTTAAGTGATAGTAATACTGGCGAAAAAGATGGCGTTTGGCTTCATAATGGATTGAGTCCTCTAGGAAAAGAAGTCATTGCTGAAATGAACCGCTTGGGAATGATGATTGATGTTTCGCATCCATCAAAAGAAGCGATTAGGCAAATGATAGAATTGAGTAAAGCGCCAATTATTGCATCACATTCATCAGCCAGAGCGCTTTGTGATCACAGTCGAAATTTAGATGACGAGCAATTGCAATGGATGAAAGATAATAATGGTGTGGTGCAAGCTGTAGCGCTTGATGCGTATATAAATGCTGAAAAAGTGGAAGTTCGTGATGAAGCCTTAAAAAGCATTCAAAAAGAAGCGGCTGATTCGTTAGGCGTAAAATGGTATTCATCTCGCGAAGAGGTTATGGCTTTAAGTAATGAAGAACAAGGGAAATTTTTCGAATATTATGGTGATGTTGTTCGTTTAGCAAATGAAAAAGCGGAAACAATTGAAGGCTTTCCTCCTGCTGTGAACGTAACTGATTTTGTAGATCATATAGATTATATGGTTGACAAAATAGGCATAAACCATGTTGGAATCAGTAGTGATTTTGATGGTGGTGGTGGTATTGAAGGTTGGCGTGATGCCTCTGAAACCTTTAATGTAACATTAGAATTGGTTAAACGCGGTTATACTGAAGCTGAAATTACGAAACTTTGGTCTGGGAATTTATTACGTGTGTTGGATGATGTTCAGGCCTATGCAACTTCTGTTAAATAAAAAAAACTGATACTTTGAAATTAAAAAGAGAGCCAACTGGTTCTCTTTTTTGTTATAAATAATAATATTTTAATAAGCCAACAAGCCCTTCAAAGCCGTTTCAAATTTACCTTTGGCTAGATATTGTACTTCCAATTGATTAATAAAAGGAATAGGTGTTTCCATACTCGCTACACGCTTTACTGGTGCATCTAAAGCTTCAAAACAATTTTCCATAATCATAGACGAAATATCTGAAGCAATACCACCAAACAAGGAGTCTTCTTGAAGTATAATTGCTTTTCCTGTTTTTCTAACCGATTCAAAAATAGCGTCTTTATCTAAAGGCTGTAAACTTCTTAAATCGATTAAGTCGGCTTTAATATCTGTATTGTTATCCAAAGTTTCTAATGCCCAATGCACTGCTGCTCCATAAGAAATAATGGTAACATCAGCACCTTCACGTAAACGTGCTGCCTTACCAAATGGAATGGTGTAATAATCGGTTGGTACATCTTGCCGAATACTTCTATATAATGCTTTATGCTCAAAGTATAAAACGGGATTCGGATCGTTAATAGCCGTTGCCAATAAACCCTTGGCGTCATAAGGAAACGCTGGATACACAACTTTTAAACCTGGTGTTTTAGTAAACCAAGCTTCATTGGTTTGTGAATGAAAAGGACCAGCAGCAACGCCTGCACCACATGGCATTCTAACTACCACATCAGCTTGTTGATTCCAACGGTAATGCGATTTTGCCAAATAATTGACAATTGGGTTAAATCCAGACGTGACAAAATCAGCAAATTGCATTTCTACAACGGCTTTCATACCAGCAATAGAAAGTCCCATACCAGCTTCCACAATTGCGGATTCGCAAATAGGTGTGTTTTTGACGCGTTCTTTTCCAAACGCCTCTACAAATCCATCTGTAATTTTAAAAACTCCACCATATTCTGCGACATCTTGACCCATGATAATTAAATCATCATGACGCTCCATGGACTGCTTTAAACCTTCAGAAATAGCATCAATCAAACGAATTTCTTTTGTTTTTAAATTGGTGCTAAACTCTTGATATTCAAATGTTTTATAAACATCATTTAATTCGTTACTTTCATTAGGAATAATTATTTCTTCATCAAAAGCCATCTGCAAATGTTCATTAATTTCATGAACAATTGCTTCTTTCATTTCAACTTCCGCAGTTTCTGTCAAAATATTTTCATCTCTCAAAAATGCTTGAAAGTTTTCTAAAGGATCTTTCTTCGCCCACATATCTAATAAATCCTGTGGTACATATTTAGTGCCACTCGCCTCTTCATGACCACGCATTCTAAAGGTTTTAAATTCTATTAATATTGGACGAGGATTTTGCCTTACACTTTGAGCTAGATCACGCATTTTTGTGTACACTTCAATTATATTGTTTCCATCTATAATATGCGATTCCATGCCATAACCAATACCACGATCAGCAATGTTTTCGCAATTATATTGCTCGCTGGTTGGTGTAGATAAACCATAACCATTATTCTCAACACAAAATAAAACGGGTAGTTTCCAAACCGATGCGACATTTAAGGCTTCATGAAAATCACCTTCACTGGTGCCGCCTTCTCCTGTAAAAACAGCGGTTACTTGCTTTAAATTCTTCAAATTACTTGCTAAAGCAATCCCATCGGCTACGCCTAATTGCGGACCTAAATGTGAGATCATACCAACAATTTTAAATTCCTGCGTTCCAAAATGAAACGAACGATCTCGACCTTTAGTAAAGCCATTTGCTTTACCTTGCCACTGACTGAATAAACGGTATAACGGAATATCTCGTGTGGTGAAAACACCTAAATTTCGGTGCATTGGTAAAATATATTCGTCAGAATTCATAGCCAAGGTAACACCAACTGAAATGGCTTCTTGACCTATTCCGGCAAACCATTTAGAAACTTTGCCTTGACGTAAAAGAATGAGCATTTTTTCTTCTATTAAGCGTGGTTTTAGCATGCGCTTGTATAGTTCTAATAATTCATTGTTATCTAGACCTGATTTCTGGTATGCTATATTGCTCATGGTGGTTGCTATCTGACTCATATAAATTGTTTGTCAAATATACTATAAATTGATAATTTCAAATAACAATCTAACAATAAATAGTAATCCAACTTTTATAATGTTTTCGTACATTTGTAATACATACTTATTAAAATTATAACAATTATGAATACCATACCAAGTGTTAATTTAAAAGATTTTACATCGGGAGATTCAAAGCGCAAACAACAATTTGTTGATGCTATAGGAAAAGCATATGAAGACATCGGATTTGTGGCTCTAAAAGGACACTTTTTAGATGATAAATTGGTTGATGAATTATATAGTGAAGTCAAAAACTTCTTCGACTTACCATTGGAAACCAAACAGAAGTATGAAATTGAAGGTATTGGTGGTCAGCGTGGTTATATTTCCTTTGGAAAAGAAAGCGCTAAAGGTAAGAAAGAGGGCGATTTAAAAGAGTTTTGGCACTTTGGGCAATTTGTTGAAAACAACCCGAAATTGGAAGCTGAATACCCTAAAAATGTTGAAGTTAAGGAGTTGCCAGAATTTAATAAAGCTGGAAAAGAAACCTACCGAATGTTAGAAAAAACAGCCAAATACGTGTTGCGTGCTCTTGCTTTACACTTAAATTTAGAAGAAACCTATTTTGACGATTACATTCATAATGGAAATAGTATTTTGCGTCCAATACATTATCCACCAATTTTAGACGAACCAAAGAATGCTGTTCGTGCTGCAGCTCATGGAGATATAAATCTAATAACCCTATTAATGGGAGCACAAGGTCGTGGCTTACAGGTGCAAAACCATAAAGGTGAATGGCTTGATGCCATTGCTGAACCTGACGAATTAATGATAAATGTGGGTGATATGTTATCCAGACACACAAATAATAAGTTAAAATCAACCATTCACCGCGTAATTAATCCACCTAGAGAACTTTGGGGAACGTCCCGTTATTCTATCCCATTTTTTATGCACCCTATTAGTGATATGAAATTAGATGTTTTAGAAAGCTGCATTGATGCCGAAAACCCGAAACAATTTGAAGATATTACTGCTGGCGAATTTTTAAATGAACGCTTAATTGAGTTAGGTTTAATTAAAAAATAAGCATGGATTTACAAGATCAGTTAAAAAATCTATTTCCAGAACATGTTCAGGAAGAACCGCAAAACACAACGGATTCTAATGATGGTTTATGGATTCAAGATGACCCCTTGCTATGTAAATATGAAAAACGTAAAGGTAAACCCATAACTATCATTGATGGCTATACTGGTGCAACGGAAGACTTTAAAGCTTTGGCAAAAGAGCTCAAAACAAGGTTAAGTGTTGGTGGTAGTTTTAAAGATGATAAAATAATTATTCAAGGTGATTTTCGCGATAAAATAATGACCATTTTAAAGGAAAAAGGGTTTCATGTTAAACGTGTAGGTGGTTAATGAAAACTAACCGACTTCATATTACTAATGGAACACATTTAACAAACTATTTGAAAGAATTAGATGTTGAGGGTACTTTTCTAACTTGGCAAGAAATGCTCTGTGAAGGCCCTACTCCAGTTCAAATAGATTCACAACGTTTTTTAGAAATTCGTAAAGATTTTTTGAAAAGTGTGTATGCCGTTGATATTAATGAAGTCGAAATAAAAAATGAGTTAGCCATTTTAGATAAACCGGATACATTTTCGGAAATTGTGCTTTGGTTTGAGTACGATTTATTTTGCCACATTAATTTAATAGGTGTTATTAAATTACTTCAACAAAAACAGATAAACCTACCAATATACTTGGTATGTAGTGGTCGAATTGAAGGCGAAACAAATTTAAAATCGTTAACTGAATTAACCTCTAATCAGCTTTTAAATCATTTTGAAAATAAGATAAAATTGTTGGATTCTGATTTAGATTTAGCCAGAACCATCTGGCATATCTACTGCGGCAAAGATCATAACATGTTAAAACCATATATTCTTAAAAAATCATCATTCATATATTTAAATAGTTGTTTAAGAGCACATCTTGAACGTTTTCCTAATTTAAAGAGTGGTTTAAGTGTTTTAGAAAAAAACATTTTGTCCATAATTCGAGATAATAATGTAAAGTCTAGAGGACATTTAGTAGGATATGCATTGATTTTTCAGGGCTATTACGGTTATTCGGATATGCAATTTCGGTATATAATAAATACTTTATCACTCTTTTTTGATGAAAGAGAAAATAGCATCAAATTAAACAGAAAGGGCCATGAAGCGCTCATTGGACTTCATAATTTTGCTGCTGAAATAAATAATAACATGATATTTGGAGGTCTTAATCGATTGGATTACTTCTATAGTTCCAAACAAAATAAACTTATTAAAAATTAAAAAAATGCCCATAAAAGAATCTGAACTCATATTAAATCCTGATGGTAGTGTTTACCATTTAAATTTAAAGCCAGAAAACATATCGGATACCATCATTTTTGTTGGTGATCAAGATCGCGTTGAAAAAATAACAAAACATTTTGATTCTGTTGAATTTACAACTCAAAAACGTGAATTTAAGACGGAAACTGGTATTTATAAAGGGAAACGATTAACTGTATTATCTACCGGAATTGGTCCAGATAATATTGATATTGTCATGAATGAATTGGATGCTTTGGTAAATATTGATTTACAAACACGTCAGCCAAAAAAGAATTTAACCTCTTTAAGCATTGTTAGGGTTGGAACATCAGGCTCATTACAACATGACATACCAGTTGATAGTTTTGTAATTGGCTCTCATGGGCTTGATTTAACTGGTTTACTCCATTTTTATCAAATAGATGAGTTTACGAACCCTGAAATTGAAACTGCGTTTATAAATCATACCAATTGGCATACTAATAAATCGAGACCTCTTTTTATTGCTAACAGTTCTAACTTACAAAAACATTTTTCTTCAGAGAAAACGTTCACAGGCATTACAGCAACAGCTGTAGGTTTTTATGGACCGCAAGGTCGCGTGTTGCGATTACCTGTTCAGGATGCCGATTTAAATGCCAAAATGGATTCATTTGAATTCGAAAATAATCGGATCTCAAATTTAGAAATGGAAACATCTGCCATTTATGGATTGTCAAAATTATTAGGTCATCATGCCTTATCACTCAATGCTATTATAGCCAATAGAGCCGACGGAACTTTTAGTGAAGATCCAAAAAAGGTGGTTGAAAATTTAATTATCTACACCCTAGAAAAACTGAAAACGTTATGAAAACAGTAAATATAGGTGGTGTTCCAGAACATTTTAATTTGGCTTGGTATTTAACACTTAAAAATGGTGATTATAAACAAGAAAACATCAACTTACGTTGGCATGATTATCCAGGTGGAACAGGTGCTATGAATCAAGCTTTGAGAAAAGGTGACATTGATATTGCTGTTATTTTAACCGAAGGTGTTATTAAAGATATTGTTGAAGGAAATCCATCAAAAATAGTTCAGACCTTCGTTGAAACACCATTAATATGGGGAATTCATGTTGCAGCTGATTCACCTTACCAAACTCTTAATGATTTAAAGGGAACTAAAGCCGCTATTAGCAGACTTGGTTCTGGTTCGCATTTAATGGCTTACATTAATGCTCAAAATAATGGTTGGGACACGGCAAAAGATCTAAAATTTGAAGTGGTAAAAAATTTAGATGGTGCTGTTAAAGCCCTTTCAAAAGGTTCCGCCGATTATTTTATGTGGGAAAAATTCATGACCAAACCCATAGTAGATAAAGGTGTTTTTAGACGATTAGGAAAATGTCCAACGCCTTGGCCTTGTTTTGTGATTGCGGCTAGTGATAGTTTTATTGAAAATCATTCACAGGAATTACAAACAATTTTAAATATTATCAATACAGCCTCCAAAGACTTTAAATCCATTCCAGATATTGACCACGTTATTGCCAAGCGTTACGATCAAAAATTAGAGGATGTTCAAGAATGGTTGTCACTTACGGAATGGTCGCAACGTGTTATTTCTAAAAATACAATCTCCAATATTCAGAAGCAATTGGTAGCTTTAGACATTATTTGGCGAACGGTTTCTTATGAAGCTTTAGTCCATAAATTATTATAAGCAAAATGCTTTATGCGATATGTAATTGTCATACTATTCTTAGTTATATGTTTCGCGAGTTGCAAGACTCATACAACTCAATATTATAAAAGTGGGATTGAAATTCACCCTAAATTATCAGTTATAGCTGCGGATTCCAGCAACATTAATGAACTTCGTATAGTAAACAAAAATCCACATTACACCATAAGAATTTCATTCGATAATTTTGGCCTATGGTCTAAAACTATTGCTCCATTGGACACCTATGCGTATTATTTTGCTTGGGAAAAAATACAACTTTTTGAAGATAGTCCCGAACGCTACACAATTATTACGAGTGGTACCGATTTGTACTCATCAGCATGGATTTTTGATATGGAAAATAAGGATTGCTTGGCGGATTCATCGTCAATAAAAACTAAAATTATTGATTTTTTTGCAAAAGGTATAAACCAAGTAAAACTAGAAGCTGACGACACCTATTATAGTGCAAGAAGCCACGCTATGAATAATACGGTTAGAAAATAAAAGTTGTAATCAAAATTCCAATTTTTTAAAGGTTTTTAAACCTGATTACATAATAACGTTTAACTTTCTTTTAGCGGTGAAAATTTAACAATTATTTGTAAAATTGACACAAATCATCTAATAATCACGTCTTTAAAATCGCACCTTACGTCGATAAATGTTAAAATTTCTTTAATTTTCGAGTTAATTGCATTATATTTGGCCATTACCTTAAACCAAAAATCTGTAATTTATGCTATTAACCATTACTTTTGTACTTTCTTTTTTGGTTGCTGTTAACTTTTTATTGCTACTTTTTAGCTGCAATAAAACGGTTAAAGAAGCAAGTTCAAAAACAGAAAATAGACCCACATTCACCGTTACAAAAAATAGAGTTATTTCAGCAGAATCAACTCATCTGGCTCCAACTGGTAGTTAATTACGCTTATCAAACGCACGCAACCTTTTTCATATTTTAGCATCTATTTATAAATTGCTTTTATGAAAATTACTGGATTTGCTTTGTTGGTTAGTCTATCGTTATGTGCTGGGCTTTGTTGTTCTGGCGAAGATGATTATATTTACTCAAATACAGTCGTAAATAACGATTTGGTTATTCAAATAGAGAATAACACTACCAATTTTCAATAAGATGACACCATCTATATTTCTACAATTCTTGAAAATGAACAGGTATCCATTAATAATACTGGTATTTATTTAACAGATTTTGTTAACCTAAAACCAGATAACTTCTATTATTTTTATCTAAATCTATATAAGGAAACCGCCTATGGCACGGACGCTTTAATTGAATTAAGTTCAGATTCCATATACGTTATAACAGGTAATACAACCGTGGATTATCAAAGCTTGTTTGTTCGCTGTGATTGGAATAATAGTGTTTTCGAAAATAAATTTGGTATTCAGCTATTAGAACCTGGAACCTATTACTTATCGGGTTCACAAAATTATTACAATCAAGAAATTGAAACTGTGCGTATTTCAACCAATTATTCAGGTATTCAAGGAATCACTATTAATTCTAAAATTATCAGTTCAGATGCTGTTGGACGTTATTATTTTACGGTAAACTAATTACCACTTTATAGGTAATATCCCTTTATTTTCTAAAATTTCATTAGTCTTGCTAAAGTGACGGTTTCCAAACCAGCAACCCCTATTTGCGCTTAAAGGAGAAGGATGACCACTGGTTAATATAGTATGTTTATTTGTATCAATTAGTCTTGATTTCTTTTTAGCAAATCCACCCCAAAGTAAAAAAATAACCTCATTTTGTTTCTCGCTAATTGTTTTTATTACGGAATCCGTAAATGCTTCCCAACCTCTCTTTTGGTGACTTCCTGCTTCATGCGCTCTAACAGTCAAAGTAGCGTTCAAAAGTAAAACACCCTGTTTTGCCCAATGCAATAGATTCCCACCTTCTGGATACGGTTTTTGAACATCGGTTTCTAATTCTTTAAAGATATTTTTTAAAGAAGGCGGATGTGCTATGCCATCATGAACGCTAAAACACAATCCGTTAGCTTGACCGTTGTCATGATACGGATCTTGACCAATAATAACCACTTTGGTTTCTTCAAATTTACAGGCATTAAAAGCCATAAAAATTTCTGAAACTGGCGGATAACAGGTTTCAGTTTCGTATTCCTGCTTTACAAACTTCAATAATTCCCTGAAATAAGGCTTTTCAAATTCATCATGTAAATACAATTTCCAGCTATCGTGAATTCTTACATCCATTTTTATAATATTTTTTATGACAGCACTAAATTAATATTATCTTTAGGTTCATAAAACAATCTGACTTGAAAAATTTAAAATTCCCAACAGCACAAACTATTTTACTTATCATTGCTGGATTAGTTGCATTACTAACCTGGATTATTCCTGCCGGAAAATATGATACATTAGCATATAATAAAGCAGATAACACCTTTACAAAGATTCATTTAGGATCTATCGAAACACTATCTGCCACTCAAGAAACGTTGCAAGCTCTGGAAATAAACATTCCGTTAGAAAAATTTACAAATGGCGATATTTGGAAACCTATTTCAATTCCTAATACCTATGAAATAGTTGAAGCCAAACCACAGAGTTTAGTCGCTTTTTTTCAATCACCAATAAAAGGTGTTATTGAAGCTTCTGATATTATTTTTCTGGTGTTAATAATTGGTGGATTAATAGGCATCATGAATTATACTGGAGCTTTTGATGCTGGTATTTCATGGTTAGCTATTGCTTTAAAAGGTCGTGAATACGTTTTAATTATTTTAGTTACATCGCTAATTGCTTTAGGAGGAACAACCTTTGGACTTGCAGAAGAAACCATTGCCTTCTACCCTATTTTAATCCCAATGTTTTTGGCTGCAAAATATGATGCTATGGTTCCTTTGGCATCTATATATTTGGGATCTGCTATTGGAACTATGTGTTCTACAGTAAATCCTTTTAGTACCATTATTGCTTCTGATGCTGCCGGAATTAATTGGACAACAGGGTTAACGGGTCGTTTGATTACATTGGTTATAGGCGTAATTATTTGCATTGTTTATATTTTACGTTATGCGAATAAGGTAAAAAAAGACCCGTCAAAATCTCTCATATATAGTCAGAAGGAAGAGATTGAAGCGCATTTTGGAACTAAAAGTGAAAATGTTTTGGCATTAACAACCCGTTTACGACTTATATTAATTGTTTTTACGCTTTGTTTTGTAATTATGATTTATGGTGTCTCACAACTAGAATGGTGGTTTGTTGAAATGACAACGGTCTTCTTCGTCGGAGCTATAATCATTGGCTTCATTGGAAAAATTCAAGAAACAAGGTTTGTTGAAACCTTTGTAAGAGGCGCTTCCGATTTGCTAGGTGTTGCGCTAATTATTGGAATTGCGCGTGGTGTTTCCGTATTAATGAACGACGGCTTAATTAGCGATACCATGTTGTACCATGCCAGCACTGTAACGGAAGGTATGAATAAAGGTGTTTTTGCCAACGCTATGTTATTTATTTATAGTGGCTTGTCATTTTTTATTCCAAGTTCATCCGGAATGGCGGTTTTAACCATGCCAATTATGTCGCCTTTAGCTGATACCGTCGGTTTTGGACGCGAAGTAATTGTGAATTGCTACCAATACGGTTTAGGTTTATTTGCTTTTATCAATCCTACGGGATTAATTTTAGCCTCATTAGCCATTGTAAAAGTGGGTTATAACAAATGGTTAAAATTTGTTTGGCCACTTCTACTCATTTTAACCGTGTTTACTATGATAGTTATAACACTTCAGGTGTATGTATAATTAGTTATTTACATTAGAACTAACTAAAAAATCCAATATTTCCTTATTAATAACATCAGGTTGGTCAACTGTTAAAAAATGGCCTGCATTTGATATAATTTCACCTTGCCCATTTGGAATCAATTTTTCAGAAAGAACAATGGTTTTCTTATTATTAATAACATCATCATCACCAATTAATACCAAAACAGGCATTTTCAAAGATTGAAAATCATTTTTGGAGAAAGGTTGCATATCAAGGAAGAATTTATTGATGGAATCATTAACTTCAGATTTATAAAATTGTTCTAAATACGTTTTGTTAATATTTCCCACATTATTAGACATTGACTCTAAAGTCTGTTCAATTTGTTTTTCTTTCGAAGAAAACATGGCAATTATGTTTTTTAATAAATCCGTACTTGGTCTAATCCAAATAAAGGTTTGAGCTGGACTTAACAAAACCATTTTTTTGATTCGTTCTTGATTTTGTAACGCTATTTTAACAGATATCCATCCGCCTCTAGAAGCTCCAACCAAATTAAATTCGTTTAATTTAAGCTTATCAAATATTTCATTATACCACAACACAATTTGGTCCACATCATCAATCGTTCTTGTTTTATAAGA
>CBFHJN010000086.1:0-11388 GCA_965655805.1 Flavobacteriaceae bacterium
TTAACAACGGTTCATAAAAATAAATCTGGTAAAGTAGCTGGTTATTCTAAATCCGAGTTTAATGAATTTAACAACCAGAAAAAAATTGATGTCATACTGGATAAAATTAGTAAAAGTGGTTATGACAGTTTAACCAAAGCTGAAAAAGAGTTTTTATTTAAAGCTGGAAAATAAGATACTTTTTTAATTTTATAGTAGTTAATATATGATTACAAAACCTGTTAGATTTCGGTTAGCCGATCTCATACCAAGTATATGAAAAACTTAAAACTAATAGATAAAATTATATACCTTATAAATGGTCTATTAGCCTTTGTTTTGTTATTATCCTATTTACTACCTTTTGTGCCGCCAAAAACCTTTGCATTGCTGTCTGTATTGAGTTTGGGTGTGCCTTTTTTAATCCTAATTAATGCGATTTTCTTTTTATACTGGTTAATAAAACTGAAGAAACAATTGATACTATCATTAATTGTTTTAATAATTGGCTATTTTAGTTTTGGGTCTTTATACAAGTTTTCCTCCGAAGATGATCAAGAGCACGATCATCAACTAAAAGTGATGAATTACAATGTCCGATTATTCAATTTGTACGATTGGATTCCAGAAAAAGGTATTCAAGGTAAAATGGTAAATTTAATTAAGCAGAAAGCACCAGATGTTTTGGCAATTCAGGAATATCATCCGCATCCAGAAGTTGATTTGTCCTTTTTTAAATATAAATTCGAAAAATTATCAGGTAAGAAAACCAAGTATGGTCAGGTTATTTTATCGCAATTTCCCATTATCAATTCGGGTTCGGTGGAATTTCCTGAAACCTCTAACAATGCTATTTTTGTAGATATAGTAAAGGAAACGGACACTTTACGTATTTATAATGTGCATTTACAATCCTTAAAGATTGATGCCAATATGGATAAGTTAAAACAGGAGGATTCTGAACGCCTTTTAAAGCGAACCGAACAAACGTTTGAAATGCAACAACTTCAAACCGAATTGTTTTTAAAACATCAAGCGGCTTGTCCTTATAAAACGATTATTACGGGCGATTTTAATAATACCGCATTTTCTTATGTGTATAAAGAATTGAAAGGCGATTTAATAGATGCGTTTAAAAAAGCCGGAAATGGCTTTGGAAGAACCTACGATTTTAAATTTTTCCCAATTAGAATCGACTTTATTTTAAGTGATGCTTCTTTTGAAGTGACCGATTTTAAGACTATTGATAATAAATACTCCGACCATTATCCTATTATGGCGACGTTCAAACTACATTAGCCCACAGTCCGCAGCATCTGCAATCATATGAATGATTAATCCAATACCAAGCAGTCTGGTTTTCTTCGGAAATAATAAGATAACATAAAATCCCATAGCCCAATAAGTATGTAACGGATGAAAATTGATACTACATCTATTTGGGTCAAATATAGGAGTTGCTAACAGGTGATCTAAATCGATAAGCATGGTAGCTACCATGATAATGTAGGCTTTCAACCAGTAATTTCTGTAAAAAATTAATGCAATGATTAGGGGTAATAAAAAATGCAGATTGTAATGAACAAGTGTTTGAACCATTACCAAAATGCGTTTTGAGATTCTAGATAATTTAACGCATTAGGACCTTCATTAAAGAGTAAATCTAAAACACTTAAGTTGTTTAGAAAGCCGTGTTTGTCATCAAAAACTTGAACGTAGGAATGGAAAGCAGGTGCTTTTTCACCTTTGGCTTTTGCTAGATAACGTAAATCGATACTGTTTGTTGGTGCTTTTTCGAACGTTGTTGTTTGGTTTATTTTTAAATCTAATTGCAAGCATTCGCAAACGGTTTGAAAACATGCCATATTGAAATCTAATAAATTAGAAACAGGTTCTTCAAATAAGGGTTTTAAATCATCTTCATAAAACTCAAAAAAGGGTGATGTTTTGTAAGCTGATTCTAATGAGCGCCAATGATTACGTTGCCAATTTTCGTCGTTATGGGTTAAAACATCCACATAATTTTGACGATTTTTTTGTGAGTGAACCACCGGAATATTCAAAAGTAATTTTCCATTAGCGCCATAAATATAGGTTCGGTTTCTATACGTTTGCTTTTGAAAATTATCGGACATTTCCAACGTGATAGTATCTGCCTGACTGATTGCCACAAAATGGGCAATAGTTGGAAAATATGTTGGGTGAATAAGGATGTTCATGTGTTTAGATGCCTATTGTACCGATGTTAAAAAAATGGTCAAACAACTTTACGGCTTTTCAATCTAACTATTCGCCTTCTTATGCTTTCGCCATTTACTAAAACCAAACCAAGCTCCTAATAAAACCAAGAATGGAATAAAATAGGAAACCGGTTCACCACTACCATTTACGGTTGTAAATAGACGTTCCCAACGAATTTTTTCTTTAATACCTTGGCCATTGGCATTGTAACTCATCCAAATAAATACGGGTTTTCCAACCACATGATCAAAAGGAACAAATCCCCATGATCGTGCATCTAATGAATTATGACGGTTATCACCCATAAGCCAGTAATAATCTTTTTTAAAGGTATAGCTGTTAGCCACTTCACCACTAATAAAAATCTGATTACCTTTTACTTGAAGCGTATTATTTTCGTATTCTGTAATGGCGCGTCTATAAAGTGGTAAAACCTCTAAATTTAAATCAACTGTTGCTCCTGCTTCTGGAATATATAAGGGTCCAAACCAATCGTTATTCCAATTGTAATTAGGGTCGTGTGGAAACACACTCATTTCGCGTTCGCCTGCTTCACGTTTAAGTGGTTCAATACTTTTTACGTTGGGATGATTTTTAAATTTGGCTAAATTTTCATCTGAAATCCCTGGGAAATAACTCACCGAATAATCTTGGTTATACTGCGGAAAATCGGTTATGTTATACCTACTTGACAATAAATAATTATTGAAAGGCCCATTCTTTGTTTCAACTTTATACGAAAATTGCAGTTTAGCTCTGTCTGGTAAGGCATTTTGTTTGCCATTAATATACACGTAACCATTGCGAACTTCTAGAGAATCGCCAGGCACACCAACGGCACGTTTTACGTAGTTGGTTTTCTTATCAATGGGTTTGTAGTAATTTCTATCAGCCGTTTTATACATATTGTATAAGGTATCTACAGGCCAATTAAAAACCACAATATCATTATGTTTTATGTCTTGAAAACCAGGAATACGTATATAGGGTAGGGACAATTTATTAATGAATGAGGTATTTCTGTTTTCTACATTATCATCATATAAATATGATTTTTTATTAATAATTGGAATCGTATCATGTACCATAGGCGCAGCAATAGTAGACATTGGTACACGTGCACCATAATGAAATTTACTTACAAATAGGAAATCGCCCACTAATAAGGATTTTTCTAAAGACGATGTTGGAATGGTATACGGTTGAATAAGATAGGTGTGAACAACGGTTGCAGCTACAATAGCAAAAAGGATAGAGCTCACCCAATCTCCTAATGGCGTTTTTGGGTGTAAACTTCTATCTTTAACGTGCACCACATCTACAGCGTAGTTTAAGTAATAATTATAAAAACCTAAAGTGAATAATGCCAAAAGGGTGTCAGTGGTTGAGTTTTTCCCAAAACTTCTAGCCGTTTCCACCCAAACTACAGGAAACATTATGAGGTTTACAATAGGTAAAAAAAGCAAAATAGTCCAATACCAAGGACGGTTAATAATTTTCATTAAAATAACCGCATTATACACCGGAACGAAAGCTTCCCAAGCTTGTCTACCAGCTTTTATATATAATTTCCAGGTACCTAATCCATGAATTATTTGAATGATTAGGATGACTATGAACAATTGCGTGAGTGTCATATATTTTTTCTTTTATTTGTAGGCAACCTATTTATTTCGTTACCATAATTGTTTTATTTAACCAATATTTAACACATCTTTCATTGTGTAAACACCTGTTTTATCTTTCAGCCATTCTGCAGCAATTACAGCACCAAGTGCAAAACCCTCACGACTATGCGCTTCGTGTTCTATTTTAAGGGTATCGGTTTTACTTGTATACGCAACGGTATGCGTTCCAGAAACATCTTCAATACGTTTGGCTGAAATGGGAATGGTATTTTCGTTTTGATCTAGCAAACTCCATTGCGCATAGGAATCATGTTCGGAAATAATAGATTGTGCCAAAGTGATGGCTGTTCCGCTAGGGGCATCTAGCTTTTGTGTATGATGAATTTCTTCCATAGAGACCTTATAAGCTTCTAATTTAGACATCATTTTGGCTAGTTGTGTATTCAATTCAAAAAAGATATTCACGCCTAAACTAAAATTAGATGCATAAATAAAAGCACCATCTTCTTCTTTACAAAGTGCTTCCGCTTTTTTATAATTATCCAACCAACCTGTAGTACCAGAAATAACAGGAACATTATGCTTAAAGCATTTTACAACGTTAAAAAAAGCCGCTTGCGGAACACTAAAATCAATAGCCACATCAGCTGTTGTAATATCATAACCATCTTCATCGTTGGTTTTAATTACAATAGTATGACCACGTTCTAACGCTATTTTCTCAATGGTTTTACCCATTTTTCCATATCCTAAAAGGGCAATTTTCATATTTAAAATTTAAAATTAACGGTAATGCCTAAATCGCCTGTGTTATCAAAGTCATTAATTTTATAATGTGGTGCAACTGAAAGATTATCGTCCACATTATATTGTAATAAATGGGCATCTACGTTGGCATCAATAATATTTAAGGCATAAAAAGCAATGGTAACTAGAAGTGAAATTTCACGATTCCTACTTAAAGTTTTTTGAGCTTCACGCAAGCCGTCGTCATTTATCGTTCCATAAAATTCATCGTCCGTGAAACCGGCTAAACGCCTTTTGTAGGCAGATCTGTAGCGTTTGTATTCTTTGTTGTTATCTAAATAAAAATACATTCCAGCTCCTATTCCAGCATAAACAATAGGAATTTTCCAATATTTCCCATTGTAAGCTTGCCCTAATCCAGGAAGAATAGCAGAATAAAACGCAGCACGAGCAGGAGCTAACGGATCAATAGGATCTGAAACAATCGAATTAGCTTCAACTTGCAATTCTTCAATAGACTCTGTTTTGACATCTTTTTTGTCTTCAGATTTTTTATCATCTTGAGCCCAAGACAGACTGCAAAAAGACAGAAAAACCACAAGCGTTATAGCAAATTTATTTAGCACGTTTTACTAATTTTAAAATACGATTAAAGTCTTCCTCGGAATGAAATGGAATGGAAATATTTCCTTTTCCATTTTTTGATACTTTAACGTTAATTTTATGTCCAAAGTATTCTGAAAAATCTTTAATACCCTCATTTACAAATTTAGGAAGTTCTTCGGTTTTTTTTGGTGCTTTTTCTTTTTTATCTGTTTGAAAATCCCGTACTAAATTTTCGGTATCTCTAACAGATAATTTATTGGTGATTATTTTTTCGTAAATATCTAATTGATAGCTTTGATTTTCAATAGTAATTAGGGCACGACCATGACCCATGGAAATAAAACCATCACGCATACCAGTTTGGATAATCGGATCTAATTTTAGTAAACGCAAATAATTGGCAATCGTAGAACGTTTTTTACCCACACGATCACTCATTTGCTCTTGAGTAAGGTTAATCTCATCAATTAATCGTTGGTACGATAAAGCTATTTCAATAGGATCTAAATCTTGACGTTGAATGTTCTCAACCAAGGCCATTTCAAGCGATTCTTGGTCATTAGCAATCCTGATATAGGCAGGAATGGTTTCTAGACCTATTAATTTAGAAGCTCTAAAACGACGCTCACCAGAAACTAATTGAAACTTATTAAAATCTAATTTCCGAACGGTAATAGGTTGAATAACACCTAATTCTTTAATGGACGAAGCGAGTTCTCTTAACGTTTCTTCGTTAAAATTGGTTCGCGGTTGAAATGGGTTGATGTCAATAGCATCAATATCAAGTTCCACAATATTCCCGATAACTTGATCGGCATTTTTATCTTGACTCGTTTTAATATCGTTTGAAGGGTCTTTTAATAAAGCTGATAAACCTCTTCCTAAAGCCTGTTTCTTGTTTGCCTTCGCCATGATTTAGGAGTTTTTATTAATTATTTCTTTCGCTAAACTTAAATAATTAGAAGCACCCTTACTGGCAGCATCATATTTTATTATGCTTTCACCATAGCTCGGCGCTTCACTCAAGCGGACATTTCGTTGTATAATAGTTTGAAAAACCATATCGTTAAAGTGTTTTTGAACTTCTTCAACAACTTGATTTGAAAGGCGTAAACGGGAATCGTACATGGTTAAAAGTAAACCTTCAATATCTAATTTAGGATTGTGAATTTTTTGAACACTTTTAATCGTATTTAATAGTTTACCAAGTCCTTCCAAAGCAAAATATTCGCACTGAATTGGAATAATTACCGCATGTGCAGCCGTTAAAGCATTTAGCGTCAGTAGCCCTAATGATGGTGCACAATCTATTACAATATAGTCATAGTCATCAACGATATCGCTTAATGCTTTTTTTAGCATATACTCGCGTTCCTCTTTATCAACCAATTCTATTTCTATAGCAACTAGGTCAATGTGCGCTGGAATAACATCGAGATTTGGTGTTTCGGTTTTCAAAATAGCTTCTCTAGCGCTATTAGAATGTTCAAGAAGTTGGTAGGTTCCTATCTCGACAGTTTCAACATCTAAACCTAATCCAGATGTTGCATTAGCTTGTGGATCGGCATCTATAAGGAGTACTTTTTTTTCAAGTACACCAAGGGAAGCAGCTAAATTTATGGAGGTTGTTGTTTTTCCAACTCCACCTTTTTGATTAGCTATTGCTATTATTTTACCCATTAATTGATTTGGTTTAATTACGCGTAAAAATACAATTATTTGCGGGTTTTGAAAATGGAAGTTGTTAACAAACGTTAAACATAATACGTTTTTTTAAAGGTTGCTGATATTTACGTGTTTAGGTGTATATTTTAAAATTTTCTTGAAAAGAGCAGTACTGAAATTTTTGTCAGAATAAATGAATGCCATAATTAGTTTTAAAATTTGATCAGGCTATCCCCATTTAGTTTATAATCTTGGTAAATATTTTGAATGATTTGTATTTTTTTTTTAACTATAATTTACAAAACTGATAAATATCATATAAGTTATTTTATTGGTAATTTATCTTTGTCGCTTAATTAGGACAATATTATCCTAATTGAAAATTAATAAAACACTAATTAATTATATACTATTATGAAAACACAAAAAATTTTTAGAAACGCTATTTTACCTATGTTCCTGTTAGGATCAACAGTATTATTAACGGGTTGTATGGATAACAAAAAAACAGAATATGAAGATACTGCGGACATTCCAGTAAGTCAAGAAATGATTGCTGAATTAACATCACCACCACATGTACCAACGCCAGTTGGAGCAAGAAAAGCTAAAAAGCTGAAAGTGAGTATGGAAATTCTAGAAGAAGAAGGCGAAATGACTGATGGTGTGCGTTACAACTACTGGACATTTGGAGGTTCTGTACCAGGAAGTTTTATCAGAACGCGAATTGGTGATGAAGTAGAGTTTACATTATCTAATCACCCAGACAACAAGTTACCGCATAATATTGATTTACACGCCGTAACTGGACCAGGTGGAGGCGCTGAATCGTCATTTGTGGCACCAGGTTTTGAAAAAACGTTTTCATTTAAAACGTTGAATCCAGGTTTATTTGTTTACCATTGTGCTACTGCTCCTGTTGGAATGCACATTGCAAACGGCATGTATGGTTTAATTTTAGTTGAACCGGAAGGTGGTTTACCTCCAGTTGATAAAGAGTATTATATCATGCAAGGTGATTTTTACACTAAAGGAAAAAATGGTGACAGAGGATTACAACCTTTCGATATGCAAAAAGCTGTTGATGAAAACGCAGATTATGTAGTTTTTAATGGTAGTGTTGGTGGTTTAACAGGCGACAATGCTATTACAGCTAAAGTAGGCGAAACAGTAAGACTTTATGTTGGTAATGGTGGACCAAATTTAGTATCATCATTCCATGTTATTGGCGAAATATTTGACAAAGTATATGTTGAAGGAGGTGACTTAATTAATGAAAATATCCAAACAACGCTTATTCCTGCAGGAGGTGCTGCTATTGTAGAATTCCGTGTGGACGTTCCAGGATCACTTGTTTTAGTAGATCACTCTATTTTTAGAGCGTTTAACAAAGGGGCTTTAGGAATTTTAAATGTAGAAGGAGAAGAAAATGAAAAAATCTATTCTGGTGAAACATATGAAGGTATCTACCATCCGGAAGGCCCTGGTCTTCAAAGTATGCCTACAACAGACGAGGTTGTAAAGTCTGAAGTTCCAGCAAAATCTTTTGAAGAACAAATGGAATTTGGTAAGCAAACCTACATGCAAACCTGTTTTGCTTGTCATCAAGCGGAAGGACAAGGTATTCCTAACGCGTTTCCTCCATTGGCAAAATCAGATTACTTAAATGCTGATGTAAATCGTGCCATTAGTGCTGTAGTAAATGGATTAAGTGGTGAGATAACTGTAAACGGAAACACGTATAATAGTGTTATGACTAGACAGATGATTTCTTCTGAAGAAGTTGCAAATGTATTAACTTATGTTTACAATAGCTGGGGTAATAACAAACAAGTTGTTACAACAGAGATGGTTAATAAAGTAAAAAATAAATAAATAGTAATTATGAAAACCAAAGTCTTTAGCTTGTTGTTAGCGTGTTTAGTTTTTCAAACGTTTATGTTTGGACAAGCTAAAGATATGGTTCTCATTGAAGGTAGTCGTTATTTACCATTATACGGAAGAGATTCCACAGTAGTTGAAGTAAAGGATTTTAAAATGGATGTGTATCCAGTTAGTGTGGAAGAATATATATCTTTTTTAAAAGAAAATCCAAAGTGGCGAAAATCAAACGTTAAAAGTTTATTTGCAGATAAAAGTTATTTAGCTAATTGGGAATCCGATTTAAAAATGAATGAATCCGTTAACCCAAATAGTCCAATTACAAATGTATCCTGGTTTGCGGCTAAAGCTTACTGCGAATGCCAAGACAAACGTTTACCAACGGTGGATGAGTGGGAATATGCTGCTATGGCAGACGAAACTGCGAAAGACGCCAGGGTGAAACCAGATTACAATGCACGTATTTTATCTTGGTACGAAGAACCTCGTAAAGAACTTATTATAGGTGATAGTCCAAAAAATATTTGGGGAGTATACGATTTACATGGTTTAGTTTGGGAGTGGACTTTAGATTTTAATTCAGTATTAATCACAGGAGAATCCAGAAAAGATACCGATACGGACAGTAATTTGTTTTGCGGTAGTGCATCCGTAAATGCTACCGATTTAATGAATTATGCAGCCTTCATGCGTTACGCTATAAGAGGTAGTTTACAAGCAAAGAACGCTATGAAAAATCTAGGATTTCGCTGTGTACAGGATGTCAACAAAATAAAGTAATATGAAAACACTAAAATATATATGGGTTGCACTTTTTACCGTCATGGCATTACAAAGTTGTAAATCCGATAAAGAAACCAATCCAGATCTTGTAGAAGTTTATCAATGTCCTATGCAATGTGAAGGTGATAAAACTTACGATGAACCTGGTAGTTGTCCTGTATGTAAAATGGATTTAAAGGCGGTTGAAACAATATCTAAAATAATAGCTGTTGAAGCTGTTTCAGACGAATCTATTTTCAATTTAACCTCGAAATGGAACACGGAAGAGGGTAAAGTGATTCAATTAGAAGATTTAAAAGGAAAAACGCTGGTAATGGTCATGATTTACACATCCTGTAAAGCGGCTTGTCCACGTTTGGTGGCAGATATGCGTAATATTGAAACGCAAATTCCAGATGAAATAATAAAAGATATTCAATTTGTCATGGTTAGTATAGATCCAGAAACGGATACACCAGAACGTTTGAAAGCTTTTGCTATTGAAAATACAATGGATGATGAACAGTGGACATTTCTACAAGGCACGGAAAGCAGTGTACGCGAATTTGCCAATGTACTATCCGTGAAGTATAAGGAAATTTCACCCATAGATTTTTCACATTCTAACATAATTTCAGTGTTTAATGACCAAGGCGAATTAATGCATCAACAAGAAGGTTTAGGTGTTGATAATAAGAAAACAATTAAAACCATTTTGGAAGTTACACCATAACAGAAATATTAATACTTCAAATGTGCGATTCGTTGCACCAATAGAAAAATAAAATCAGATGAAAAAATCACTAATTATCGTGCTCTTCGGAGTTGTGAGTCAGGCTTTTTTTGCTCAAAATCTTGAAATTTCAACAGAAATTAGGCCGCGTTTTGAATACCGAAATGGTTATAAAACATTAATGGTAGATTCTTTAAATGCGGCATCATTTGTATCCCAACGTACCCGATTAAATATGAAATATGGCAGCGAGAAAGTTAAGGCCTATTTAAGCATTCAGGATGTTCGTGTTTGGGGTGATGTTCCCACGCTAAATACATCAGACAATAATGGCACATCTATTCACGAAGCTTGGGCAGAGTTGCTATTTACACCGGAATTTTCTCTAAAATTAGGACGTCAAGAAATTTCATATGACGATCAGCGTATTTTTGGTGCTGTGGGCTGGGCGCAACAAGCTAGAAGCCACGACGCACTTTTGGCTATTTACAAACCAAATGTTAATCATCATTTTGAATTAGGTTTGGCCATTAACGCATCTTCAGAGAGTTTGTTTGAAACGAATTACGCTTTAAATAATTATAAATCCATGCAATATATGTGGTATCATACCAAGTTAGCACCTGTTGATTTAAGTTTTTTAGCTTTAAACAACGGGTTGACGTATATGGAAAATGACAAACAAGAAGTAGATTATAACCAAACCTTTGGAACGCATGCTACCTTGGCACAAGACAAATTGAAAGCTGAAGCTTCGGTGTATTTTCAAACTGGAAAAATAGCCAATCAAAGTGTTCAAGCTTATAACGCATCGCTTAACGCATCGTACAATTTTTCAAATGGATTAAAACCAGGACTGGGTGTGGAGTACCTTTCTGGAACTGATATGAATGCTACAAATTCAGATATAAAATCCTTTAATCCGTGGTATGGTACCAACCATAAGTTTAACGGATTAATGGATTATTTTTATGTTGGAAACCATATCAACTCCGTTGGCTTGGTTGATGTGTATGCCAATATTACCTATACCAAAAATAAGTTTTCGGTTTCGCTTGTTCCGCATGTATTTAATTCGGCAGCAACGGTTACAAATGCTTTGAATGAAGACATGGATGCGTATTTAGGAACTGAAGTGGATATAAC
>CBFHJN010000087.1:0-6496 GCA_965655805.1 Flavobacteriaceae bacterium
TGTCGATGTGTTTTCTCAACAATGGAATCCGTCTAAATATGCGTTTTCTGAAACAAAACAAGGTATTGGCGTTAGTTATACACCATACTTAAGTAGTTTAGTGAAAGATATATTTTTAGGTAATTTAACCTATTTCAATAAAATTAATGAAAGAAGTGCCTTTGCAGCCAGTTTTAGATATTTCTCTCTAGGTGAAATTGAATTAGTTCAAGATGAATTTTCTCAAGCACTTATTGAAAAACCTAATGAGATGACAATTGATGCATCTTATTCCTTAAAATTAAGTGAGCAATTTGCCATGTCTGTTGCTATGCGTTATTTACGTTCCGATTTAAAAATTGGTGCTATTGATGCTGATGCCATTCCAGCAAGTACGTTTGGTGTCGATATTTCTGGTTATTATCAAAGCGAGGAGCAGGCGTATGCTAGTTTTAACGGTCGTACACGTTTAGGGTTTGCCATTCAAAATATTGGGCCTAAATTTAAATATGATGAAGGTGGACAAGAAAACTTTCAACCTACAACCTTGCGTTTAGGTGGTGGTTTCGATTTTATTTTAGACGATTTTAATAAGGTGTCTGTAACCGCAGAAGTTACTAAATTATTAGTGCCAACACCTCCTATTTATGGAACAGAATATGAGTATGCAGATAACAATGGTAATGGTGTTTTCGATCCTGAAAATGGAACGGATGTTTCAGATACGGATGTAAGAGGTGCCGTTGTAACGCCTGATTATATAATTGAAGGTAAAGATCCAAATGTTGGGTTTTTTCAAGGGATGTTTCAATCCTTTGGTGACGCACCAGGTGGATTTAGTGAGGAAATGAAAGAATGGACTTGGGCTTTAGGTGCGGAATATATGTATCAAGATTCCTTTGGATTCAGGGCAGGTTATTTCCATGAAAGCGAAGAAAAAGGTGCTAGACAATTTTTTGCCATTGGAGCAGGATTTAAGTACAATGTTATAGGTATTGACTTATCATACTTGTTCTCTGCATCACAAGTAAAAAGTCCTTTAGAGAACACCTTGCGTTTTTCGCTAACCTTTAATTTAGGTGCCGGAACATATAGAGAATATTAAAATGATGTATATTTAGAAAACAAAAAACTATTGCTAACCGCAATAGTTTTTTTGTCTAATGCCAGTTTAGTTTTTTAATTTAGTAGATATAAATAGATTATGAAAGAAGTAAAAATAGAATCCATCTTACACGTTTATGATAATTTTGATGAATTACCTGAACACGTAGCAACTTTAATGACCAAAGCTACTGAAGCAAGACGCAGAGCTTATGCACCATACTCAAACTTTAGTGTAGGTGCAGCCTTGTTGTTGGATAACGATGAGGTTATTACAGGTAATAATCAAGAAAACGCATCCTATCCTTCTGGCCTGTGTGCCGAACGTACAGCTATTTATTATGCAGGTTCGCAATTTCCAGATGCCAAGGTGGTGCGCATGGCTATCATTGCAGGTTCTAATATTAAACATACCATGTCGCCAATTCCACCATGTGGTGCTTGTCGTCAAGCCATTGCAGAATATGAAGTCAAACAAAATGCACCTATTGAAATTTATTTTATGGGTGAAACAGGTAAAGTGGTAAAATCCGAGTCGCTTGCCAATTTGCTGCCTTTAATTTTCGATAAGTCATTCCTCTAAGCATTTCGGAATCATAAATTTTGGTTTAAAGTAATTTTTACGTTTTTGGGTTTTTTCGTTACTAAGTAAAGTGTTACTTTTGTTTATTCGTTTATTAAATTAACGTGACTAATGCAAAAGATAACCAAAGAAGTATACCTAAAGTGGTATGAAGACATGTATTTCTGGAGAAAGTTTGAAGACAAGCTTGCAGCCGTTTACATTCAACAAAAAGTAAGAGGATTTCTTCACTTATATAATGGTCAAGAAGCCATATTAGCAGGCGCTTTGCATGCAATGGATTTGACTAAAGATAAAATGATTACCGCCTATAGAAACCACGTGCAGCCAATTGGTATGGGTGTGGATCCAAAGCGCGTTATGGCAGAACTATATGGGAAAGCAACCGGAACATCACAAGGTTTAGGTGGTTCTATGCACATTTTCTCAAAAGAACACCGTTTTTATGGTGGTCATGGTATTGTTGGAGGTCAAATTCCTTTAGGTGCAGGTATTGCTTTTGGTGATAAATATCACGGAAGTGATGCGGTTACCATATGCTGTTTTGGTGATGGTGCTGCTAGACAGGGTTCCTTACATGAAACATTCAATTTAGCCATGCTCTGGAAATTACCTGTTGTTTTCGTATGTGAAAATAATGGTTATGCTATGGGAACGTCCGTTGCACGAACAGCAAACCATACAGATATATGGAAATTAGGTTTAGGTTATGAAATGCCTTGTGGACCAGTAGATGGCATGAACCCGATAAAAGTAGCTGAAGCTTTTGATGAAGCTATCCAACGTGCTAGACGTGGTGATGGTCCTACATTCTTGGAGCTTAAAACCTATCGTTACAGAGGTCACTCTATGAGTGATGCACAACATTATAGAACTAAAGATGAGGTTGCTGAATACCAAAAAATAGATCCAATAACACAGGTAAAAGATATTATTCTTGAAAAAGGCTATGCTACTGAAGCGGAAATTAAGAAAATAGATAAGCGTGTTAAAGATCTCGTAAGTGAATGTGAAAAATTTGCTGACGAATCGCCATATCCAGAGAAATCGGTTATGTATGATGCGGTTTATGAGCAAGAAGATTATCCATTTATACAACATAAAATATAAACAATGGCTGAAATTATAAACATGCCACGTTTAAGCGATACCATGGAAGAAGGTACTGTAGCTACGTGGTTGAAGCAAGTTGGTGATAAAATAGAAGAAGGTGATATCCTTGCAGAAATTGAAACCGATAAAGCCACTATGGAGTTTGAATCCTTTCATGAAGGAACGCTTCTACATATTGGTGTTCAAGAAGGAGAAACAACTAAAGTGGATGAGTTATTAGCTATTATTGGTGATGAAGGCGAAGATATTTCAGATTTATTGAAAGACGATTCTAAAGCTGAAAATGAAGATAATTCATCTGAAAATAAAAATAAAGAGGAAAAATCCGATGATGCTTCTGATGACATGGAAGAAACTTCAGACGAAGATGTTACTCAAAACGATAGCAAAGCGTTTCAAGACACATCAAAAGACACCGAATTACCAGAGGGTGTAACCGTCGTTTCCATGCCACGCTTAAGTGATACTATGGAAGAAGGAACGGTTGCAACATGGTTGAAAAAAGTAGGTGACACTGTTGAAGAAGGTGATATTTTGGCTGAAATAGAAACCGATAAAGCCACAATGGAATTTGAATCTTTTCAATCTGGAACCTTATTACATGTTGGTTTAGAGGAAGGCGAATCTGCAAAAGTAGACGCACTTTTGGCTATAATTGGACCAAAAGGAACCGATGTTTCTGACATTGCGAAGAACTTTAAATCCGAAGATGCTTCTGATAAAAAAGAAGAGAAACCTAAAGCAGAATCTAAAAAAGAACCAAAATCAGAAAATAAAAAAGAAACTGTCATTCAGAGCGATAGCGAAGAATCTCAAAGTTCAATTTCATCTTCAAATTCAAATTCCAATTCATCAGGTCGTATTTTCATTTCACCATTAGCTAAAAAAATGGCTGAAGAGCGTGGAATTGATATTTCACGAATTCAGGGTTCAGCTGAAAATGGTAGAATTGTTAAGCGCGATATAGAAAACTACAAACCAGGAGCCGCTGCTTCTGCTTCCGTTGGGAAATTTGTTCCAACTGGCGAGGAAGATTTTGATGAAGTGAAGCATTCGCAAATGCGAAAAGTGATTGCCAAGCGTTTAGCGGAATCTAAATTTACTGCACCACATTACTATTTAAATGTAGAGTTTGATATGGAAAATGCCATGGCATTCCGTGCGCAATACAATTCCATTCCAGACACAAAGATTTCTTACAACGATATGATTGTGAAAGCTTGTGCATTGGCATTAAAGCAACATCCACAAGTCAATTCTCAATGGTTTGACGATAAAATGGTTCTTAATAATCATGTGCATATTGGTGTTGCCGTTGCAGTTCCCGACGGATTAGTAGTTCCTGTCGTGCGTTTTGCTAATGAGCAGTCCTTACCACAAATAGGATCTGCCGTGAGAGATTATGCTGGAAAAGCGAAAAACAAAAAACTTACACCTCAAGAAATGGAAGGTAGTACGTTTACTATTTCTAATTTAGGGATGTTTGGAATTGAAAGTTTTACTTCTATTATCAATCAACCAAATTCTGCTATTTTATCGGTTGGTGCTATTGTTGAAAAACCTGTAGTAAAAAATGGCCAAGTAGTAGTAGGGAATACTATGAAATTAACCATGGCTTGCGATCATAGAACTGTTGATGGTGCCACGGGAGCAGAATTTCTTTTAACATTAAAAGGCTATATTGAGAATCCTATTACGATGTTGGTTTAATTTGTTAACAGATAAACCCTGTATATATTTATGAAATCCTGCTAAACCAAGCAGGATTTTTTTATATTTATACACGAATCAATAGGTCATATTTTTGCGACTATAAACACGATTATACTTATGAAAAAACTATTCTTATTATTTATTACCATCGCTATATTTAGTTGTAAAGCAAAACAAGAAAATCAACAGGTAAAACCAGTTGAAAATGTGGTGATAACAGCTAATGAAGTTAAAGAATCTGTTTCGTTTTTGGCTTCAGATGATCAAATGGGTCGTGGAACCGGTAGCCAAGGTATAGACGTTTCGGCAAACTATATTGAAAAGCAATTAAAAGATTTTGGTATTAAACCTTATTATGAAACGTATCGTGATGACTTTAAAGTTGGCGAAATGGATGCTTATAATGTGGTTGGTTTTTTAGAGGGTAGCGACACCAATCTTAAAAATGAAATTATTATTATTGGCGCACATTATGATCATATTGGTACCAAAGCTAAAGTAATAGAATCCGATTCCATAGCAAATGGAGCCAATGATAATGCCGCTGGAACATCGGCTGTATTAGCAATGGCTCGTTATTTCGGTGCAAAAAAAACCAATAAGCGTAGTCTGATGTTTGTGTTGTTTTCCGCAGAAGAAATGGGCTTGTTAGGCTCTAAACATTTAGCATATAGACTCAAAGATGAAAACGCTAATTTATATACAGTTGTTAACATGGAAATGATTGGCGTGCCATTTAAAGATCGTGATTATGTGGCATTTGTAACGGGTTACGGTAAATCTAATATGGCGGAAAAACTAAATGGCTATATTGGGTCTAAATTCCTAGGAGAATCTGAAGTTGCTAAACAATATAACTTGTTTAAAGCATCTGACAATTATCCGTTTTATGAAGTTTTTAAAATGCCTTCGCATACCATTTCGTCATGCGATTTGTCAAATTACGATTTCTATCACCACGTTGATGATGAAATTGATAAGTTAGATTATGACCACATGGCAAGCTTAATTAATCAATTGATTCCTGGTATTGAAAAAATGAGCAATACGGAAACCCAAGAAATTAGAATGAACAATGAGTAAAAAAGTTATTATAACAGGTACGAGTAGAGGAATTGGTTTTGAGTTGGTCAAGCAGTTTTCAAACCAAGGGTATCAGGTTTTAGCCTTGTCACGCAATGAAAAACCAGTTTCCGAGTTAAACTTACCTAACGTAACTGCGTTTTCTTTTGATTTATCTCAAACAGAAAATTTTCAGAGAGTAGTAACCTTTATAAAAAACGAATGGCAACAAGTCGATATTCTTATCAATAATGCTGGTGCGCTTGTAAATAAACCATTTTCAAAAACCACATTAGAAGATTTTGAACAGGTTTACAAAACCAATGTGTTTGGTGTAGCTGAAATAATCCGAACTGTAATACCATTTATGAAAGCTAAAAGTCATGTGGTAACCGTAAGTTCTATGGGAGGCGTTCAAGGAAGTATGAAATTCCCTGGGCTTTCGGCATATAGTTCCAGTAAAGGAGCAGTAATAACGCTAACTGAACTGCTAGCGGAAGAATATAAAGCATCAGGTATTTGTTTTAATGTCTTGGCTCTAGGTGCAGTTCAAACCGAAATGTTGGAAGAAGCTTTTCCTGGATTTGAAGTTTCCATGACACCAAAATCGATGGCGAATTATATTTTTGATTTTGCAAAAACGGGTCAAAAATACTATAATGGGAAACTTCTTCAAGTGTCCAATACAACTCCATAAATTTCTTCATATCAGAATATTGGACATTTTGTTTAACGTTTGCTTAAGAATTTTTCTTACGAATCATACCGTTGAAAGTGATTAATTTGCACTTGGTAGAATAAATTTTTAGGTCATCTGAAATATGTTTTCTTTTGATTTAAATATTTATTATTATGAGGAAAAATCTACTATTAAAACGCTTTTTTGGATGCCTAATTTTTATGATAGGTGCATGGCAAACATCTGCTCAAGTATTCCAACGA
>CBFHJN010000087.1:6596-11356 GCA_965655805.1 Flavobacteriaceae bacterium
CCGATGCTGTTTCTGGATTAGGAAACCTTGAACAAAATAATGGTGTTGCCGTTGCCGATTATAATGGCGATAACCTGCTCGATATATTTGTTGTAGCAGAATCCATTGACATCAATGGTATTGAACGTACACATAGCCGACTGTATCAAAATAATAATGATGGATCATATACAGATGTAACGGTTGCTTCAGGATTAGTAAATCTATTAACCCAAGACTATAGCCAACAAGGTGTAGGTTATGGTGTGGACGGATTTAAAATTGGAGCCTATTGGGGCGATTATAATAATGATGGTTTTCCAGATTTGTTTTTCACCAATACGTTTAACGTGTTATTATACCAAAATAATGGTGATGGAACATTTTCAGACATCACAGCTAGCGCAGGTTTTAGTTTGCCAACAACCTGTCAATATACAGGAGCAGCTTGGTTTGATTATGATAATGATGGATTTTTAGATATTTATATTTGTGATTGGTTTGGCTGTAGTTCTAATTATTTATTTAAAAATAATGCCGATGGCACATTTACTGATGTTACTGCCCTAACAGGAATAGAAAATGACTATCCAACTCAAAGCTACTCGGCTATGCCATTTGACTTCAATCAGGATGGTTATATGGACTTATATGTGACCAATGATTTTGATGAGCATAATGACTTATATATTAATCAAGGCGGAACAAGTTTTATTGAACGCGCTTCTGTAGTAGGTCTTAATAATGGGTTTGATGACATGGGGTTAGCCATTGGTGATTACAATCTAGATGGAGCATTCGATTTTTATATTACAGGTATTGATGAAACTGCTTTATATACCAATGATGGTACTTATAATTCCTATACTGAAAACGCTGGAGCACAAGGTGTTTACGGAGCTGGTTGGGCTTGGGGAGCGAAGTTTGCCGATTTTGATTTAGATGGTGATGAAGATTTATTTGTTACCAACGGTTTTACCTTCGAAAACAGAAATGCGGAATACAATAAATATTTTAAAAATAATTATGTTGAGGGTCTTAATAACTTCCAGGATGAAACCATAGCTTCAAACTTGAATGATTTAACAATAGGCGTTGAAGCATTAGATTTTGATTATGATAATGATGGCGATTTAGATTTGTATTTAACAAATAGCGATATCCACTCGTTTTTATACGAAAATATGACCTTAAATGTTGGAAGCGCAAATCCCGTGCATTTCTTTAAATTATCATTGGAAGGAACCACATCTAATAAAAGTGCTATTGGTACAGAAGTTACTATTACTACAGCATCAGGTACTTTCAAGCGTTTCTTTAATGGTACTGGATTTTTAGGACAAAGTATAAAGCCAGTTCATTTTGGTTTGAATGCAGACACGCAAATTACTAATGTGAGTATTAAATGGCCATCTGGTTTAGTGGAATCTTATCCAAATATTCCGGCTGATACACATTATAAAGCTACTGAAGGTGTTGGTATGGTGGATTTAATGATATCTCCAAGTGTCAAGATTTTTGGTTGTACAGATCCAACATCTTGTTCTTATAATCCTTCTGCAACGGTTAGTGATGGATCTTGTGTTTATTTAGTTTCCGATGTTATCACAGGTTCTACAACAGTTGGTTTTCTAGATGAAGAAACATATACGTACCCTATTACAGATCCTGGTTCTACATATACATGGACTGTAACAGGCGGTGAATTAGTTAGTGGTCAAGGAACGAACAGCTTGGTTGTTAAATGGGGAATTAATGATACTGGAAAAGTGACGGTTAAGGAAACAAGTGCGCTATGCTCTAGTCCTTTGATAGAGTTAGATGTAGATATTGTAATCTATGAAACACCAGACAACGTTTCCATAGCACGACTTTGGAATGAAGCTCTTTTAGAAGCTATCCGAAAAGATTTTGCCAGACCAACGGTACATGCTAGGAATTTATTTCATTCTAGTGTCGCCATGTATGACATTTGGGCAATTTATGATAAAATTGAAAATCCAGGAAATGGGCAACATGCAGATCCATATATGGTTGGTAATACTGTTCATGGGTTTAGTAGCACGTTGCAAGCGTTTACACCTTTAGAAGGGAATACTGCTTCGGTTAATAAAGCAGTTAGTTATGCTATGTATAGACTATTAACGCATAGATTTCAAAACTCACCTGGTGTATTTCAAACCCAACAGCGCTTTAATTTCTTAATGGATCAATTAGGATATAGTACAGGAGTAACATCTGCAGATTATACCACAGGTAACGCTGCGGAATTAGGAAACTATATAGGTCAAATACTAATTGATTACGGAAATTCTGATGGTGCACGCGAGGCAACAGGTTATGATAATGCGTATTATGAGCCTGTAAATCCACCTTTAGCTCCAGCTTATGAAGCGGTTTCATTAACGGACCCTAATCGTTGGCAATCGTTAAGTTTAGACACCTATATTGATCAAAGTGGAAATTTAATTGATGAAGATGTTTTAGACTTTTTAAGTCCAGAATGGGGAGATGTTATGCCATTTTCTATGACTGATGCAGACAAAGATACGTTTCAACGAGATGGTGATGATTATAGTGTATACCATAACCCAGCGAATCCTCCTTATCTAGATAATACCAATACCAGTGTTTCAAGTGATGCTTACAAATGGAATTTTTCATTGGTTTCTATTTGGGGTTCTCATTTAGATCCAGCGGATGGCGTTATGTGGGATATTTCACCAGGAGCAATTGGAAATACACCATTATCCTCGTTTCCAACAGATTATACGCAATATTCAACTTTTTATAATTATATCAATGGAGGTGATCCAGGTACAGGTCGTAACATGAATCCTGTAACTAATCAACCTTACCAAGCGCAAGTGGTGCCTCGTGGAGATTATACACGTGTTTTGGCAGAATTTTGGGCAGATGGTCCAGATTCTGAAACACCTCCTGGTCACTGGTTTACATTGTTAAATCACGTATCAGACCATCCATTATTAGAAAAGAGATTTAATGGAGTCGGTCCTGAATTAGATCCTGTAGAATGGGATGTGAAATCATACTTTATTTTAGGAGGCGCTATGCATGATGCTGCTATTTCTGCATGGAGCATTAAAGGATGGCATGATTATATTCGTCCAATTTCTGCAATTCGTTATATGGCTGATTTAGGTCAAAGTTCAGACGACCAATTAGCAAGTTATAATCCACAAGGTATTAAGTTGGTACCAGGTTATGTTGAGTTAGTAGAATCTGGTGATCCACTTGCTGGTGGTTTTGATCAGCATGTTGGTAAAATTAAATTGTATTCTTGGAGAGGTCCAGACTATGTGAGTAATACAGAAACAGATGTTGCTGGAGTCGATTGGATTTTATCTGAAGATTGGTGGCCTTACCAAAGACCATCATTTGTAACACCACCTTTTGCTGGTTTTGTTTCTGGACACTCGACGTATTCGAGAGCTGCTGCCGAGGTTATGACGCTTATTACTGGAGATGAATATTTCCCTGGCGGAATGGGAGAATTTGTTGCTCATAAAAATGAATTTTTAGTTTTTGAGGATGGACCTTCTATGGATATTACCTTGCAATGGGCAACCTATCGTGATGCTTCAGATCAATGTAGTTTGTCAAGAATTTGGGGAGGAATTCATCCACCAGCTGATGATATCCCAGGTCGTAGAATTGGAGAAACTATTGGAATAGAAGCTTATAATTTCGCTATTCCTTATTTCGATGGATCTACTTTAGGTGTTGATAATTTTGCATTCAATTCATCTAACATTTATCCAAATCCGGTGGCTTCAGGTGGTACCATTACTATTACACATGCCAATCCAGATGACAATTATAAATTATATGATGTAAGTGGGCGATATATAGCCATTTCAGATACAGAATTTAATGGGTTTAATGGAACAGCAAAATTAACGATTCCATCAGCAACGGCTAATGGTGTTTATGTCCTATCAGGAGGTAATTTTGCTCAAAAAATTATAGTTCGAGGAAACTTATAAATAGTGTTAAAATACAAAGTTAAGAAGGCTGCAATTTGCAGCCTTTTTTGTTTTTAAGCGTATTTTATGCCGCAATTATTTTTTTATTAAACGTGCGTAAGATTCTTTGAAAAAGCATAGTTTTGCATTTTAAATTCTAGGTTATGCCGCAAACAACAAACACCATATTAATGATTCGACCAGTTCATTTTAGAATGAATGAACAAACCGCTGTAAATAATTATTTTCAGGAAGATTTGAACCTTAAAAATGCTGAAATTAATAGAAAAGCACAGGAAGAGTTTGATGTCTTTGTGGAAAAATTACGAGCCGTAGGTGTTTCTGTTATAGTGGAAGATGATATCAAAGCATTAGACACTCCAGATTCTATTTTTCCTAACAATTGGGTCAGCTTTCATGAGAATGGAGATGTTGCTATATATCCTATGTTTGCTGAAAATAGACGTGCGGAAAGACGTGAGGATATTTTTCTTCGCCTGGAAGAAGCTGGATTTAAAATTGAAAACATCATTGACTATACCGATGCTGAAAACGAAGGTATATTTCTTGAAGGAACTGGTAGTTTGCTATTAGATAGAATTAACAAAAAAGCATATTGTGCTTTATCTGCAAGGGCTGACGAGGAGTTGTTTATTGAATTCTGTGAAGATTTTGATTATGCACCTATAATATTTACAGCCAATCAAACTGTTGAAAACAAACGATTGCCTATTTATCACACCAATGTCATGATGTGTTTGGCTGAAAAATTCGCTGTTATCTGTTTGGATAGTA
>CBFHJN010000088.1:0-11045 GCA_965655805.1 Flavobacteriaceae bacterium
CCCGAAAATTAAAGCAGCTCCTGTTAACATAAACGCTCGTAAATAATCACCATAAATAAAATAGCCTGTTGCAAACATGACACTATAAATCAATGCACAGCCCACTAACATGGCTAAAATACCCGATGGTACACTCCAGCCTTCTTTAGTATCTACTAATTCAATATTCTGGTTACGTGCTTCGGTAACTACTTTATCCCAACCTGGACCTCCTGGTTGAATTTTCTTATAAAATTTCTGCAGTACCGTTTTACTTTCTGCATGAGTTAAAAAGGTTACCGCTACCCAAACAATTGTTGTTACTAAAACAATCATGGGAAACTTTGCCCACCCTGGCATAAGTGCATCATTACCAAAACAATAGGCCCCTAATTCTGTGAAGTTTAATAGAAGAGAAACAATTCCAGATACAAACATTGCCGAAATCTCACTCCACGCATTTATGCGCCACCAAAACCAACGTAAAATAAATATCAAGCCAGTTCCTGCCCCAAACATCAAAATAATCTCGAATAACTGTAAGGCATTCGTTAACACCAAAGCTAATAAAGCACTGCAAACCATAAGTACAATAGTCGCAATTCGACCGACAGAAACTAATTGCTTTTCTGAAGCATCTGGATTAATTTGTTGTTTGTAATAATCGTTAACTATATAAGATGCCCCCCAATTTAAATGCGTAGAAATAGTACTCATATAAGCTGCAACCAACGATGCTAACACTAATCCTAACAAACCACTTGGCAATTTAGTAAGCATAGCAGAATAGGCTAAATCATGACCTAATTTATCTTCAGCGACTAATGGAAATGCTTCATGAATACTGGCTATATCTGGAAATACGACTAATGATGCCAATGCCACAATAATCCATGGCCAAGGCCTTAAGGCATAATGCATGATATTAAAAAAGAAGGTCGCACCAATAGCATGATTCTCATTTTTAGCCGCCAACATACGTTGGGCAATATAACCACCACCTCCTGGTTCGGCTCCTGGATACCAAGAACTCCACCATTGAACGGCTAACGGAATAATTAACAAAGTAATGAGTGCTTCGGTATTCGTAAAATCGGGTAAAATATTTAATTTATCAGCTACGTTTTCATGCTGCAACATGGCTTCTAATCCACCAACTTCTGGCAAACCTACTAAATAATAGGCAGCACCTAAAGCACCAACCATAGCGGTGAAGAACAAGATGAAATCCGTATAAACAACACCTTTAAAACCACCCAAGGCACTAAAAATAACGGTTATGGTTCCAGCATAAATAACGGTTTCCCATGGCTGTAATCCCAACATAATAGCACCAATTTTTATGGCAGCCAAGGTTACGGCTGACATGGCTAGAATATTGAAAATAATTCCTAAATAAATGGCTCTAAAAGCTCTTAAAAAACGTGCTGGTTTTCCTCCATAACGCAATTCATAAAACTCGATGTCGGTATTGACTTCCGATTTTCGCCACAACTTCGCATACACAAAAACGGTGAGTAAACCCGTTAATAAAAAAGCCCACCAAACCCAATTTCCTGAAACACCATTGGTTCTTACAATATCGGTTACTAGATTTGGCGTATCAGTAGAAAACGTAGTCGCTACCATAGAAACACCTAATAACCACCATGGCATATTCCGACCTGATAAGAAATACTCGGACGCACTTTTACCAGACTGTTTGGAAACGTAAATTCCAATAAAGAGTGTAATTGCAAAAAATATAATAATTAAGGAGACATCTAATACGGATAATTCTACCATAGATACTTGAAATTTTTATTGAGAATAATATAGAAACTAGTTATACTTTTTTAATCACGTTGGTCACGATTCCCCATATAACAAATTGGTTATCTTCTGTTATTTGTATGGGTTGGTACATGGCATTTTCTGGTTGTAACCAAACGCCATCTTTTTCAACTCGTAAGCGTTTCACAGTAAATTCCCCATCTAAAAAGCAAACCGCAATTCGATTGTTTACAGGTTCTAAACTTCTATCTATAACTAATAAATCATTATCATCTAAACCAGCATCAATCATACTTTGTCCAGAAACTCGTGCGTAAAAGGTCGCGGTTTTGTTTTTAACCAACATGGAATCCAAAGACAGACGCTCCTCATTAAAATCTTCAACAGGTGCTGGAAATCCAGCCGAAATTCCTGTATCAACAAAAACAGCACCTGTATTCACGGATAAATCAGGTGTAAAAAATGTTAAGCTTTTGGAAGTTTGAAGTTGCATGGTTTGTTGGATATTAAACTTGTTCGTATTCACACTACTCTAAAGGAATGGAAAATTATTAAAACCAACTCAAATTTGACAGTTTATAATTAAAATTTCGCAAACATTAGAACATAGTTGCGCATAAAGATAACCGAAATAGTTTTTTATTGGTAGTTTCTATAAAAAGTAATTCACAAAATTAATCGGGAACATATTCCAGAATATCAGCTGGTTAATATGAAGAATTAATCCTATACTTTTTTTGAATCTATCAGATTAATTAAACTAGTTAGCGAGGATTTTATCACTTGCGAATTGCTCTTTTTCAGCATCAATTCTGCCTTTCTTTCAAGAGCGCTATAATTAGAATTTGGATAAAGATTAATCAATTCTGTAAAGTAAATATCAATTCCTTCAGCAAGTTTTGATTTACCAGCTTCTGAAAATGAGTTCTCATTATTAACCTCATCGATATACAAGAGATAATTTTTAATGAGTGTATTTACATTAGAATTAATATTACTCAAAACTCTTGACGAATTAGGGTCGTCTGCCTCTTCCAGGATTTGATCATTTCCCAATTTGAAATACCGCAACTGCAAACCTAAACCAAATTGCTCAACAGCTAGCATTTCCATATCATATAAATATTTATCTTTTCGATCTCTTGCCGTATATATACGACTCATATCTTTATACTTATTAAAAAATGTAGTTGCAACATCATTCCGATGCTTCATTCCTAATTCGTTATCATCTAAAACTACTTTATAGTTTTGATGATCGGTTAATTTTTCTACAATAATTCTGTGACTAGGACTATCAAAAGTCGGTAACGTTTCATCAGGCTCATAACCAAATCGCAATTCTCGAATTACATTATCATAATCCTCTGTAGTCCAATACCTCTTTTCTACCGGAAATTCGTGCTCTTCCGTTTTGCAATTGGTTAATGTTAAACAAATGATTACTAATAGAAAATATTTAGATGTTATCATTAATTATAATTTTGGGGTTCTTAAAGTTAACTAATTGTTTCAGTAAGCTGTCAATTTCTTTTTCGTATCGTTTTTGTTCGCCTAAAACATAGCTATGAAACGTGTTGTAGTCGTATTCTTGTTGATAGTCATTCTCTTCTTCTCGAGCGGCTTCTATTATTCCATTTATCCTGCTTTTATCAAAAGTATTAAGTTTTGATAACTTTTCTTTAGCTTTTCTTGTAAAAAGTTCAGTAATTTTTATGTGATATTTTTCGTGTTTGAGAAGTTCTACACTATTAGTCTCCTGATTATAAACGAAAGAACGAGATGGATAGAATAACGATTGGACGCTAACTGCATTCTCATTAATTTCACTTTCGATGGAAGTTACCACATAAGCAAATCTTTCACTCCCATATAATGATTTTTTAAAAAACTCTAATCCTCTAAAATTTTCGAATGTAATTTGCTCAAATTTGTCAAACGTTAGAGGCCTTTCATAATTCAAATAATTTGTATGACTTAACACTGCAAAACCTATCAAGCAAGGAATTAAGACCAGCATGCTAAATTTACCAAACTTTAAAAATCTCTTAAATGGTAATTGGTTTCCCCTTTTTCTTTCTTTAATTGCAATCACTAATTGATAAATAAGTGGAGAGAAATATAAAAACAAGATTAAAAATGCAATTAAATTTTCATTCATTTATAGATTGTTATCCTTAATATTTAGAAATAATAAATAGCTATAAAACTAATAATAAATTTTTAAATGTGACGGTAACTAGGTAAAATCTAAAGATTTTATATTTTAAAGGAAAATTCTTCCTTATTTTTACAGTCTATGCCAGACACCTTCAAAACCATTGCCGTATTTCAATACACCACTGAAGCCGAAGTTATAAAAGGCAGACTAGAAGCCGAAGGCATTCACGTATTTTTAACCGACTACACAACAATTGACACCAACCCTATTGTTAGTAATGCTATTGGTGGTGTGAAACTAAAAGTTTATGCAGAACAGGAGGAAGAAGCTAGAGCGATTTTAAATTCTATTTCCAGCTATTCGTTGGATGATGATGGGCATGCCATTAGTTGCCCAAATTGTCAAGATACTAGAATAGAACTATTTTCGACTATAAAAGATTTAAAATCGTTTATGGCATTTTTGGTTGGTTTTCTATTTGGTACGTTACCCTTTCATACCAGATATAGTTACCGTTGCGAAAGCTGCCAAACAGAATTTCCAATAGAATAAATGGAAATTATTAAACTGATTTTAACTTTACAACATCATCATAAGATGCTTTTAGCTTCTTAATAACTATTTCCATATCGTCTTCATTTAAATGACCAAATCCAAGTCTAATAGCACAAACATCTTTATTTTGATACAGAATGGTTTTTGGTAAAAATAAATTGTTTTCTTTGGTTTTTTGAGCCAATTCTGCAAGTGAAATCCGTGGTTCAAAATGCAACCAAATTGCCAAGCCACCAGTAGGCGTTTCCCAATTAGCAATGGTTTTAAAATATAGTTCTAACAACTTACATAAATGGTCGCGTCTTTGTTTATAAACCGTAATATTCTTTTTAATTAAGCGATGAATTTCTCCTTCTGAAATAAGCTCCGTAAGCATCTGTTTCTGGATTAAATCGCCTTGCTTATCCAATATTTGCAAATAGTTTCTAGCTTCTTTTATAAAATTTTCGGGAGCCACTACAAAGCCAATCTGAAAACTAGGAAAAAACGACTGTCCCAATTTTCCTAAATAAATAACTACGCCATAGGCATCGGAACTCGCCATAGGCAACATGGCAGATCCATCAAATTGAAAATCATAATCAAAATCATCTTCTATAATGGCAAATTTATACGATTTGGCTAATTGCAATAATTTTAAGCGTCTTTCCGCACTTAATGTTACCGTTGTTGGGTAGTCACGATGCGCACAAACATAAACACAACGAATGCTACCTTTTGTAAAATGGGTTTTTATATAATCCACATCAATCCCTTGTTCATCCACTGGAATGGTAATAATATTCGCACCAGCTTCATGGAAAATCATATTCGATTTATAGTGACTTAAATTGCCAACCACAACCACATCGTTTTGTTTTATTAAAATTTGTGATACAATATACAAACTCATTTCCGTGCTTCGCGTGCTCATCATATTATGCACTTTAATATGAAACCCTCGTGTAGCATTTAAATAATTAGTCAATTGTATATTGAAAGTTGTGTATGCTTGTTCGTTCGTCTGATTCCATTTAGAGATTAAGTTTGCACGTTTCATAGACGCGCTGTACCAACGGGAAAACTGATGCGTAGGATGCAGGCGCAAATCTGGTTGCCCATCATTAATCACAAATTTACAATGAGAATGCTCTCCTGTGGATGCCAAATTAAAGGATGACTGAAATGGGAAACCCGTTGTGTTTGGGTAATCTCTTAACTTATCTATACCCTGAATGGTGGCTTTAATAGTTGCCGTTTTTTGTTCAGGTTTTAATACAAACGTCCCTTTGTTAGGAATCATATCTACCCAACCTTGTGATGCCAACTCCTCATAAACTGCAACAGCCGTATTTCTATTTATGGAAAGTAATTCACCAAATTTTCGGGTTCCAGGTAAAGCCGTTCCTTCGGTTAAATAACTTCGTTGAATGGCATTTATAATTTGCTGTGCAATTTGAATGTAAACAGCTGTAGCTTGTTGCTTTTCAAAATGAATTAATTGTTTTAATAAATTATTAACCGGACTATCTACCATATTGAAACTGGACTACTTTAATAATCCGGAAAGTTACGATTTTTGCCAAGTTAAAAAATACCATTAAAATTTATTATGAAATTAATACCTTTTTTCTTACTCCTTACGTTTTCGATAGCTTCGCATGCACAAGCATCACCACGGCAACAAGCCTTGGATTCGGTAGTCATTACCTCAAGTCGCATTGATTTACCATTCAAAGAAAATTCCAGAACCATTACCATTATTACCAGTTCCGATATTAAAAATAGTGCTACAACCAATGTTGCCGATTTATTACAGCAAGTTGCAGGTGTTGATGTTAGGCGTCGTGGAGCCGATGGTACTCAAGCCGATTTATACATTCGTGGTGGTAGTTTTGATCAAACATTACTACTCATTGACGGTATGAAATTGGAAGATGCGCAAACTGGACATCACACCCTAAATATGGCTTTACCATTGGAGGTTATTGAGCGTATTGAAGTAATTAAAGGTCCAGCCGCTCGTGTATTCGGACAAAATGCTTTTACAGGCGCCATAAATATTGTAACCAAAAAGCAAACCGATGATACGGTGTCGATTGGTGTTCAAGCAGGTTCTTTCGGACAAAAAAATGCCGATATTACCGTTGGAAGTAATTTAGAAAATTCATCGCATATCATTCACGTATCTCGGAATTTATCAGATGGTTACCGTTATAATACCGATTATGATAACCAGAATTATTTTGTAAAAAGTGTTTTCAACAAAAATAAATTACCGATTACGTTTATAGGTAATTACCAAGAACGCAAATTTGGTGCTAATGGTTTTTATGCGTCACCAGCTGCCAAAGATCAATATGAAGAAACGCAATCTAGTTTAATTGGTTTTTCAACTGAAATAGAAACGGGAAAAATCACATGGAAACCACGATTATATTGGAGACGAAATCAGGATATGTATGTGTTTATTAGAGATAATCCTTCGGTTTATAGAAATTTACACCAAACCAATAAAATCGCAGCAGAAGTTAATGCATCCTACAAATCTAAATTAGGTATTACGGGTTTTGGTGTAGATTTTTCTCAAACCTATATAGCCAGTAATAATTTAGGCAACCACGACCGATTTACAACCAACCTATTTTTAGAACATCGTTTTTCGTTCTTAAATGATGCCTTTTCTATAACACCAGGAATTGCCGTGAGTTATTTCTCGGATTTCAAATTCCATGCCTTTCCAGGTGTCGATATTGGATATCAAGTATCTGATAATTTTCAAGTATATGGAAACATCGGTTACACGTATCGCGTGCCAACATATACGGATTTGTATTATACAAGTCCAACGGAATTAGGTAACGAAAATTTGGATCCTGAAGAAGCCATTTCCGAGGAATTTGGTTTGAAATTTAACCATAACGGATTCCGCATTTCTGCCGCCTTTTTCAACAGAGATTCTAGAAAACTTATCGATTATGTAAAAACAAATGAAGCAGACCCATGGCAAGCCACTAACATTGCCGAATTAAACACTATGGGTTTTGAAGTAAATAGTAATTATGTGCTTTTTGTAGCGAATTTTACACAAAGCATAGGAATAGGTTACACATTTCTAGAGGATGACCTACAAGATGTGACTGCCAACTTTTCACGCTATTCAGTGAATTCTTTAAAACATCAATTTGTAGCAACATTTAGAAGTCAGTTTTTCAAAAACCTGTCACAATCCATTGTGTATCGTTATGCAGAAAGAACTGTAGGCGAAAGTTATAATGTGTATGATGCGAGTATAAACTACCAATTGAAAAACTTTGATTTCTCTATAACTGCCAATAACATTTTTCAAGCAGATTTTACCGAAACCAATTTAGTTCCAGCACCTAAAGGCCTAGTATTATTTGGCTTGAAATACAGTTTTAATTAAGAGTCTGTTTATTTACAATTCCTTAACTTTGCTTTTCTAAAAGTTTTGAGCATTGACATGGAACCTACAGACTATTCCGCGCGTTAAAACCATAACTAAAGCGGATTTTATAAAACAGTATTTCAAGCCACAGAAACCTGTGGTTATAGAACAATTTATCGAAGATTGGCCTGCGTACACTAAATGGAATTTAGAGTATATGAAAGCCATTGCTGGTGATAAAATGGTGCCGCTTTATGATGATAGACCTGTAGATTATAAAGATGGTTTTAATGAGCCGCATGCAAAAATGAAAATGAGCGAATACATTAATTTGCTTCAAACTAAACCAACAAAATTTCGCGTTTTCCTTTGGAATATCTTGAAAGAAGTTCCCGAACTTCAAAACGATTTCACCTTTCCCGATTTTGGCTTAAAACTCATGAAAGGATTGCCCATGTTGTTTTTCGGTGGAAAAGACTCGCATACCTTCATGCATTATGATATAGATTTAGCCAATATTTTTCATTTTCATTTTCATGGTGAAAAGGAAATTATATTGTTCGACCAAAAACAGAATGACTATCTCTACAAAATTCCGCATGCTTTAATAACACGTGAAGATATTGATTTTTCGAATCCCGATTTTGAAAAATGGCCAGCTTTAAAACAAGCAACAGGCTATAAAACACACTTAAAACATGGTGAAATGTTGTATATGCCAGAAGGCTATTGGCATTATATGAAATACCTGACACCTGGCTTTTCTATGAGTTTGCGTGCCATTGCTAGAAACCCAAAAAATTTGGGAAAAGCTGTTTATAACGTTCTTATTATGCGAAATTATGATAACCTGATGCGTCGTATAAAAGGTCAAAAATGGATTGAGTGGAAAAATGAGCAGGCCTTAACCCGTACTCATAAAACACCGCTTCACTAAAACTCATTTTTTTCGATAAAGAGTTAATTTTACAGCTGAAGTGTATTTTGTCGAAAACTTCTATTATTTCTTCCTTTCCATTATAATAATAGTTAAGTTAGTTATCCTAACCTAACCTACTTAATTATGAAAGCCCTTAATTATACTTTCATGATTACTATTTTTATGTTATTTTCAAATAGTAGTCATTTAGAAATTTTTGCAAATAGTTCAGCCAATACATTAACATATAACCCAGTAAAACCTAATGATTTACCCAACAGCATTTCTGGATTAGATTATGTTTATGCTGATGGTCCTTCAGATTTTCAGACCGTTACAATTATCACTACAAATCTGACAACCAGACCATTCCTAACGCTATCAGCTCCAAACGGTTTTGAGATTTCCCTAGAAATAGACTCTAATTATTCCAGCAGTTTTACCATGAATTCTATTGAAATAACTGCTGCTGACATTTTATTATATGTTCGCCTAAAAGGAAACCAAACAGTTGGCACATATACTGGCGAATTAACATTATTAGCGCCTTCAGTTAATCCCTTACCTGTATTTAATGAATCCATATCTTTGGAAGGTCGTGTAACACCTAAATCAACTATTTGGGATGGTAGCAATTGGAGTAATGGTGTACCAAATGAAAATTACAGCATAATACTAAACGGAAACTATAACACGAGTGCTCATGGAAATATAAATGCTTTTGACCTGGAAGTTAATACGAACAAAACATTAACTGTGGATAATGGAAGCTATGTAAATATCATTCAAGATGTAGGTGTAGATGGCCAAATTATTGTGGAAACAGCAGGTGCTTTTGTTCAAGTAAACAACTCTGCTAATTTTAATGTAAGAGAAGGTGGTGCTACTCAAGTTAACAAAACAACATCGCCTTTAGCACGTTATTATGATTATACATATTGGTCCTCTCCTGTTAATGGAATTACCGCAACTGAAGCCTTTGCGGAAGCTAGTAGTGGTAGACGTTATTGGTATAACGCAGAAAATTTTTTAGATGTTCTGTTTGAAATTGGCAATACAAACACCTTTATACCAGGTCATGATGATGTTGATGACAATGGCGACGACTGGGCTTACCTCACTGGTGAAACCATTTTGTCAGCAGGAGTTGGTTATGCAACCGCTCAAAACTCTGGTGGATTTGAAACAGGAAACACGTACAATTTTAGCTTTGAAGGTACATTTAATACGGGCAACATAACAACACCTTTATACTTCAACGGCGATAATGGTGATAAAGATTGGAATCTTATTGGAAATCCCTACCCTTCTGCAATAAGTGCCGATGCTTTTTTTGCTCAAAACACAGGCAACATTGGAGGTGCTATTTATTTATGGTCTCATGCTTCAACTGCCAATGCTGATGGCAGTGGAAATTCAGTTTATAATTTTTCTGCAGATGATTATGCCATAATCAATTCTGGAAGTGGTGAAATTGCTGGTGGCAAAAATATTATTCCTGACAGATATATTCCTTCAGGTCAAGGCTTCTTTGTTCAAGCATTAGCCAATGATAATGCCATTTTTAATAACAGTATGCGTATTGCTGATATGACCAGTAATTCGCAGTTTTTTAGAAATCAAGAGCCGTTTAATAAACTTTGGATAAACTTAACAACCGATCACGGAATATTCAATCAGATTTTGGTTGCTTATGTAGATCTGGCAACTGATGGTTATGATGGTTTAGCCTATGATACCGAACGTATTTTAAATAGCGATTTAGCGGCAACTATTTATACTACCATACCTGATAATTTAACACAAAAATATGCTATTCAAGGAAAAGCTTCAAGTAGTATAAATACTACTGAAAGTATTCCTTTAGGGTTTTATACGTCTATAAATAATGTAACCATTTACACCTTGTCTATAGGTAAAATTCAGGGCCTATTTCTCACGGAAAATCCCATTTATCTTGCAGATAACCTAACCGGTATTACACATAATTTAAAGGAGTCTGATTATAGTTTATACCCAACAACAGAAAATAATATTCAAAACGAATTCAAATAGCAAGATTAAAGATATTACATTTTATGATATCACGGGCAAACGCATATCCCACATAACAGGAACAGATAATGTTGAAGTCATTGAGAGGAATTCCATATCAAACGGTATCTATTTAGCCAGAATTACATTAGATACAGACGCTGTAATTACAAAAAAAATAATATTCTAATAATGACTTAATTTTATGGCTGTTAAGGTTCAAATTTATTAATATA
>CBFHJN010000089.1:0-11020 GCA_965655805.1 Flavobacteriaceae bacterium
TATTGACACTAGAAACTCTAATGTAACGCTAACATTAAGTTTTAATTTATAAAAAAGACAAGGGCTTCGCTCCTGTTGAAAGTTATCTTTTTTAGAAAATCCTAAAGCATGATTGCATTAGGATTTTTTTTTGAACTAAACTATAAATTATAATTATCTTGTAGGTTATGAGATTCATCGCATTGCAATAAATGCCGTTCAGGGTAAATGGACGCTTTATAAATTAAACCATACGTCTGAATCCAAAGCAAATTGCTCATTCTAAATTAATCAAACCCATTTATTAATTTCTATTCCAATCTATTAGTATCTATACCTTTTTAATATAATACACAAACAAAAAAAAAAGCTAAACAATTATATTTCTATAAAAGTTTAGCCTTTTTAGCGATTGGTTAATTGTTAATATTCTAACGCTTTAAGGTAAAGTGCGCTTTAAATTGTTTCATACCTTCTTCTGCACCTTCTTTATAATCAATACTAAACCAATAGTCATTTGATGGTAATTGTTCACCATTATAGATTCCATCCCATCCTGGACCATTTGGATTTAATTGTTTTAAAAGTTTACCATATCTATCAAAGATGTATATTTTCACGTCTTGTAAAGCGGTAGCTCCTGAAATTTGCCACGTATCATTATCACCATCATTATTTGGCGTAAAGAATAGTGGGTAGTCTAATACTAGGACATCATCATACGCTATTCCACAACCATTAATATCTCTAGCCCTAATAGTATGTTGTCCAATAGATACATTCGTAAACGTGTACGTATTGTTATTCGGTTCATTGCTTAACCAAGGACCATTATCGATACTAAATTCAAATAATGCTGTACCATCACCTGAAGCAGTGGCTTCAATAACATGGTTATCAGCAAAAGCTTGGGTCGTAACTTCTGCTACTAAACTTGGTGGTGAGCTAACAATAACTTCCGTAGTCATCATACTAGGACACATATTATTTATATCAGTAACTAATACGGTATATGTTCCTCCCATAGTTGGCACATAACTAGCACCCGTTCCAATAACAGTAGTTGGTGCGCCAGCCTCTGTCCATTCAAACGTGAACATTGTAGGATCTAAATTGGTATCTAAAATTGGACTATTCACCACCTCGGTTCCATTAGTATTAATACAAAGTGTATATGATTCTTCAAGTGTAAACGCTGGAATAGGATCTACTGTAAGTGTCATGGTTGTGGTATCATAACAGATATCATCAACCGTTGTATCATTATCAACACGCACATAGATAACTTGTGGATTCACGGTGTTTTCAAACGGTGCACTTGTATCAATTGCATTTGATGCTAAATCTGCATCTGCTTGCGATGTATAATAAGTAACAGTAAAGTTCGTCGCAACTTGACCATCTAACACAAATGGATTTTGAGAAATTAAATCAAAGCCAACTGCATCATTTGTGGTATCATTATCAAACTCCATATTATCATCACATAGTGCAAAGTCTAATGGATTATTATCCGGATTTGCCACAGCTGCTTCCTGAACAATAATAAAGAAACTAACCGTTGCAATATCACAACCCGTTGTTGTATTGGCAATGTTTACAAAAATCTCTTGTGGATTCACTGTATTTGGAAATGCTGACGGATTAGCTATGCCTCCCGTACCAGCTTCCGCAGCTGCCAATGTTGTGTAGTATGTTACATTGAAATCCGTTGCACTTTGTCCATCTAAAATTTCTAATTCACGCTGTGTTAAATCGAAGGTATAAACCATATCAAACGGATCATCACAAGCAATAATATCTTCAACTGTTGCTGGCGTATCTGGTAATGGATTTACAATAATATCAAAGGTTACAATGGTATAGCAACCTGTTCCCAAATCAGCAGGATCTGCTGGATCACCTGTTTTTGTAACACGTACATAAATTGTTTGTGTTGGGCTCTCATTAGGATACATTGTTGGATCAGGAATTGGGTTATTACCTAATTCTGCATCAGCCATGGTTGTATGATACGTTACTGTTTCATTAAACGCATTCATCATTAATGCTTCATTAACTGTCAGATCGAATTCTTCTTCTAAATCACCCGGATTATTGTCATCACATAATTCTAAATCTGGCAACACATCATTTGGTGTTGGCAAGGTATTTACAACTAGTGTTAAGGTTGTAACTGCATAACAGCTATCACCACTTGTTGTTTCAGTAACCGTTACAAAAATTGTTTGTGGATTGTGTGGTAAGCCACCTATGGATGTATTGGTATAATCTGAATAATCTGGAATTGGTGTTCCAGCCGAAATATCAGCCATAGTTTCATAGTAATCTACACTTAATGTGGCATCATTTCCTGTAATGATATCATCTTGACTGGTTAAATCGAAACTGGCAAAACCATCATTACTGATACCATCATCACAAATTTCAAATAGACCATCCTCTGATGCAATGGTTGGTGGCAAGTTAACCACCAAATTAAATTGACCAGTTGTAATACAGCCATTAGCACCTTCTAATCGCACATAAATAGTAGTATTAGCGGTTACATAATTTGATAACTGTGGTTGCACTATTGGGTTTATTCCTGGCGTTGCTTCGGCATTTGCCATCGTTTCATGATATGTTAAGATATAATCTGCTGGGTTTTGAGTGCCATAAATGGTAGCATCCATGGTTGTTAAATCAAAAGATGTTATGCCATTATAATCATCATCACATTCTGAATAATCATCAATAGTTAACGGTACCTCTGGTGTTGGTTGAACAATTAAGGTTAATTCAACTATGGTAAAGCAACCTGTTGTTGGGTTTTCCGCTCTAACATAAACAATATCGATATCTTCATCATTGTTTTCATAAAAATCAGGTAACTCATTCACACCGTCAAAGGCATTTTCATAGGTTCCATGATACGTAATATTGTTTCCTTCACCATTATCTATTTCTATGGTAGCTGATTGTAAATCGAATATAGCATAGCCGTTATTATCGTCATCACATTCTTCTAATGGTGTAATGCTTGGCGTTGGTGTAGGTGTTGGCACATTTGAAACTTCCAACGTTAAGGTTGACGTGTTTGTACAACCTGTTGTTCCGTTTGTAACGAGAACGAATAACGTTTGTGGATTGTGCGGTAAACCACCAACAACCGTGTTGGTATAAGCCGTAAAATCAGGAATAGGATTAGCTGGGATATCCGCAGCCGTTTCAAAATAACTCACAGACCAATTGGTATTTCCACCAGTAATTAAAGCATCTTGAACGGTTAAATCAAATTCCGCATAACCATCATTATCTACTGTATCATCACAAATGGTTAAAAATAATGCTGCTGTAGTCGTTTCAGGAACTGGTAGTGGATTTACTACTAAATCTAACGTGGTTGCCGTATAACATCCTGTTGCATTATTTTCTACGCGAACACCAATTGTATGTAAATTTGGTATAGTATTCGTGTAGGCTGCTGGTGAACCAATATAAGTAGGCGCTGTAATACCTACATCTGCATCAGCAGGATCTGCATAATAGCTTACCGTATAATTTGCAGAATTTAATCCCATTAAAACATCTGTGTTTCTTATGGTTAAATCGAATTCTGTTAAACCATCTGCCATGGCATCGTCACACAATTCAATTGGATCTAGGTTTTCATCAATTTCTGGTGTTTCATCTACTACTAATAGTAATTGAACAATAGTTGGACAATCCGTAGTTGCTCCTGCATAATCTACTCGGATATAAATAATTTGACCTAATAGGTTAGACAATGTGGTTCCTAGTGGTAACACATCATCAATAGCGTTTTGTTGCGTTAAGTGGAAGGTAACTTCCAAAGCTGGATCTGTTGTAACTTCTGCTGCAACACCTGATAAATCAAAAGTTCCTAAACCATCATTATCTGGATCACAATAATGTAAATCCATTGGCGTGTTGGCTGCTGGAGCGCTTACCACATTTAGTGTTAATGTTGTAACATCAAAACAGCCTGTTGTAGCATCTTGAACACGCACATGAACAATTTCGCCATCGGTACCTATATAGTTCGTGGCTGAAGGTGTCACTTGAGGTGTTCCTGCAATTGCTGCCGCTGCTGTGTTATGATAGGTTACAATGTAGTTCGCGTTATTTCCGGTTATTTCATCATTTGTTTCTGTTAAATCTATTTCCGTCATACCATCAGGTACGTTATCGTCACAGGCGAATACTGGTGCTGGAGCAATAACCGTTGGTAATGGATTAATAGTTACCACAAAACTGTTTTCAGCAGAGCAATTAGGTGTTGTTCCTGTCTCGGCATATACGAAAATAGTTTGTGTGGTTGTAATTGCATCACCTGCATTTAATACGGTTCCTGTTCCACCAGTTCCTGTATAATATGTTCCATTTATTAAAGCGGGTAATGTATAAGTAACACATTCTGAAACATCGGCAGGATCATCAACTAAAGGTGTAATATTTATGGTTACATCAAAATTGCTTTCTGCAAAACAATTTGGTGTGGTACCAGTTTCTGCGTACACATAAATTGTTTGTGTGGTTGTAACTATATCGCCAGCGTTTAATACCGTTCCAGTTCCTAAAGGACCTGTATAGTAGGTTCCAAAAGTTAAGGCTGGCAACGTGTAAGCATCACAGGAGGTGACATCAGTTGGCGCATCAACGTTAGGTGTTGCATTAATTGTTACTATAAAACTATTTTCGGCAGAACAATTTGGCGTTGTACCTGTTTCAGCATACACATAAACAGTTTGCGTTGTAGTAATAGCATCACCAGCCGCATAGGCTGTTCCTGTTCCACCTGATCCTGTAAAGTACGAACCATTAGTTAATGCTGGTAATATATAACTATCACAAGCGATAACATCTAAAGGCGCATCAACGGTAGGTGTTGTATTAATTGTGACATCGAAACTGTTTTCCACGAAACAATTTGGTGTGGTACCAGTTTCGGCATAAACATAAATGGTTTGTGTTGTAGTGATCGCATCACCTGCATTTAAAACCGTACCTGTTCCGCCTGCTGCTGTATAATACGTACCACCTGTTAAGGCTGGTAAATTATAAGTATCACATGCTATAACATCTGCAGGATCATCAATAGTTGGTGTATTGTTAATAGTTACAATAAAGCTATTTTCATCTGTACAATTTGGTGTTGTTCCGGTTTCGCCATACACATAAATTGTCTGTGTAGTCGAAATAGTGTCACCTACATTTAAGGTTGTTCCTGTTCCGCCTGCTCCGGTAAAATAATTACCACTCGTTAAAGCTGGTAATATATAACTATCACATGCGGTTACATCTATTGGTGCATCCACCGTTGGTGTTGTATTTACGACAACTGTTACTGTATTGGTTGCTGTATCATTTGGAGCTGTTAATCCGCTATCTGTTAAAGTCACCTCATAAATTGTGGTGGCAGCTGGTGGTGGAGACAAAAGCAATGTAGAATTGGTTCCTAAAACCGTAGCATTTCCTTGCACATTCCAGCTATAACTGTATGTGCCAACTGCTGTTGCAGGTGAAGGTGTTGCGGTTAGTGTTACATCAGCTCCTGCATCATTACAAATAGATGGCATATCAGCAGTTGCTGTTACTGAAATTGTACAAACATCAATAGTTGCTACAAAGCTGTTTTCTGTAAAACAATTTGGCGTCGTCCCTGTTTCTGCGTAAACATATATGGTTTGCGTGGTTGTAATGATGTCACCTGCATTTAAAACAGTTCCAGTTCCGCCTGCTCCTGTGTAATAAGTACCACTTGCTAAAGCTGGCAATACATATTCATTACATACCGTAACATCCGCTGGCGCATCGGCTGGAGGCGTATTATTAATTGTTACCACAAAATCATTTTCAGCAAAACAATTTGGTGTCGTTCCTGTTTCGGCATACACATAAATGGTTTGCGATGTGTTAATAGCTGTACCTGCTGTAATTACACCACCTGTTCCGCCTGTTCCATTATAATACTGTCCACCTGTTAATGCTGGTAAAACATAGCTATCGCAAACAGTAACATCTGCAGGATTATCAACAACTGGTGTGTCATTAATAGTGACTAAAAAACTATTTTCATCAAAACAATTTGGTGTTGTTCCAGTCTCTTCGTACACATAAATAGTTTGCGATGTACTTACAGTATCACCTGCATTTAAAACAGTTCCTCCGCCTCCAGTTGCGGTATAATAGGTACCACTTCCTAAAGCTGGTAATACATAACTATCACATACCGTTACATCTGTAGGCGCATCAACAACTGGTGTTGTATTAACGGTAACTGTTACGGTATTTGTTGCCGTATCATTAGGTGATGTTAAACCACTATCCGTTAATGTTACTTCATAAATTGTAGTAGATGCTGGTGGTGGTGATAATACCAACGTAGAATTAGTTCCTAAAACCGTTGCATTCCCTTGCACATTCCAGCTATAACTATAGGTTCCAATGGCTGTAGAAGGTGAAGCTGTTGCGGTTAGCGTAACATCTGCTCCTGCATCATTACAAATGGATGGCATATCAGCAGTGGCAGACACAGATAATGTACAACTATTTATGGTTACTGTAAATACATGCTCATCAAAACAGTTAGGCGTTGTAGCCGTTTCAGCATATACATATATATCTTGAGTGGTTGTAATGACATCACCCGCATTTAATACCGTTCCTGTTCCAGCCGGACCTCCTGTTGCGGTATAATAAGTACCCACTGTTAAAGGAGGCAAGGTATAATCGTTACAAGCGTTTACATCTGCAGGCTCATCAACAACTGGTGTCGCAAAAACATTAATTGTTGTTGGTGCATTAGCTGCTCCACCACAAACAGAATTTAAATTATCTGCGTTTGTAATAGTCAAAACTTGATCTACGGTTGCTCCAACAATTGGAGGCACATTATAAACACCAGTAGCATCTAGCATTATGGTTTGTGTTGGACCTCCATTAATATCAAATTGAACCACATCATTTTCAGAACCCGTAATGGTAAAAACCGCGTCATCTCCTGAACAAATATCGCCACCTGTTGTTACTGTTATGGCTGGTGTTGGTGCCACCACAACCGTAATCGGTCTGAATGCTATATAATCAACACCTGTTATGGCATCTGTATAGGTTACTTGGGCGACATACGTGGTGGTTTGGCTTGGTGTAACTACTAAAGCTGTTGGGTCTGTACCAATAACAGTTCCTGCTTCATCTAACCACTGAAAACTTGTAATACTTGGTCCGTTAGGCACAAACTGATACGCTTCGGGCGCTAAAAAAGGAATATCCCAAACACCTGTATTTCTACCTGGAGGTGAAATACCTTGAGTTCCTCCAGGATTCTGTATACCTATAACAGCCAAGCCTCCATTCCAACCAGAACATACTGGTTTTTGGAAAACATAGGTTTCTACAATGTTTGTTGTTTCATAGAACATCATCATTTGCGATGTTTTCAATGGCGTACAGGCACTACTGTATTGCGAGACATTAAAGAAGCTAAATACAAATACCCGAAATGGTGCCTCACCTTTTATACTATATGTGATATTGTAATCTGTACCTAATACGCCTGAAGTTGCTGGATTTGTATCATGCATGGCTCCAAAAATATTGGCTCCAGTAAATGCTCCAGGGTTATTTCTTGGAATCAAATCAGCAGGAGCAAATGCCCAACCATGAGGTTGATTGGCTCTACCTAAATCAAAACTTACCGCGCCATTAGTTGATAATACACAACTGCTGTAGTTTTGCTGATAGAATTCAAAATCAAATGCAAAATTAATCACAGGACTCCAATCATCATCTGTTGTCAAAGACACACCTGTTGATGTATCTGTAAACGAAAATGGTGGATTAAAAGGAATAGTATTTACTTCATAACTATTGGAATCCCCAATTTCCTGAAAGTCAGCCGAAAGGGTTAATGGTGGAATAGTTCCTGTATTTAAGTCCAAACAAAATGGATCCGTAATACAAACGTTTCCACCGCAATTTACGGTTCCTGAATCGGCTGAAATAGTCATTTCAGAAGAACCTGAACCAGAACTGATACTACCAGGAAACACTCGAATTTCTATTTCCGCAGTATCACAGTTAGTTGGATTGGCATTTTCACAGATTTGATAGGTAATATAATAAATACCTTGAGGGGTATTGGCAGCTATATTAACAAAACCAAGCGGATTGAAGGTAATGTTTCCTGTTCCATCTGGAATGGTTTCCGTTAAGGTAAAGTTTCCATAGGTACCAAAGGTAAGAGCTGTTCCATTAAAGTAATCGTTTAAAAATATACGATCACCCGTAGAGTTCGCAGCATTTGGATTGTCGGATCGGCCAATTAACACATCGTCAATAGCAATAAGCTGTGCATAACTGGTACTAATTAACAAAAAACAGACTAAAGTAATTATCTTTTTCATAAGAATTAAACTATAACTTATCTAATAAACTTGGGCGTCTACAAACAAGCGTTAATAAACTATTAATTTTGAGAGGTGTAAATTAAGAAAAAATTAAGGAAACTTTTCCAATTTCATGAAGAAATTAATTGTTTGTTAATACGGTTATCAAAAAAATGGAATTCCTTATCTTTGCAGATTAAAAACCTGTTTATTTCGAAAAAATGAAAATTAATGATAATACAGCTGACCTTGATACCATTGGCGAAGACCACATAGGAACGTCAGCTGACACACCATTACGAAGCGATGCTTTTGTTTTAAATCCCCAAGAAAAGATTGAAATCATTAAGGAGGATGTACGCCATATTATGGAAACACTGGGTCTTGACTTAACAGACGATAGTTTAAAAGGCACACCAAATCGTGTTGCCAAAATGTTTGTAAACGAAATTTTTGGTGGCTTAAATCCTGATAAAAAACCGAGCGCTTCTACATTTGACAATAAGTATAAATATGGTGAAATGTTGGTTGAGAAAAACATTACAGTTTACTCTACCTGCGAACACCATTTATTACCAATTGTAGGCAAAGCACATGTTGCCTATATTTCCAACGGAACGGTTGTTGGTTTGTCTAAAATGAATCGGATTGTAGATTATTTTGCAAAAAGACCTCAAGTTCAGGAGCGTTTAACCATTCAGATTGTTAAAGAACTTCAAAAAGTTTTAAATACGGATGATGTGGCTTGTGTGATTGATGCCAAACATTTATGCGTCAATTCTAGAGGGATTCGCGATACAGAAAGTAGTACTGTTACTGCTGAATTTGGCGGAAAATTTAAAGAAGCTGGAACCCGTCGTGAGTTTTTAGATTATATTAAATTGGATACTTCTTTTTAGTGTTAGATGTGAAGGTGTTTGGTATTAAGTTGAAATAATAAAATTGACTTGTTTAAATTCTTAAAAAACAAACACTTACTTTAACAACCATATACTAAATAACAAACCATCTGAACGGCAGTGATTCAACTTAACAACTCCACAACAAACAACACACAGTAAGACATGGAATTATATAACCAACAAGACATCAAAATTTATAACACGTTAAGTGGTAAAAAAGAAACTTTTACACCCATTACAGATGGTTACGTTGGCATGTATGTTTGTGGTCCAACCGTTTACAGTAATGTTCATTTAGGCAATGTGCGAACGTTTTTGTCTTTCGATATGATTTTTCGCTACTTGAAACACCTAGGTTATAAAGTACGTTACGTGCGAAATATTACAGATGCTGGGCATTTAGAAAATGATGGTGATGTTGGTGAAGACAAAATCACAAAAAAAGCACGATTGGAATCTATTGAACCCATGGAAATTGTGCAACGTTATACGGTGGATTTTCATAATGTACTCAACACATTCAATTTTTTACCACCAAGTATTGAACCTACTGCAACGGGTCATATTATTGAGCAAATAGAACTCATACAATCTATTATTGATAACGGATTTGCTTACACCGTAAATGGTTCGGTTTATTTTGATGTTCATAAATACAATGAATCTAATGAATACGGTATATTAAGTAAACGGAAGTTAGAGGACTTAATTCATAACACACGAGCACTTGACGGGCAAAGCGACAAGAAAAATCCGCAAGATTTTGCACTTTGGAAAAAAGCCGAACCGACACATATTATGCGTTGGCCATCTCCTTGGAGCGATGGGTTTCCTGGTTGGCATTTAGAATGTACAGCCATGAGCACAAAATACCTAGGTGATTATTTTGATATACATGGTGGTGGAATGGATTTAAAATTCCCACATCACGAATGTGAAATTGCTCAAAATCAAGCTTCTAAAGGTCAATCGCCTGTAAAATATTGGATGCATGCCAATATGCTGGAATTAAATGGTGCCAGAATGAGTAAGTCTACAGGAAATTACATCAATCCAGCTGAACTGCTTTCAGGAGAAAATGATATCATGAGTAAAGCGTACAGCCCAAGTGTGATTCGCTTTTTTATGATGCAAGCCTCTTATAGAAGTGTTTTAGATTTAACCGATGCTGGACTTGATGCCAGTGAAAAAGGGTTTAATCGTTTAATGGAAGCTATTAAAATATTGGATACTTTAAAAGCATCAACAACATCAACACATGATATTCCGCTATGGAAACAGTCTTGCTATGATGCTATGAATGATGATTTTAACACACCAATCTTAATTTCAAAATTATTTGAAGCGGTGAAATTTATCAACCAAATTCAAGATGGTAAAGCGACAATTACAGCTACCGATTTAGAAATACTTAAATCAACCTTACACGCATTTGTTTTTGAAATTTTAGGTTTAGAAAACACGAAAAAAACTGACAACACCTCTGATAAATTATCAGGTGCTGTTGAATTATTGATAAAATTACGACAAGAAGCGCGAGCAAACAAAGATTTTGCGCTATCCGATCAGATTCGTGATGAATTGGCTGCAGCAGGTATTCAGTTGAATGATGGTAAGGAAGGAACGAGTTTTAGTTACTAGAATTCCGCTCCTAAATCCTGTCCGAAGGAGAGATGTTTAAAAGGTCCATGAAAAAAATATTGACATATCCATTTTTACTACTCATCAAGATTTATCAAATCTTTA
>CBFHJN010000090.1:0-10751 GCA_965655805.1 Flavobacteriaceae bacterium
TAGGGTATGAATCATAAAATTGAGACCCAGGAGGGAAATTCCCAGAAACTTCAGAAACAGGTATGCTATTTCCTTCAAAACTACAATAGAAGAAATCCCGTTGAACCGAAACACCAGTACAATTATCTAATATATATTGTTCCGAATCGATATCAATTTCAATTGGAGCTGTATTAGGTTCTCCTTGACAAACGCCATTTTCTTGATATCCTTGAATTAAGGGTAAAGAATAATTAGTTTGTGAAACCGCTCCAGTACCTGAAATATTTCCACCAACAATAACAATTTTAGGTTGGCAGTTATTATTCACTAAAATAGAGCAATCTGTTGTAGATGACAAATCGAAAGAAATATCAGCCATCAATTCTGCTAAATTTGATGGGTTGAGTGGTATATATGTCATATCCCAAACTACAGCACCTGTAGCACCTTCATTAGGATCAAAATATGGAGGTGAAGACTGAAATAGCGGATTGTATTCGTTGTAGCTAATACTACCTGGTACAAATTCAGAAGTAAACGGAATAGGAATAACTAAACGACCATTAATAATGGCTTCCGTTCCTCTGTTTCTAATTTCTACACCATAACTAATAACATCACCTGGTTGAACTGTTAAATTATTATTAATTGGACTTCCATTGATGCTAGTTGCAGCTAATAATCCTTCAGATTCTGGAATATAGGCGTCAACAGCAAACGTTACATTGAATATGGAATATGTATCACCATTGGTAAAGTATCTAAATGATGTACTTGTTTGGTTATTGTTAATAATTGTGTTTCCCGTATTATTAATATCAAACATACTAATATCCACACCAGTATTATTCTGTAAAGTAGGATTTCTTGGGTTACCACCTGTGTTCACAGATGATTTAAAGAAATTATTCGTGTTATTTCCTGAATGACTTAACGTGGTGTACGTATTTGTATTTCTATTTTCAATTTGGAAGGTATCACCAGTAAAGGCAACATCACCTTCACCACCCATAACACCTAACTTCACATTAACATTACCATTTTGAGTAGAATTAAAGCCACTAACAGGAATTGTATATTGATTATTATTACCAGAAACCACATAGGCATGACCGTCAAAAACAGTTACATCTCGCCATTTCATTTTGGTATTTTCATAAACAACTACCATTCCCCAACCACCATAGTAGCCGGTTCCATCAGGATCGCCTTCTCTTAAAGCCATATCAGCCACAAAGTACTCACCCAAGCCATTTGTTCTTACGTAATCTGTAATTTCAGTGTAGGCTGAATACATATAATCATCAGAACTTGTTGGATAATAAATATCCGTAGCATTGGCAGTTAGCTGTGTATAGTTCGCAGCATTTGGTCCTTTAATAGAAACTTTACGCTTATCGTAATTTTTTGTTACGGTAGTTAAAGCAGGAATAGTCTCGGTATAATTTACATTTACATACGCTCTATCTGTCCATTGTAATCTTAATCTTGTAACTTCTAAAGTGTAATTCGAATCTAAAAAAACTTGATAAGGTGAACTTAAGTAGGCATTAGAATCATTTATAGAACTTGTAGATACAGGAGACTCTGGACCATTATTAACAGAAACATGTAACGTTTCGTTATTACCTGAAGTTCTATAGATAAAACGAACAGTATTTCCAGGTCCAGATGGTGTAAACGTATATGTATATGTTCCTCCAGAACTGCTGATACTTAAAGAATAATTCGTATTATCAATACTTTCGTTATCATATATAATATCGGTAGTATTTACAGTTTGCGAAATGGTATTGCCATTAGGAACCTCCTTCGTTACTGTAAACGTATTGCTTGATCCAGCACGACCAGACCAATATAAACCTGCATAAACAACATTAGAACATTCTGGAATAGCATTGTTTTCGGTAGAGAATTGTAAAGTAGCGGATGATGAATTTAAAGTATTAATGTCGCCATCAATATCCACATATTCCATATCATTTCCACCATTGTTAGTATTATCACCATAACTAACTAATGTTAGATTGGTGTTACCCATCATAGTAAAATCACCCTTAACATTATAGATTGTTTTCGATGGCGTATAAATGGACGTTCTAGGTTCAAAATTTACGCGTACTTGACTATAACTATAAAAAGTAGCTGCTAATAGCATAAATCCAGCTAACACAAATTGAATTTGTGTTTTATAGTTTTTGGTTTTTGAGGTGTATAAGTTTTCCATGTTTGTAACTTTAATTTAAGCTAATACCAAATTATGAACGATTGAGTATTTTGTAGAAAATACTGATTTCAGAATCCGCTTGCTGAATGAAATTTCGTATTTGACTTTCCGTAACGGTTGCTTCACATTTCAAATAAATATATTTTAAACTACCAAAACCTCTAATGTTGTCTACATTAAAAGGTCGTGCTAATTCTGAAGCTGATTTAATGTTAATGGTAATCATTTCAACACGCTTGAATAACGCATTGCGCGTACTTAAAACATTAAATGAATTTACATCTTTAAGTTTTAAGACTTTTGGTGCTATGCTTTCCGTAACATCAATAATTTGATTGTTCTGGATGTAAATGGAAGGTTCCAAATCATACAATAAATCTTCCGGATAGGTCGCAATTGCTGTCGTGGATCTGGACATGCTTCGGTTGTTCGCATTGTCGGAAAGTTGATAGATAGGGTTTTCTTGAGCAAAGCTGCCATTAGAGAAAACAACTAATAACGTACAAACCATTATAAAGGATTCTAACGTTGTGTTCATTCTATTTTTCATAATTATTGCTGTAAAAATTCTTTAACTTATTGATTAACAAAAGCTATAAAATCAGTTCAATTAAATCGTTTAAATAGTAGCTAAACCTTATTTTGGTTTAACGATACAATTATTTTTCTAAAAAATGTTGAGGGAAGAGCATGCGTACATGCGAATGGATTAAGTTTTTTAGTGTGATTTGGGATCATCTTGATTAATAGCTTACGACACAAATAAAATGCGATAAAAGCAATCAATCAAAAAAAAATGTTAAATCACTTATAAATTCGATTAAAGGATTTCGCTAAACACTTAATCGATAATTAGATATAATTAATCGACGATGTATTTATGAAATAATCGGATTTAAGTTGTCGAAAATTAATGTTTAGAGGTTTTGTAGATCATTTTTTTCACGTAAATTTAGGTTGATTAATAGCATTTGGTTTTAAATTCTGGTGCAATGTAAGTCATTAGTCTGATTAAAACAACACTTAAACGATAAAAAATTACATTTAATCGATGAAATATGAAAGAGTTAACACTTGTTAGACATGCAAAATCATCATGGGAATTGGATTTACCAGATAATCAAAGACCATTAAATCCACGTGGAATACGCGATGCTAACAAGGTTTCTAACATCTTGAAGAAAGCAGGTTTTATACCGGATTTAGTATTATCTAGCAATGCAGTCAGAGCCAAAACCACCGCAGAAACTTTTATAAAAAATTTAAATATTTCGTCAAATATCTGTCATTTTAACCATGAGCTCTATGATTTTACTGGTGAATATCTTACGTTTCATATTAAAAATTGTTCAAATAACGTAAATCATGTTATGGTTTTTGGACACAATGATGCCATTACCAACTTTGTAAATACTTATGGAAATAAATTCATAGATAATGTGCCCACGTGTGGCGTAGTAACCATAAAATTTGATACAGATAGATGGAATCAAATAAAACATGGCGAAATCATACAGACTATTTTTCCAAAGCATGTTTAATTTTTTAATTTGATTTATTAAAAGGCATATTAAAGGAATTTTTAATACCTAAAAATTCCTTGCAATGCAATATATTTGTAATATCACTAAACATTTTTAATGACGAAACAAGAACAAGAAAATCGCTATATTAATAGAGAAGTAAGTTGGTTGCAATTTAATGCTCGGGTACTTCAAGAAGCTGATGATGAAACCGTTCCATTAATTGAACGACTTCGATTTTTGGGTATATTTTCGAATAATTTAGATGAATTTTTTAAAGTTCGTTATGCAACCGTAAAACGTATTGTTGAAGCTGGTAAAGGTGGAAAAAGCGAACTTGGAGGTATAAAAGCTAATGAGTTGTTAGATATTATTACACAAATAGTTATCAAGCAGCAAAGTGATAGTTTAGAAATATTAAGTAAAATTCATCATAAACTAGAGGAGGAGAATATTTTCATTATCAGTGAAACAAAAATTCAACCATCTCAACATGATTTTATAAAGAATTACTTTATACAAAAAGTAAGTCCTGCATTAGTAACTATAATTTTAAGTGATCTTGTAGAATTACCAAACCTAAAGGATAGTGCTGCCTATTTAGCAGCGAAGTTGAGTATAAAGGATTCTGAAAATCAATATGCCCTTATTGAAATTTCAAAATCTATGGATCGATTTGTGGTTTTACCAGAACAAGATGGTAAACAGTACATAATAATGTTAGACGATCTTTTGCGCTATTGCTTGGATGATATATTTGATATTTTTAATTATGATACGATTTCGGCACACATGATTAAAATTACCAGAGATGGTGAGCTGGATTTAGAAAGTGATTTAAGTAAAAGTTTTATTGAAAAAATTTCAGATAGTGTTAAAGATCGCCAAATTGGCGAACCCGTTCGTTTTGTATACGATAAAACCATAGACCAAGAAACCCTATCTTATTTAATGGATAAGATGAATATTGAATCTACAGATAGTAAAATTCCTGGTGGACGCTATCATAATCGTCGCGATTATATGGATTTCCCTAGTTTAGGTCGTACCGATTTGCTGTATAATAAAATTGAAGCTCTTCCTGTTAAAGGTTTAAGTCTTCAACAAAGTATTTTTACATCTATAGCAAATAAAGATTACTTAATTCATACACCATATCACACCTTCTCTTACATTGTTAAGTTTCTGCGTGAAGCTGCTTTAGACCCTAAAGTAAGTACTATTAAAATTACCATTTACCGTTTGGCACAAATTTCTCATGTAGCCAGTTCTTTAATTAATGCGGCTAAAAATGGTAAAAAAGTAACCGTTTCCATAGAAATTCAAGCACGTTTTGACGAACAAGCTAATATTGATTATGCCCAACAAATGCAGAATGAAGGCGTCCATTTAATTTTTGGGGTTCAAGGCTTAAAAGTGCATAGCAAAATGTGCGTTATTGAACGCGAAGAAGGTCAGAAAATGAAACGATACGGTTTTATAAGTACGGGTAATTTTAATGAATCTACGGCCCGAATTTATACAGATTTCACTTTATTCACCGCGAATCAGAAAATACTAAAAGACATCAATAAGGTGTTTAGTTTCTTTGAAATCAATTATAAAATTTACCGCTATAAACACATTATTACGTCGCCACATTATACCGAAAAAGCATTCTTTCGTCTTATTAATGGCCAAATAATTAATGCATCGTTAGGCAAACCTGCGCAAATTCGCTTTAAAATGAATAGTTTATCTAGCTATAGAATGGTTGATAAATTATACGAAGCCAGTCGTGCTGGTGTAAAAATTCAAATGGTTGTACGTGGTATTTGCTGTTTAATTCCTGGTGTTCCTGGAATGAGCGAAAATATTGAAGTTATCAGTATTGTCGATAAATTTTTAGAGCATTCCCGATTATACATTTTTGGACCTGATCATGACGCCCAAATATATATATCATCGGCCGATTTAATGACGCGAAATATTGAGAATAGGGTAGAAGTTAGTTGCCCTATTTATGATGAAGATATAAAACAGGAATTACTAGATAATTTTAACATCTTTTGGCGTGCTAATGTAAAAGCGCGTATTCTGAATGAAACCCAAAACAATCAGTATAAAGAAAGGAAAGAACCTGTTGTTCGCGCGCAATTTGAAATTTATGATTATTATTTAAATAAACTAAAAAGTTAGCATGCTAACCATTAAAAAATACGCAGCTATTGACATCGGATCCAATGCCGTTCGTTTGCTAATAGCCAATATTATTGAAGAAAAAGGCAAAGCCACCCGATTTAAAAAAAGTTCTTTAGTTCGTGTGCCAATTCGTTTGGGTTCTGATGTGTTTATGAAAGGTAAAATTTCAAAACATAATAGTGAACGCTTAATGGACACCATGCAAGCCTTTAAGCTTCTCATGAAATCTCATAACGTTGTTAAATATAAAGCCTGTGCTACATCAGCCATGCGAGAGGCTAGTAATGGTGATAAAATTTCCAATCGGATTTTAGAAAAAACGGAAATAAAAATTGATACCATTGGAGGCGAGGAGGAAGCTGCTATAATTGCAGCAACCGATTTAAATTCGTATATCGATGGCAATAAAACATACTTATATGTTGATGTTGGTGGTGGTAGTTCAGAATTTACGGTTATTCATAATGGTAATTCAATAACCTCTCGTTCGTTTAAAATAGGAACGGTTCGTCTGTTGAATGATATTGTTAAAAGTGAAACGTGGAACGAACTCGAACAATGGATTAAAGCAAATACTCAAGCATTCGAAAAAATTGATGTTTTAGGAACTGGTGGAAACATTAATAAAATATTTAAAATTTCGGGTAAAACAATAGGTAAACCGTTGACTTATTTTTATTTAACGTCCTATTATAATATGTTGCAAACCTATTCGTATGAAGAACGTATTTCAGAACTGGATTTAAACCAAGATCGTGCAGACGTTATTATTCCTGCCACGCGAATATATTTGTCAGCTATGAAATGGAGTGGTGCTAAAGATATTTATGTGCCAAAAATTGGATTAGCAGATGGTATTATAAAAAGTATCTACTATGATACAGTTTCAAGTAATACACAGTAAAAATCATGCAGTTTGTCTTTTTATTACATAATATTTAAGAAAATAATTTATATTCGCTACAACTAAATCAATTTAAGACCAGATTAAAACTTTTATAATTATGAAAAAACAATTACTTTTTTTAGCTTTTGTTATAATAGCAACGATATCTTTTGCTCAAAACTCCATGTATGGTGTACGTGCTGGTATAAATATTTCAAATTTAGATTTTGATCCAGATGCGACTTTTGGTAATCAACACAGAAATGGATTTGCTATTGGTTTCTTTGGCGAATATAATTTGTCTTCATCTATTTCATTAGCTCCAGAAGTTCAATTTTCCGCTGAAGGTGCAAAGGACAGAGAATTACGTGTAGATTATATTCAAGCACCTATTTTACTAAAATTTAAAATTGGTGATAGGTTATCTTTAGGTGCAGGACCATTAGTAGGTGTTAAAATTCACGAATATGAAGACGGCTACAAAAATTTCGGTTTTTCTGGTGTAGGTGCTTTAGAATTTATGATAACGGATGAGTTCTTTATTGATGCTAGATATCATGTTGGATTCTCCAATATATTGGATGATAATCCAGCTGGTGTAGAAGCTAAAAACAGCAATATTCAAATAGGTATTGGTGTAAAAATTTAAGACTAATTAACCAATTATATTTTTTTAAAAACTCCATGGCTTTATGTGATGGAGTTTTTTATGCTTAACCGTGAATGGTTTCCTTTTTACTTAAATCTTTCATAATATTGGCTTCAAAGTTTAATAGGTCTTGCCATTTTTCATCTACTTCTTCACGCTTGCCATATTGTCTAGCAAAGCCTAGAAACATGGTATAATGATTGGCCTCACTCACCATGAGTTTTCTATAAAATTCAGCCAATTCTTTATCTGCTAATTCTTCTGATAGTAAACGGAAACGCTCACAACTTCTAGCTTCAATTAATGCCGCATATAGTAACCTATGAACTAATTGGTTGGTACGACTACCTCCTTTTGGAAAAAAAGTAATTAGTTTTAATACATAATCGTCCTTACGATCCCGACCTAAAGTCCAACCTTGATTGATAATCCGGTCATGAACCATTTTAAAATGACTCATTTCTTCTTTAACCAGGGCAATCATTTCCTGAACCAATTCGGTATATTCTGGGAAGCCAACGATAAGCGAAATAGCCGTACTAGCGGCTTTTTGCTCGCAATAGGCATGATCGGTTAATATTTCTTCAATATTTTTTTCTACAATATTTACCCATCTTGGGTCCGTTGGTAATTTTAGTCCTAGCATGATTATTGGTATTCAAATTTAGAAACCACAAATTCTCCATTCGGCCGAATTCGTAGTATATATCGGAATTTATAGTAGTCTTTAATATGTCGGTAATGAAAATTTATTTGCGCTTCTTCTAATTCATTAGATATTATTTCTGCTGAATTTTCGACATCAACGCTTAATAAGGTCATCAGCTCTAAATCCGATTTTAAGCTGTCTTTTTGTTTCGTGAAAAAAGTTTTATCAATGGCTTTATTGAAAACCTCTTTTTCATCCTTAAAAACGGTTACCTCACTTATAAATTCGCGATAATAAGTTTGATTTAAAATGGTATCTTTTTTAACAGTATCCACCAAATTATTTTCCAAATCAGAATAGGTTTTAATCTTAATTCGGAAACCATTACTTAAAATAGTATCTGTTTTAATTTCGGTATAAGTAGCTGGAATATAGACTGTCTTGGTTGAAAATGAATCTAATAATTTAGATTCTTGAAGAGTTTCTTGAGGTGTTTGATGCAACCGATCGCGACCATCACAAGCGGCAAAACAGAGGACGAAAAAGCATAATACGAAAAGGCTTATGTATTTCATAGGTTTTAACAATCTAAACCAAAGGTCTTTTTTAAGATATCAATGGCTGGGTTTTTCTCTTTGAGTTTCTCAAACTGTTCTGCAGTGGTATAGGCGTATTGTTTTTCCATTTCTTCGTTGATGGAAATGTCCAAATAAATATCGTAATTATTTAGTTCTTTACGAATAAAGCTCAATAAGTCATAGGATTCGCGCTCAACTTCTAATTTATTGGTGGCATTTGGAAACTCTAGTTGAATGGCATTTCCTTTCACTGTTGGAACGTCAATAGATAAAATAGATGCCAGGTTGAATTTCCCTGTTGCTTCTAATTCTTTCACAAATACGTTCCAAACTTTAACCAATTGTTCTTCGGTAAATGCTTCTTTCGGTAAATCCAGTTCATCAACAACCACATCCATTTGTCGGATTTGATGCTCTTTTTTAGCACGAATACTTTTTAAGGATAGTCCAGAGGTGGCATTCCGTTTAGCATCAAGCGAAATAGTTGGTCGTGTTTCTTGAACAGGTTCAGCACCTGTATGGGTTGTTTTTTGTTGAACTTGGCTTGGTGAAGTATTACTTGGCGCTGAAGGCTTTTTGGAGCTTACATTCGGCGTATTTACAGGAATTGGTTTAATACCTACTTTTTCAAAGTAACTAGCGGGAATTATAAAGTGTTTAGAATTTTTTTTTTCTCCATCGAAAGTGATGGAGGCAAGTTGCATAAGGCAGAGTTCAACCAGCAAGCGCTGATTTTTACTGGATTTATACTTTAAATCGCAATCATTGGCTAACTCTATTCCTTGAAATAAAAAGGCTTGCGATGCTTTTCTGGATTGTTCTAAATAGGTGACTTGGGTTTCTTCGCCTACTTCCAGTAATTCAACCGTACTTGGATTTTGGCAAACCAATAAATCTCGAAAATGAGCTGCCAACCCAGCAATGTAATGGTGTCCATCAAACCCTTTGGCCAAAATGCCATTGAATTGTAAAAGTAATTCAGGTATTTTATTCTCCAAAATTAAATCCGTACTCGTAAAATACGTTTCATAATCCAAAACGTTTAAATTTTCGGTAACAGCTTGGCGTGTTAAATTTTTACCTGAAAAACTTACCACACGATCAAAAATTGATAAGGCGTCACGCATGGCACCATCCGCTTTTTGAGCAATTATGTGTAAGGCGTCATCTTCAGCTGTAATACCTTGCTCTTCGGCAATATATTTTAAGTAAGACTTGGCATCCTTAACGGTAATGCGTTTAAAATCGAAAATCTGGCAACGCGATAAAATAGTCGGTATTATTTTATGCTTCTCGGTAGTAGCTAAAATAAAAATGCAATGCTTTGGTGGCTCTTCTAGCGTTTTTAAAAACGCATTAAAAGCCGCTTGAGATAGCATGTGCACCTCGTCAATAATATAGACTTTATATTTCCCGACTTGTGGTGGAATCCGAACTTGATCGGTTAGGTTTCGTATATCATCTACCGAGTTATTGGAAGCGGCATCCAGCTCAAAAATATTGAACGCAAAATCTTCATCCTCTTTTTCGGTACCATCACTATTAATCATTTTTGCCAAAATACGTGCGCATGTTGTTTTACCAACACCACGAGGACCTGTAAAAAGTAAGCCTTGGGCTAAATGATTGTTTTCAATGGCGTTTAATAGGGTGTTTGTAATAGCCTGCTGACCAACAACATCCTTAAACGTTTGTGGTCTGTATTTACGCGCTGATACTACAAAGTGTTCCATATTTTGCTAAATTTAATTCAAGACTTCTTGAAGAAAACTGAATCAGTAACAAAGTTAAAAAATCCACTGATAGTTCATATAAATGGTTTGTTAATTTAATAGGAGTTATTAACAATACTAAACTTTTGAACGATATATGTTTTATATGCTTTGCAGAAACATGTTAATTGTACTTCATCCTGAAATTTTTGGGAAAAAGTATTAATTAAAAAGTATGATTAATTACTATTAACAATTCATGGGATTAAGATTTTATTATAAAAAATAAATTATCTTTACGGGATAACAGTAACACAAAACTTACCATATCCTGACTTATTTACGGGATATAAGTAATAAAAGT
>CBFHJN010000091.1:0-10534 GCA_965655805.1 Flavobacteriaceae bacterium
TTTACATTTCGATTTTAAAAATACTGAATTTTATGTCCATATCTAAAGAAGACAAGCTTAAAGAAATCAATAAAGTTTGCAAAAATACCTTAATGGAAACGCTTGAAATTAGTATTTCCGATTTTGGTGATGATTTTTTAACAGCTAAAATGCCTGTTAATTCTAGGGTATATCAGCCGGATGGTGTTTTACATGGTGGAGCAACAGCTGCATTGGCGGAAAGTGTGGGTAGTTTTGCGTCGCATTTATTTTCTAATTTGGAAGAAGTTTTTGTTCGTGGAACTGAAATTACGGCTAATCATCTAAAAAGCGTAACCGAAGGTCATGTATATGCGAAAGCAACCTTTTTGCATAAAGGAAGAACCACACAACTTATTGATATTCGTGTGACGGATGATTCGGATCAATTAATTTCCGTTTGTCGATTATCAACGATTTCATTACCAAGAAAAAAATAACATGACTTTTTCTGATTTTACTGCTCATCTTCAACAACATTATAACAATGCTTTGCCCTTTGTGGCTTTCCGAAATCCAAATGAAACGCGTATTAAGGCATTTTTACAACAAGATAATGTGCTTATTCAAACCACTGATTTTACAGAAAGTGGCTTTGTGTTTTCACCTTTTAATTTGGAAGAACATAGTGTTTTAATTCCGGTTGAAAATTCTGAAATCATAGAATGCCAAAGTGAAGTTGCTTCATCAAAAGGTAAAATAAATAAAAAAACTTCCCAAGAAAATATATTTATAGATGAATCTTCAGCAAAAGAAAATCATATTGAATTAGTCGAAAAAGGAATTCAAGAAATTAGAAAAGGCTCATTCGAAAAAGTGGTTTTGTCAAGAAAAGAATCCGTAATTATTGCCGAAACGAATCCTATTGAAATTTATAAAAAACTACTGGCAAACTATCCAACAGCTTATGTTTACATTTGGTTTCATCCTAAAGTGGGATTGTGGTTAGGAGCAACACCTGAAACCTTGCTCAAAATTGAAAATAAGCAATTCTGGACCATGGCATTGGCTGGCACGCAGATTTATAAAAATACAATGGAAGTGGTGTGGGAAGAAAAAGAATTGGAAGAACAACAAATTGTCACCAATTTTATGGTTTCAAATTTAAAAAACCAGTTAGAAGGTTTGAAAGTTTCCGAAGCAGAAACCGCAAAAGCTGGGAATTTATTGCATTTAAAAACATGTATTTCAGGAAGAATCAATTCAGATACTTCTAATTTGAAAAACATAATAGAAACATTACATCCTACACCAGCTATTTGTGGTATGCCTAAAGCTTCTGCCAAAACTTTTATTCTAAAGAACGAAAATTATTACCGCCAATTTTATACAGGTTTTTTGGGTGAATTGCACATAAAAAAATCCGTCACTAGAAACTCTAACCGTCGGAATGTTGAAAATAATGCATATTCTAGTCTAAAAACGGTTTCCAATTTGTTTGTTAATTTACGCTGTATGCAAGTTCAAAATCAGGAAGCTATTATATATGTTGGTGGTGGTATTACAAAAGACTCTAACCCTAACAAGGAATGGGAGGAAACGATAGCTAAATCAGGAACCATGAAAAAGGTAATACAATAGTTTTTTATCAGTGCGCTATTTATTAATTTTACAGTTAGATTCTATCGTACATGCTATACCCAAAAATTCCGCTTGCACAAACCATTGTTCTGCTTTGTAAAGCTAAAAATATCCAGCATATTGTTATTTCACCAGGTAGTAGAAATGCACCTGTAACAATTGGTTTTACACATGATGATTTTTTTACCTGCTATAGTATAGTGGATGAGCGTTGTGCGGCTTTTTTTGCTTTGGGAATTGCTCAACAAATTAAGCAACCCGTTGCTGTTGTTTGCAGTTCAGGTAGCGCTTTACTCAATTATTATCCAGCGGTTTCCGAAGCCTATTATAGCCATATCCCAATGGTGGTTTTATCAGCAGATAGACCCAAACATTTAATTGGAATAGGTGATGGGCAAACCATTAATCAGAAGGATGTTTTTAAAAATCATATTATGTATTCGGCTAATTTAAGTTCCCAAATGGATGCCGAATTTAAAAATAGAGATGAAGATGAACCCGCTATTTTAAAAAATATTGAAAACAAATTAGAACGCTTATTAGGCAGAAAACAGGAGTTGCAACAGGAAAATGAATCCGAGATTAATAAGGCCTTGAATAAAGCCTTATCTAAACGTGGTCCTGTCCATATTAATATGCCATTTCATGAACCACTTTACGAGATCACCGATACTTTAAGTGTTAATCCTAAAGTAATTGATTTTGAAAAACGCGTTAGTAAAGTAGACGATTTTATCTATAATGAATGTTTAGATTCTTGGAATAGTTCAGCTAAAAAAATGGTATTGGTTGGCGTAAATCCGCCAAATGATGTTGAACAAAAATGGCTGGATGAATTAGTAAAAGATAATAGCGTTATTGTATTTACCGAAACAACATCCAACATTCATAATCCTGGATTTTTCAACAGTATTGATACCATGATTGCGCCTTTGGATGATTCGGATTTTAAGGAATTGCAACCCGATATATTAATCACTTTTGGCGGACTTATTGTCTCTAAAAAAATAAAAGCTTTTTTACGAAATTATCAACCTAAAGAACACTGGCACATAGATCGTGACTATGCGAATGATACCTTCTTCTGTTTAAAAAAGCATATTGAAACATCACCAAATAATTTTTTTGAAACTTTTTTACCTCAAATTACCCATTTTGTAAAAAGTGATTATAAGGCAACTTGGGAAAACATTAGAACATACAGAAAACAAAAGCATATTGAGTATTTAAATGAAATTCCGTTTAGTGATTTTCAGGTGTTTGAAGCGTTATTAAAAAGCCTGCCACACAAAATTGCTTTACAGTTAGGAAACAGTTCTACCATTCGTTATGCGCAACTATTTGATATCCATAAATCTATTGAGGTGTTTTGTAATCGTGGTACAAGTGGCATTGATGGTAGCACATCTACAGCTATTGGATGTGCCGTAAGTCAAGAAAAACAAACGGTGTTTATTACAGGCGATTTAAGTTTCTTTTATGATAGTAATGCGCTATGGAATAATTATATTCCGAATAATTTCAGAATTATTATCATCAATAATCAAGGTGGTGGCATTTTTAGAATTTTACCTGGAAACAAAAATTCAGAAAATTTTGAAAACTTTTTTGAAACCAAACACGATTTAACAGCAAAACAGTTAGCAATTATGTATGGCTTTCAATATGGAACTGCTTCTAATGCAATTCAATTAAAGAATAAATTGAAAGATTTCTATAAGGAATCGGATCAACCAAAAATATTGGAAATATTTACACCTAGAACCTTGAATGATAACATTCTATTAGACTATTTTAAATGGGTTAAGTAAGTGTTAAAATGGCTTTTAATTTTTTAAATACCTGAATGTTAAGTATCTTGAAACTCAATATTTAATTTTAATTAAAATAATCAAAAACATGAGCAAAAGAGACGAACTAATTGCCAAATATGCGGCAGATTTAAAAGATAAACTTAATCATAATCCAGACATGGATTTGTTAACTAAAGTCACCATTGGTTGTGGTCCATCTATTTACAATGCTGATGCAGCTACAGTTTCTGGTACTGATGCTTCTGAAATAGCAACAGTAAAAAATAATTTCTTAATTAAAAAATTAGGATTAAAAGATAGTCCCGAATTAGATAAAGCTATAGAGTCAGTTATCGAACAGTATGGCAAATCCAATAGAAATAAATATCGCGCTGTTGTGTATTATCTGCTAACAAAACATTTCAAAAAAGAAGGAATGTATTAATTTCTAAAGATTACTATAAAATGAAAGCACCTTTTGAAAAACTGGTGCTTTTTTTATGCAATTTTAAATAATTGACGCCTGTAAAAGCATGAAACAGATGTATAACATATATGATAAAATAGTACCTTTGCCTCATGATAAAAATTGGAGAATATAATACGTTGGAAATCCTTCGGGAAACCGAACCTGGATTATTTTTAGAAGATGCTGACGGCAACGAAGTTTTATTGCCAAACCGTTATGTGCCAAAAGAATTTAAAATTTGGGATAAGCTAGAGGTTTTCGTGTATTTAGATAATGAGGAACGCTTGGTTGCCGTTACGGATAAGCCTTATATACAGCGTGGCGATTTCGCCGTTTTACGCTGTAATGCCGTTACGGAACATGGTGCGTTTTTAGATTGGGGAATGGTAAAGGAACTTTTTTGTCCTTTCCGTGAACAAGCCTTTAAAATGAAAAAAGGTGGTTGGTATTTGGTCTATTGTTTTCTAGATGAAGAATCCAATCGCTTGGTAGCTTCCAGTAAAACCAATCAATTTTTAGATAATAAAGAACTAACCGTTGAGGCCTTTCAAGAAGTGGATTTAATTGTATCGCATCCATCTGATATTGGTATGAATGTGATAGTGAATAAAAAGCATCAAGGACTCATATTTAATGATGATATTTTTCAAGAAATTTCCATTGGTGACCGCTTAAAAGGATATGTCAAGAAAATCCGACCTGACAATAAACTGGATATTGGTTTGGGTAAAATGGGTTACCGAAGTATTGAACCCAATGCCGATTTAATTATGAAAGAACTAGAGGATCATGGTGGTTACTTAAACCTGAATGACAAATCTGATCCTGAAGCTATAAAAGATGCTTTACAAATGAGTAAGAAGAGTTTTAAGAAAGCCATTGGTACGTTATACAAACAAAAATTAATTGAGATTAAAGACGACGGAATTTATTTGATTAATTAATTAATTAATTATTGTTTTGAAGCCTCTACTTTCTGTAAAATCCAAGTTTCTGCCGTTTTCAAATCAGGAAACAATTGCCGATTAATTTTCTTGAAAAAGTGATTTTCTAATTCAAAATTAACACTCAACGCTGTGTTCCAAACAACGACAGCTGTTGCAACTAAATTGGGTAATTTGTCCTCTAATTTTTTGGCATCACTTGGAACCGTTGAATAACGATGTGATTTATTAATAATAAGTCCAAAAGGTTTGTCTTCTGGATAGAATTTTTGATTAATTTCAATCAAGGATTCCAACTCCTCCATGGAAACATGAGAATCCTCTGCGTATTCCACGCCAACAAAATCATCAAAAAAATAAAAATTACCAATTTTTAAGTGTACATGTTTTTTAATATATGGTTTTAAGTGGGAATTATTTATGGTAGTAGGCATTATTATAACGTAATTTTTTTCTTTAATTCCTTGGGAATAGCATCTTTATGAACCATAATTGAAATGGTTTTTAATCGCATAAAGGCTTCACTCATATATACATAACCTGCATTAGCCACATGATTAGAATCTTTTCCCCAAGAGTTTTTAACTTTGTAATAGGTGGTTCCGTTTTGATCTTCAAGCATACCAGTTATATGCATTAAATGGTCGTCTGTAGTTGCATAATTTTCAAATTCTTGTTGTCTGTAAGCTGGTGTTATAGTTTTCTCGGGACGCACGCTAATAATGGCTTCTGCAGCCGTTGCATCATCTTCTGGAATAATCGCTACGCCATGTTTAGCTGAAAATGTTTTTTCGCTTACATCACAATCCAATTCTACTGTAAATCCATTTTCTAAAGCGTAATTCATGGTTGCCATCAATTCATCTAACTGTACGTTATAAAATTGTCCATTAGAAAAATTATCAGGAATATTTAAAACAAATTGCGTGTAAAACGGCTGATGCGTAAATGATGTAATGGAAACATAGTTATCCGGATTAATTTTGGTCATTTCCTGAAATGATTTAGGTGTATATTCAACACCTTCATAATTAAACGTGGTAATATCTTCTCCTAAATACGTATCCAACGTACTATTAACAACCGCTTGCCATTTTGGAGATAAACTTCTGCCTGGATTGTCAATATAAACGTCCAACATACCATTTAAAACGGCTACCATTTCGGCATGATTATGTCCTATTTCTCCAGCATCCATGCCACTATAAGCAGATTGTGGTACCAATCCATAATCGCGAATACTATTCATCACATCATGAGCCAATCCACCTTCACTAAATTGAGCTTTTCCTTGACGCATCACATAATTCCAAGCTTTTTTCGGATAGGTATGACGTACTTGAAACATTTCTGAAATATCAATTTGTTTTCCTGTTAATCGCATAATTTCGCTTTCCAAAAATGACGAGGTTGAAAAACTCCAACAAGTTCCCGTATTTCCTTGGCTAATAACACCTGTAGTCTCTAAATCAATAATAGATTTGAACTCATAACTTTGTGCAAAACTAGATGTGAAGAAAAAAATAAAAGCGAATAAAAACAGAATATGCCTCATGGTAATGAATTGTTAGATAAATAATATTTATTTTTGACAAAAATAAAGAAAATGAGTGAAGCAAACTGGAAAACGGCTAAAGAATATGAAGATATCACGTATCAGAAATCTGATGGTGTAGCACGTATTGCTTTTAACAGACCAAATGTCCGAAATGCCTTTCGTCCCAAAACAACAAGCGAGCTTTATGATGCCTTTTATGATGCGCATGAAGATGTAAATATAGGTGTCGTGTTATTGTCTGCTGAAGGTCCATCGACTAAAGATGGTGTGTATAGTTTTTGTTCAGGAGGTGATCAAACGGCACGTGGTCATCAAGGATATGTAGGTGATGATGGTTATCATAGACTTAATATATTGGAAGTTCAACGTTTAATTCGTTTTATGCCAAAAGCAGTCATAGCAGTTGTTCCAGGTTGGGCAGTTGGTGGCGGCCATAGTTTGCATGTGGTTTGCGATTTAACTTTAGCTAGTAAAGAACATGCCATTTTTAAACAAACCGATGCTGATGTTACTAGCTTTGATGGTGGTTACGGATCAGCTTATCTAGCTAAAATGGTTGGTCAGAAAAAAGCGCGTGAAATTTTCTTTTTAGGTCGAAATTACTCGGCTCAAGAAGCATTTGAAATGGGTATGGTAAATGCCGTAATTCCTCATGCAAAATTAGAATCTACAGCTTATGAATGGGCTCAAGAAATTTTAGCCAAATCGCCAACATCCATCAAAATGTTGAAATTCGCTATGAATTTAACAGACGATGGTATGGTTGGACAACAAGTATTTGCAGGTGAAGCTACACGTTTAGCCTATATGACTGATGAAGCTAAAGAAGGTCGTGATGCCTTTTTAGAAAAACGTAAGCCAAACTTTCCCAAAAAATGGATTCCTTAAATAAAGTCTATGCCAACAGTTAAAAATTGGATTTCCGCAGCACGCGTTAGAACCTTACCATTATCTATTTCAGGAATTGTATTAGCAACCTGTTTTGCAGCCTATAATGGGTTTGTTAATTGGACTATTTTTGTTTTGGCACTTTTAACAACTATTGCCTTGCAAGTACTTTCTAATTTTGCTAATGATTATGGCGATGGTGTAAAAGGAACCGATAATGAAGATCGTGTTGGTCCTCAACGCGCTTTGCAAAGTGGTTCGGTTAGTGAAGCACAAATGTTTATGGCTATAAAAATTAATATTTTAGTCATTATTGCATTAGTTGTTTCGTTGCTTTTTTCTGCATTTGGGATGCGTCACTTTTTATATACCATGTTTTTTCTGGCTTTAGGCGGTTTTTCAGTTTACGCAGCTATTAATTATACGGTTGGCGATTCTGCTTACGGTTACAAAGGATTAGGTGATGTATTTGTGTTTGTATTCTTCGGTTTGGTTAGTGGTTTAGGAACCTATTTTTTGTACGCGTTAAAAATTGATCATGTTATTATTTTGCCAGCCTGCACGATTGGTTTATTAAGTGTGGCGGTTTTAAATTTGAATAATATGCGTGATATAAATTCAGATATCAAATCGAACAAAATGACAATGGCAGTAAAATTGGGTTTAAAAAATGCCAAGCTTTATCACTATACGTTAATTGGTTTAGCCATATTATTGTCTTCGTTATTTGCTATATTTTATTTCGTATCGCCTTATAACTTGGTATTTATGGTTATGTATATTCCATTAATCAAGCATGTGTTTTATGTTAAAAAAACCACGGAACCTTCTATGTTAGATCAAGAATTAAAAAAAGTGGCCATTTCTACCTTCTTACTCGCTATTTTAATGGGTGCTGGTTATGCTATTTAGTAGATTTTCTTCTTAAGGCTTATTGAAATACTTAAAGATTTTGTATTTTTCAGTATAAGAATTTTAAAACCTTATTCAATGAAAATTACATTTTACGGTCATGCTAGTTTAGGAATAGAAGTGGAAGGTGTTCATATTTTAGTGGATCCATTTATAACTGGTAATGAGAATGCGAAACATATAGATATTGATAGCTTAAAAGCCGATTACATTTTACTAACACATGCGCATCAGGATCATATTTTGGATGTGGAAGCTATTGCTAAACGTACCGATGCTGTCATTGTATCTAATTTTGAAATTGTTAATTATTTCCAAGAGAAAGGTTTTGAAGGTCACCCAATGAATCATGGTGGTACATGGGATTTCGAGTTTGGCGAAGTAAAATATGTTAACGCTATTCACACATCTTCATTTCCAGATGGTAGTTACGGCGGACAACCAGGTGGTTTTGTTATCGAAGGCGAACATAAAAATATTTACATCGCTGGCGATACCGCTTTAACCATGGATATGAAACTCATTCCATTACGTACCAGATTAGATTTAGCCATTTTACCAATTGGAGATAATTTCACGATGGGAATTGACGATGCCATTCTGGCTTCCGATTTTGTACAATGTGATAAAGTTTTGGGTTATCATTATGATACTTTTGGTTATATAGAAATAGATCATGAGGATGCCAAACGCAAGTTTTTTGAAAAAGATAAAGATTTGATGTTGTTAGAGATTGGCGAGAGTTTGGAGTTGTAGAATTTACATTTTATCGCACCACCGAACGCAACGTATACCAATGCAAAAACTTGGGAAAGAAACGTTTTAAATACACTCCTAAAACTTCTTTTTTACCAATATACACTTCAAATTTCTTTTTGTAAATGGCTTTTAGCATGCGTTCAGCAAAAACGTTAACTAAAAGCCCTTTTTCTGTAGCTGTATCTTGAGTGTTTTGCTTTGAACCATTTCCGATTAAGGCATTTCTTGCAATATCTGTATTTACGAAACCTGGACAAATTAGCGTTACCGAGATACCATCCTTTTCATGTTCTAAACGCATGGCATCAAAAAAACCATGAAGCGCATGTTTGGCGCCACAATAACCGGAACGGTAAGGTGAAGCAAATTTCCCCATTAAACTCGTAACGGTAACAAAATGTCCGGATTGCTGTTTAACAAAATAAGGCAGAAGGGCTTTAGATAATGCAACCGTTCCTAAATAATCGATTTCCATCAGTTTTTTATCGACTGAAATATCGGTATCAATAATTAAGGATCGCTGACTGATGCCTCCATTATTTATTAAGATATCAATTTTACCAAAGTATGAAATAGCATTTTCGACGGTAGTTTTCATTTCACTGTAATCTGCTAAATCAAAAGCTAAACAGGCAATATTTGCTGGATTTGGGCAGGTATTTTTTACAGTTTCTAAATCGGTTATATTTCGAGACGAAATAATAAGTCGGCAATTTTGTGTAGCTAAATTAGAAACTAAAGCTTTCCCAATTCCGCTAGAAGCTCCAGTTACCCAAATGGTTTTGTTGTTGAAATTCATCATATTGCTTTGAAAATTGGGTATCTCGTAATTAAAAATTATTCTTCTTTAAACTGCGACTGCGACTGCGACTGCGACTGCGACTGTAACCTATGTTCATGCCATTCAGCTCGTAAATCATCACTTAATTTACCAGTTCCATCATGCGTCCAACCTGGCGGTTTTACCAGATACAAAAATCGATCTTTAAAAGATTTTCTTCCAGAAAAGGCATCTTTTAACATGTTTCGCCATTCCAAAAATGCAATCTTAATCGGATTATAGGTATTGATATTAGCCACCAAACCATAAATTACTTTCTCGTCCTTCAGTTCTGGTTGAAACGTGCCGAACAGTCTATCCCAAATAATGAGGATACCTGCATGATTTCTATCTAAATATAACGGATTACTACCATGATGCACCCGATGATGTGACGGCGTATTCATAACGGCTTCAAACCATTTGGGCATTTTATCAATAGCTTCTGTATGTATCCAAAATTGATATAATAAACTAATGGACATTTGTAATAAAATCATAGCTGGATGAAAACCAATCAAAGGCATCCATAACCAAAATACAAAGGAATAAAAGCCACCAGACCAAGTTTGACGCAAGGCAGTACTTAAATTGTAATGTTTGGACGAATGATGCACGACATGAGAAGCCCAGAAAAAACGGCTTTCATGCGATATACGATGAAACCAATAATAGGAAAAATCATCAGCAAAGAATATCAAAACAAAACTCCACCAAGCTACAGGAATGGTAAAGAATCTAAAATTGTCATAAACCCAAAAGAATGCTATTAACACAAGCACTTTGCTTAAA
>CBFHJN010000092.1:0-10501 GCA_965655805.1 Flavobacteriaceae bacterium
CAATCAATAAAAAGCTTTTAAAAAGCGTTTAATATTCGTATATTTGTTTGTATTCAAAAGATGCTTGTAAGCGTCTTTTTTTTGTGAAATCATTTGATGATTCAAACAGGGTATAAATAATTTAATTAATAGTAAGCGGCAACTAATTCTTTGCCTTATTAAAAGAGTCGAGAAAGGAAACAGAAAAGCGTAAATAAAACATAAATATGAGCGAAAAAAGAGAAGAGTTTAACAAGGATAATTATTCAGCAGATAGCATTCAGGCTTTAGAAGGCATGGAACATGTGCGTATGCGTCCTTCCATGTATATTGGTGATACTGGTACGCGTGGTTTGCACCATTTAGTTTATGAAGTTGTAGATAACTCCATTGATGAAGCTTTAGCTGGTCATTGTGATAATATTACCGTAATCATTAATGAGGATAACTCCATTACAACTGAAGATGATGGTCGTGGTATTCCTATAGATATGCACAAAAAAGAAGGTGTTTCCGCATTAGAGGTGGTTATGACCAAAATTGGTGCAGGTGGAAAATTTGATAAAGATTCTTATAAAGTATCAGGTGGTTTGCATGGTGTTGGTGTTAGTTGTGTAAATGCTTTATCTAATCATTTAAAAGCAACCGTTTACAGAAAAGGTGAAATCTGGGAACAAGAATACGAAAAAGGGAAACCTATGTATCCTGTAAAAAAGGTTGGTGAAACAGATAAACGTGGAACTATTGTCACTTTTTTACCAGACCCAACTATTTTTACTCAAACATTAGAATATAATTATGACACGTTAGCAAGTCGTTTACGTGAATTAGCGTATTTGAATAAAGGTATTACCATTCATTTAGTGGATAAACGGAATAAAAAAGATGATGGTGAATTTGAAGGTGAAACGTTTCATTCTAAAGAAGGTTTAAAAGAATTTATCAAGTTTTTAGATGGAAACCGTGAACCTTTAATAAAAGAAGTTATTGCTTTTGAAGGTGAAAAAAATGGCGTACCTGTTGAGGTTGCTATGATTTATAATACATCATATGCTGAAAATTTACATTCCTATGTAAACAATATTAACACACACGAAGGTGGAACGCATTTGTCAGGTTTCCGACGTGGATTAACGCATACCCTTAAAAAATATGCCGATGAATCTGGCATGTTAGATAAATTGAAATTTGATATTGCAGGTGATGATTTCCGTGAAGGATTGACAGCTATTATCTCTGTAAAAGTAGCAGAGCCTCAATTTGAAGGGCAAACAAAAACCAAGTTAGGAAACCGTGAAGTGTCTGCTTCTGTAAGTCAGGCGGTTTCTGAAATGCTTACGGATTATTTAGAAGAGCATCCAGAAGATGCTAAAACCATTGTTCAGAAAGTTATTTTAGCCGCTCAAGCACGTCACGCAGCCCAAAAAGCGCGTGAAATGGTACAGCGTAAAACCGTTATGAGTATTGGTGGTTTACCTGGAAAATTAAGCGATTGCTCCGAACAAGATCCAACTAAATGTGAAGTGTATTTGGTTGAGGGAGATTCGGCAGGTGGAACCGCCAAACAAGGTCGTGACAGAAATTTTCAGGCTATTTTGCCGTTACGAGGTAAGATTTTGAATGTAGAAAAAGCCATGACTCATAAGGTTTTTGAAAACGAGGAAATCAAAAATATCTTTACAGCTCTAGGTGTTACCATTGGAACAGAAGACGATAGTAAAGCGCTGAATTTATCAAAATTGCGTTACCATAAAGTCGTTATCATGTGTGATGCCGATATTGATGGTAGTCACATTGAAACCTTAATTCTAACATTCTTTTTTAGATATATGAAAGAATTAATTGAAAATGGACACATTTATATTGCAACACCACCTTTATATTTAATTAAAAAAGGCGCCAAAAAACAATATGCTTGGAATGATGACGAGCGTGCTGCTATTTTAAATGATTTTGGTGAGAATTCTAAAATTCAACGTTACAAAGGTTTGGGTGAAATGAATGCGGAACAACTTTGGGACACCACCATGAATCCGGAATTTAGAACTTTACGTCAAATCCAAATTGAAAACGGTGTTGAAGCCGATAGAATATTTTCAATGCTTATGGGTGATGAAGTGCCACCAAGACGTGATTTTATTGAGCGCAATGCCGTTTATGCAAATATTGATGCATAAGTAATATAATAACCTAATATTTGAAGCACGCTTATCAGTTTTGAAAGCGTGCTTTTTTTTTGTACTTCATTTATAATTTAAATATCAAAATATTGTTATTTTCGCGCATCTAATAATATACTATCAATAACAAAAAAATGAAAAAAGGATTATTCTTATTAAGTTGTATTTTTATGTTAACACTAGGTTGTTCCGAGGATTCAGACGAGTCCAATAATAACGGAAGTGCCAATGTATGTGGTGTGGTAAGTTTAACAAGTGTTGTTCAAAATGGCAACGAATTAGTTTTTAACTACCAAACGCAAAACGCATTTAACTATTTTCAAATAGGTTACGACCAAACTACAAATGTTAGTAATCAGGACGTAAACAGCGATTTTTTCTTCTTGAATGAGGGTTTTACCACAACTAATGTGTCTACAGCAACAATAGTAGATGAGAGTTTGTACTTTTATGCAGAAAACAATCAAACCTTAAGCTTTTTTATTCGAGCACAATGTAGCAATGGTAATTTAACAAAATGGCAAGGTCCTATAGTTTTAAGTATTGATGAATATTGCCAAGAACCGTATGATTTTGCGGTTGAATCTGGAACTGCCTATTGGGATACCTATTATAATGATACAGACGCGTCTTACTTTCAAGTAGAATATGGAAATCAAGGATTTCAAATAGGAAGTGGTGAATTAGCGACAACCAATAGCGAAAGTTATTCCGATGCTTCACTAGTTTCAGGAAACACATATGATTTTTATGTTCGTTCCTTTTGCAATAATAATTTGGGTTATAGTAATTGGGTAGGTCCTATAAGTTATTTTGCAGAATTTGATCAGAACTTATGTAATGCACCATCCAATATTACTACAGAAGTTGAACGTAACGGTTCAGGTCAAGCAGTGGGAGCTGTTTTTAGATGGTCATATAATGGCGAGCGTAGTTTTGAACACGTTGTAGTTGGTAATAATCAGCCTGCAAGTTCTGGTTCTATTAATGTTTCGGATACTGCAGGATGGCCTTTTTATAATTTAGCACAGAATACCAATTATGACTTTTATCTGCGAGCAGTATGTCTGGATGGTTCAAGAACAGAATGGGTTGGTCCCATTGATATAAATATTGGTAGTTAGTAAAATAAGGCTAATAAATTAGATATAGTTTGTTTTAAAAGCGCAAGTGTTCAACTTGCGCTTTTGCTTTTTAGACGTTGTTTCAAAATATAAAAACGTAAATGCGTTCTGCCCGATTTCTGATTAAGACTTTAAGTAGCATAGATTTTATTAAATCTTCAAACATATATGGTTTAAAAATATTAAATTTGTGAAAATTAATGTTTCACAAATAAAAATCATAAATACATGAAAGTAACAGTCGTAGGAGCTGGAGCCGTTGGAGCCAGTTGTGCAGAATACATCGCTATTAAAAATTTCGCATCGGAAGTAGTCTTATTAGATATTAAAGAAGGTTTTGCTGAAGGTAAAGCAATGGATTTAATGCAAACGGCATCACTGAACGGATTCGATACTAAAATAACGGGAATTACTAATGATTATTCGGCAACTGCCAATAGTGATATTTGTGTAATAACATCTGGTATTCCTAGAAAACCAGGTATGACGCGTGAAGAATTAATCGGAATTAATGCTGGTATTGTAAAAACCGTATCGTCTAGCTTAATTGAGCATTCGCCTGAAACTATTATTATTGTTGTGAGTAATCCAATGGATACTATGGCATATTTAGTTCATAAAACAACAGGTTTACCAAAACACCGTATTATTGGAATGGGTGGCGCTTTAGATTCTGCACGATTTAAATATCGTTTAGCCGAAGCTTTAGAGGCTCCAATTAGTGATGTAGATGGAATGGTAATTGGTGGACATAGTGATACTGGAATGGTGCCATTAACGCGTTTAGCAACTAGAAATAGCGTCTTGGTTTCTGAATTTCTGTCAGAAGATCGTTTAAACCAAGTTTTAGAAGATACTAAAGTAGGAGGTGCAACACTTACCAAATTACTAGGAACATCTGCTTGGTACGCACCAGGAGCTGCTGTAAGTGGTTTGGTTCAAGCAATTGCATGCGATCAGAAAAAAATGTATCCGTGTTCCGTTTTATTAGAAGGTGAATATGGTTTAAACGATATTTGTATTGGCGCACCTGTAATTTTAGGTCGCAATGGTATTGAAAAAATTGTAGAAATCGAATTATCTGATGCTGAAAAAGCGCACATGCAAGAAAGTGCCGAAGGTGTAAGAAAAACAAATGGCCTTTTGGCATTATAATTGTATAAAACGAAAACGGTTGTTTTTAGGAAGCTAAATCAACTATTAATCAATAAATAACTAAAAAAATAATTCAAATGAAAAAATTAATTTTTGTTTTAGTATGTGCATTAAGCCTTTCTGGTTTTGCTCAAGATGCTATTAGTGAAGGTGTTGTAAAATCAAAACAAACAATGTCTAGTGAAAATGAGCAAATGCAAGCGCAATTAGCCATGGTTGGCGAGGTTTTAACAACAACCTATTTTAAATCAGATAAAACGCGTTCAGAAACGTTTAATTTAATGTCTGGAAATACAACGACCATTATGAATGGTGAAACCAAAGAAATGTTAACCTACATGGACAATCAAATGGTTGGTAAAATGTACACCGTTTCAGATATGTCACCAAGCGAAGAAGACATGAAAGATATTGAGGTGACGAAAGGCGATGAAACCAAAACAATTTTAGGTTATACCTGTCAAGAATACAACGTGTCTCTTGAAAAAGAAGGTGCAACGGTTGATATGTCAATTTATGTAACCGATAAAATTCAAGCTATGAATTCACAAATAGCTCAAATGGGTGCGCAAATTGAAGGGTTTCCTATGTACATGAAAATGGATATTAGCCAAATGGGTATGGCGTTAACTATTACTAGCGAAGTAACAGAGGTGAAAAAAGAAACCGTTTCAGACGATAAATTTGACATGACGCCTCCTGAAGGATACACAAAAACAGATAATTTAAGTGGAATGTAATTTTCTTAAATTTATAAAATTGAAAAAAGACAGCTTATTAAGCTGTCTTTTTTTGTTTAAAATCAAACAGAAACTATACAAACCTTTTGTTAAATCATTATAGAAGATATATATTTGCTCGTTTTTAAAAATATCAACAATAAATTATAATTTAACACATAATGCAAAATAAAGGATTAGTAAAACTGTTTGCAATTTTGTTTGGTCTAGTGAGTATCTATCAACTGTCTTTCACATTTAAGGCAAATAGTATTGATGACCAAGCTGTGGCATTTTCAAATGGCGATGAGGTAAAAGAGCGCAAGTATTTGGATTCACTTGACAATGTAGATGTTTATAACTTGGGTATTGCCAGTTATACCTATTCAGAAGTTAAGGAAAACTCCATGAACCTTGGTTTAGATTTAAAAGGTGGTGTTAGTGTTATTCTTCAAATATCGGTAAAAGATATCTTAAAAGGATTAGCTAATAATAGTAAAAACCCCGTTTTTAATCAGGCTTTAGATAATGCTGAAGAAGTTCAAAAGAATAGTCAGAATGATTTTCTTGCAGACTTTTTTATTGAATTCGATAAGATAAAAGGTGATACCAAATTAGCATCTCCAGAGATTTTCTACACACGTGCTTTAGATGGTGAGATAGAGGGTAGCATGACCGATGGTGAAGTGAAGCCTATTATTGAACGTAAAATTGATGAGTCTATCATTTCTGCTTTTGAAGTATTACGTAAGCGTATTGATGAATTTGGTGTAACATCACCAAGTATCCAACGTTTGGGTAGTTCTGGACGTATATTAGTGGAACTTCCAGGTGTTAAAGATAAAGAGCGTGCACTTAAATTGTTACAAAGTACTGCACAATTAGAATTTTGGGATGTTTACAAGCGTGATGCTTTGGGGCAATTTTTATTTGATGCTAACAACCTTTTAAGAGAGTTAGAGGCACCAAAAACGGAAGAGGTTGCTGAACAAACAGAACCTCAAGATTCTGATGATGCTGCTATTGAAGACTTATTAGGAGCGGATCCAGATTCTACTGCCACAGAAGTAAATCCTTTACGCGATTTATTATTCCAATCACAAAATCCAGCTGCCATTGCTATGGTTAATTTACGTGATAGAGATGCTGTCATGAACTATTTAAATATGGCTCAAGTGCGCTCGTTATTACCAGGCGAACAACGTTTTGTGAAATTCGCATTTGGAAAACCTGCTAAAGATAGTGAAGTTGTTGATTTATATGCTCTTGAGGGTAACAGAGATAACGTACCACAATTAAGTGGAGCTGTAGTTACTACAGCGCGTCAAGAATACGACCCAATGGGTAAACCAACGGTTTCTATGCAAATGAACTCTAAAGGTGCTAAAATCTGGGAAGAAATGACCGGTAAAGCATTTACAGAAAGTTCTAATATTGCTATTGTTTTAGATAACGTAGTGTACTCTGCTCCAGGTGTAACAACAGGTGCTATTTCTGGTGGTAACTCATCAATTTCAGGAAACTTTACGCTAAACGAAGCAACCGATTTAGCAAACGTTTTACGTGCAGGTAAATTACCAGCTTCTGCCGATATTATTCAAGGAGAAGTTGTTGGGCCGTCATTAGGTCAAGAAGCTATTGAAAGTGGTCAAATGTCATTCCTTATTGCCTTATCATTAGTGTTGGTATGGATGTTCTTGTATTATGGTAAAGCCGGTTTATTTGCTGATATTGCCATGATATTTAATATTTTACTAATCTTTGGTGTGTTATCAGGATTAGGTGCTGTTTTAACATTGCCTGGTATAGCTGGTATTGTATTAACTATTGGTATGTCTGTGGATGCTAACGTACTTATTTTTGAGCGTATTCGAGAGGAAATTGCCAAAGGTAAAGATCTTAAAGCATCTATTAGCGATGGTTTTGGTAACGCCTTATCTTCCATTTTAGATGCGAATATTACAACTGGTTTAACGGCTTTAATTTTATTTATATTTGGTACAGGTCCAATTAAAGGATTTGCTACTACCTTATTAATTGGTATTGCTACATCGTTATTTACAGCTATTTTCATTACAAGATTGATTGTGGATTGGTATGCTAATAAAAACGGAAATTTAGATTTCTCAACAGCCATAACTAAAAACCTATTCAGAAATATCAATATCAATTTCTTAAATAAACGTAAAATTGCGTATATCGTTTCTGGTGCTTTTATTCTAATCAGTTTAGGATCTTTATTTACAAATGGTTTAGATCAAGGTGTGGATTTTGTTGGAGGAAGAACCTACCAAGTGCGTTTTGAAGAACCTGTAAGTGCGAATGAAATTTCGGAAACTTTAGCAGATGCGTTTGGAAGTGCCGAAGCCAAAACCTTTGGTGACGCCAACCAATTAAAAATTACAACCAAGTATAAAGTAAACGAAACTGATAATGCTATTGATGAAGAAATCAGAAATACCTTATTTACGCAATTACAACCTTACTTTACGGGTTTAACTTATGATGAGTTTATTAGTGATGATCAGGATAAAACGGTAGGTTTAATGAAATACTATAAAGTAAGTCCTACTATTGCAGATGATATTAAGAAGTCATCTATTTGGGCTATTTTAGGGTCATTAATCGTAGTATTCTTATATATTTTAGTGCGTTTTAAAAGATGGCAATTCTCATTGGGTGCTGTTGCGGCAGTATTCCATGATGTATTGATTGTATTAGGTGTATTCTCTTTAACATACAAATACATGCCATTTAGTATGGAAATAGACCAAGCGTTTATAGCAGCCATCCTAACGGTAATTGGTTACTCGTTGAATGATACAGTAGTTGTATTTGATAGAATTCGTGAATTCTTTAATGAGCATTCAACTTGGCCATTTAATAAAGTCATTAATGTATCATTAAGCAGTACATTAAGTAGAACATTAAATACCTCGTTAACAACTTTAGTGGTGTTACTAGCCATTTTCATTTTTGGAGGCGATTCCATTAGAGGCTTTATGTTCGCATTAATAGTTGGTGTTATTGTAGGTACCTACTCATCATTATTTATTGCAACGCCTTTAATGTATGATGCTGTTAAACGTGGTGACGCTGCCGATGCTTTAAAAGATAAAGTAAAAGAAGAAGAAACTGAAGTTGTAGCGTAAGCTAAAATTTCATTTTAATATATTAAAAAGCCTTTTTGATAATCTCAAAAAGGCTTTTTTTTGTTTACTTAAAATTTGAACCGCTCGCACTTCTTGATTAGGAAGGTGTCGTATTTTAAAATAAAAAAGGGGTGTTCGATTTAGTTTGCTTTGAAAGTCATCTTATCACCAACTTCCAATTGCCAGGTTTTAACCAAACCAGCATTCACCTCTAAAACATATTTAGCTGCTGCGTTGGATGGCAATGAACCTTCATTAAAAGGTTGGGCATTTTCTTGAAAACTGACAACGGTTTTATTCGCATCTAAATAAATAAGATCTAAAGCAAACCGTGTATTTTTCATATAGAAAGAACGTGGTTGTTCATTGGGAAAAATGAATAACATGCCTCGATTTGTTTTCATAGATTCCCGATACATTAAACCCGTTTGAGTTTCAAATTCATTATCGGCTATTTCAATGTCGAGTTTTACCAAAACTGAATCTGTAGCTGATTTTAAAAGTTGTAATTCGCCTTCTTTTTTGAAGGTAACTTCAGCTTTTTTGGGTTTTTTGACTTCCTCTTTGCAAGCCGTAGCCGAAAATGCAACAAGGGTTGTAGATATACAGATAATTTTAAAATAACGACGTATCATAGTACTCTAGCTATTGAACTTCGGTTTATAGGCAAACATAAAGTAGAGTCCTATAATAATAAAAGGAATGCTCAACATCTGACCTGTATTTAATCCTAAAAATGTAATGTATTCATCGCCTTGTGGTTCTTTTATAAACTCCACAAAGAAACGAACCGTCCATAATAGTACTAAAAAGAGTCCGAATAAATAACCGTTTTGTTGACCTTTGTTCGTTTTTTGATAGATAAACCACAAAATAAGAAAGACGAAAATATAGCAAAACGATTCATATAATTGTGCAGGATGGCGAAACGGAACGGCATCTAATAAATGTTGAAACTGTGGATTGTTAGTAACGGCTGCATAGGCTTCTTTGTAGTTTTCAATACCAGTTTCTGCTACAATCTGTCGTTTACTATAATAATCTTGAACAAAACGAACTCCTAAAGGCGAATCGGTTACCTTTCCGATGATTTCAGAATTAATAAAATTACCAATTCGAATAAATACGGCTCCCGAAGCAACGGATATGACCACGCGATCTAAAATCCACATGAGGGATTTGTATTTGTATTTTCTTCGGTATAAATACATACCAATTATAATTCCAATGGCAGCACCATGACTAGCTAAACCTTGGAAACCTGTAAATTCCACACCATTTTTAAAGCTAAATGGTAAAAACACACTAAAAAAATCTTCTGAAATTAATTCCGATTGATAAAAAAGAACATGACCTATTCTGGCACCTAGCATGGTTGCTAAAACCGTATAAATAAAAAGAGGATCTAAATAATCCAGACTGACTTTCTCCTTTAAAAAAATACGTTTCATGATTTGAAATCCTAAAAGGAAAGCAACAATCCACATTACGCTATAAAAGTGTAATTTAAAATTTCCGAAAATATCAATTCCTGTTATGGGATTCCAGTCAAATTGTAGTAAAAGCATATGTCATCGTTTATGTGCGTAAATATATGCAATTGGAAATGGATACGAAAGAAACAGTTTATAATGAAATGTTATTTTTAATTGCATTTGTCATGCAGAAAGAGTTTCGATAATTATCGGATAACAGAAGTATCTCTTTAAGCAGTTTTTGATAATGAAGAGGGATTCTTCACCGCGTTCTGAATGACATGATGCAATTTTGAAAAGGATGTCGATTGTCATACAGAAGGAAGCATGACCGAAGTATCTCTATTGTTACCAGACTAATTTAATTAATTAGAGGAGATTCATCACGTTGTTCTGAACGACATTTTGCATTTATAATAGAATATCGTTTGTCATACAGAGGGAAGCATGACCGAAGTATCTCTTTTTACTATTTTGGATTATAATGAGAGATTCGCTGCTACACGCTTAATAACATGATGCAATTTTTAGTTGTCATCCTTTTCCGGAACTGGATCAAAGCCGGAACGTCCCCAAGGCGACGAAACGTAAAGAAAATGTACGGTGTACATTTTTAGTGAATGGGCGAGCAGGTGCGTTGGCAATTTTTAGTTGTCATCCTTTTCCGGAACTGGATCAAAGCCGGAACGTCCCCAAGGCGACGAAACGTAAAGAAAA
>CBFHJN010000093.1:0-10318 GCA_965655805.1 Flavobacteriaceae bacterium
AACTGATTCTATTTTTCTGGATTCTCAAAGTATGACGTTTTCAGATGTCTTACTAAATGGAAATGAAATTACATTTAAGAATGACGCTAAAAAACTAATACTATTTAGTTCTTTTAGCACTTCACAGGATAATAAATTAACCTTTCAATACGCTGCTACGCCTAAAAAAGCGCTTTATTTTGTGGGTTGGGAAACTGAAGCGCCAAATCAAGTTTGGACTCAAGGACAAGGTAAATACACAAGCAATTGGTTGCCGAGCATAGATAATATGAATGATAAAATGGAATTCGATATAACGGTTGAGTTCGATTCTAACTATCAGGTTATTGCCAATGGAAAATTGATAAACAAACAGGTAGAGAATGAAAAAACTATCTGGAATTACAATATGGAGCAACCCATGTCAAGTTATTTGGTGGCTTTAGCGATTGGGAAATACGACAAAACTGAAGAAATTTCGCAAAACGGAATTCCGTTAGAAATGTATTATTATCCTGAAGATTCTCTGAAAGTGGAGCCAACATACAGATACACCAAGCAGATGTTTGATTTTTTGGAAACTGAAATTAGTATTTCATATCCTTGGCAAAATTACAAGCAAATTCCAGTTCATGATTTTTTGTATTCAGGCATGGAAAATACAGGAACCACAATCTTTGCGGACACGTTTATTGTAGATTCTATAGGGTTTAATGATCGAAATTATGTGAATGTTAATGCGCACGAATTAGCGCATCAGTGGTTTGGTAATTTGGTTACCGAAACGTCTGGAGTTCATCATTGGCTGCAAGAAGGTTTTGCAACGTATTATGCCTTGCTAGCAGAAAAAGATGTATTTGGGAAAAACTATTACTATTGGCGTTTATATGAGTATGCTCAAGAATTATTAGAACAGGATAGGCGTAACGAGGGAACTTCGTTATTAAATCCGAAATCGAGTAGTGCTACATTTTATAAACGTGGTGCTTGGGTTTTGCATACGTTGCGTGAGAAAATTGGAGATGAGCCGTTTAAAACAGCTGTTAAAAATTATTTGGAACGTCATCAATTCAAAAATGTTGAGACCACTGATTTTATTCGTGAAGCTGAAAAATCAAGTGGTCAAAATCTAGATGCGTTTGTTGATTTGTGGTTGAAATCAGAGTGGTTTCCGTATAATGAAGCGATGGCGAGTTTAGAAGAATCAGAGTATATTCAAGAATATTTGATGGCTGATTGTGAAGCAAAAAATGCGAAATGCGAATATTATTTGTCGGCACCCATTTCAGATGAAGCAAAAGCTAAAATAGTAGCACAAGTTCCCGATCGGATAACAGCCAATGTTTTTGCTAATAGCTTAATAGTCCGTCAGGCCATTGCGAAAAATTTGGTGCAAATTCCAGAATCACTTCAAGCCAATTATGAATCTTTACTGAACGATAAATCTTATATTACGATGGAAGCTGCGCTGTATAATTTATGGGTGAATTTTCCAGAAAAGCGTGAAGATTATTTGAATCAGACAAAATCTGTTGTTGGATTAAATGATAAAAATGTGCGCTTATTGTGGTTGGCTTTAGCGCTGTCAACACCAAATTTTGAAGACTCAAATAAACAAGCATATTTTGATGAAATGGTGTCTTACACATCATCAGATTATAGTTTTGAGGTGCGTTTAGGTGCGTTTTCATATTTAGATTCGTTAAACGTGTTTACAGAAAAAGCTATTGAGAATTTAATAGAAGCAACCAATCATCATAGTTGGCAGTTTAAGTCCTTTGCGAAAAACTTATTGCAGCAGTTATCAAATAGTGAAAAATACAATAAAATTATTCAGGAATTAACCCTTAATCATTAGTAGTTATGCGTGCTTTAGTTATATCAGGAGGAGGAAGTAAAGGTGCGTTTGCTGGAGGTGTAGCGCAATATTTATTAGAAGAAAAAAAGCATGAATACGATTTGTTAATTGGCACATCTACAGGTAGTTTACTCGTGTCGCATTTAGGATTAAAAAATGTTGAGAAAATAAAAGGGGTTTATACCAATGTTAACCAGTCTGCAATATTTAACCGTCGTCCATTTACCATTAAAAAGAAAAAAGGCGTTGAAACTATTGGGATTAATCACTTTAATGTGCTTCGAAATTTACTGCGAGGTAGCAAAACGTTTGGTGAAAGCCATAATTTAAAAAGACTGATTCAAAATACGCTTTCAGAATCTGAATTCAACATCTTGAAAGCCTCCAAAACGGATGTGGTTGTAACGGTTTCAAATTTATCATTGAATCAAGTGGAATATAAATCTATTAACGATTTTAGTTATGAGGAATATTGCGAATGGATTTGGATTTCCTGTAATTACACACCATTTATGACATTAGTTAAAAAGAATGGCTGCGAATATGCCGATGGTGGATTAGGTTCTATGGTGCCTATTGAAGAAGCTATAAAACGAGGAGCAACAACGGTTGATGCCATAATTTTGCAAACAGAAGTCACGCAATTAAACAGAATGCCATCAATTAACGCCTTTTCGTTGTTAACCAATATGTTTGCGTTTATGCTGGATCGAATAGAGAGTCAGAATGTAAGAATTGGTAAGTTTGTGGCCAATAATCAAAATGCTATTATCAATTTCTATTATACACCAACCGTTTTAACTACTAATTCGTTGGTTTTTGATAAGGATAAAATGACCCAATGGTGGCAAAGTGGATTCGATTTTGCTAAATATAAAAACACAGAAACAAGTCAGTTGGAATTAGAAACAGAAACCGTAACCGAACAATGAAAGCATTAGTCATATCAGGAGGAGGAAGTAAAGGAGCGTATGCTGGAGGTGTAGCGCAATATTTAATGGAGAAAGAAGGTAAGACCTATGATATGTTTTTAGGCACATCAACAGGTAGTTTATTAATTCCGCATTTAGCTGTAAATAATATTCCAAAATTGTACGACATGTATACCAACGTGCAACAACACGATATTTTTAGTATCAGTCCATTTGTGCAACGCAAAAAAGATGATCGGGAATATGTATCTATTGATTTTATAAATTCTATGTGGCAATTTATTCGCAGAAAACGCACGTTTGGAGAAAGTAAAGCTTTAAGGCGTCATATAAAAAAGAAATTTACAGAACAGGAATATCATAAAATACGCACGATAAACAAGGAAGTAGTTGTTACGGTATCTAACTTATCAAAAAACTCGGTGGAGTATAAGTCTATAAAGGATTTTAGCTATGATGAATTTTGTAACTGGATATGGATTTCCTGCAATTATATTCCGTTTATGTCCATTGCAAAAGTCAACGGATTTGAATATGCTGATGGCGGATTGGGTTGTGTCGTACCTATTCGCGAAGCTATAAATAGAGGTGCGACCGAAGTGGATGCTATAATTTTGGAAGCAGAAAATATAGAACAGCAAAAAGTATTGGGTAAAAATCCGTTTTCCCTCATGATTAATTTGTTCGGTCATTTGTTAAATCAAGTGGAACGAAACGATATTCTGATTGGGAAACTAGCGGCAAAAAACAGAGGTGTTAAACTCAATTTATATTACACACCATCGAGCTTAACCGAGAATTCATTGATATTCAGTAAGCGCTTAATGACCAAATGGTGGGAACAAGGCTATGAGTATGCGGAAAAACGGCATCAAAAAGATCTGTAAAATAAAGGTGCTTGATTACCACATTTCACCAACTTCTTGCTTAATAAAAGATAAGGCAGCATCACTAGGAGCGCGTTTTTCCATCATTTCAGTAAGGACAACTTCACGAAGTTTGTTGGCTGTATCAGTTTTTTCTAATAAACTGGCTTTTCGTATTAATTGAATGGTAGCATTTTTAGCTGCCGTAATAATATTCCAACATTCATCTGACACATAAATTTGTTGGGATAAGTTATGTTCAAATTCTTGCTCAATGTTTTGAATTAGTAAAGACTCATAATCTTCTTTATTTGCAGAATGTGGTGCCACACGAATTAATAATTTTGAAGGTGTAATGCGTTCTAAAAAAAGTGCCATACGCTCATAGGCTTGCAAACGTAATGGCATGGTGTTGGCTTGCATGTCTTTGTGTAATAAAAAACGACGTCTGCCATCTTCGTTTTTGGTATGTTCTTTAAAAAAGTAATAAGCAATCATTCCGGTTATAACCGTTGGAACGGCATATAAAAAAAGTTCAAATAATTTATCTATTTCCATAATTGGGACTTATTCTAGTTGTTAGTTTTTTAATTTATGAATCTGACCACCCAAATATATACAATCTTTTAATTCTTGCATGCCATTAAAAGGAACAGTTGTTTTGTTGTACATGTAAGTTCGGTCTAATTCTTTTGTTAAATTGTGATCATCCACGTTAACAGCCACATCATTCATTTTAAATTGACATGGATGTTCGTAACCTGCAGCGTGTGTAATTTCAATAAATTCTTTTCTAAACGTTTTGAAATATTGAGCTAATCGCACAGACTTTAAGGTTGGGTCAATACCACTTTGAAGCCATTTACTTTGTGTGGCAACACCACTTGGACACCGATTGGTATGACACACTTGTGCTTGGATACAACCAATACTCATCATAGCTTCTCGCGCCACATTAATACAGTCCGCTCCCATGGCAAATGCCATAGCAGCTTTAGCCGGAAAACCTAATTTTCCACTACCGATAAATACAATGCGCTCTGTTAGATTTCTGTTTTTAAATACTTTATATAAGTCGCTAAATCCATAAACCCACGGTAATGAGACATGATCGGCAAAACTTGGTGGTGCGGCACCCGTTCCGCCTTCGCCACCATCAACGGTAATAAAATCGGGTCCTTTGCTAGTTTTTACCATTAAATCGGCTAATTCTTCCCATTGTTCTAGTTTACCAATGGCAGCTTTAATCCCTACAGGTAAACCCGTGGCTTCAGCAATTTGCTCAATTAATTCAAGCATTTCTCGTACATTAGAAAACGCAGAGTGGTTAGGAGGTGATAATACATCTTTTCCTAAAGGCACATTTCTAATATCTGAAATTTCTTGGGTTATTTTAGCAGCTGGAAGAACCCCACCTTTTCCAGGTTTTGCGCCTTGCGATAATTTTATTTCAATAGCTCTTACAAACGGATTCTTATTGACTAATTCAATAAGTTTTTCCAAGGAAAAATTGCCATCGTCTCCACGAACGCCAAAATAACCGGTTCCAAAATGAAAAATAACATCACCACCATGCGAATGATAAGGCGATAAACCACCTTCACCTGTATTGTGATAAGCATCAGCCATTTTTACACCTTTATTCATAGATTCTACAGCTTTTGCTGATAACGAACCAAAACTCATAGCACTTACATTTATAACTGAAGCTGGCCTAAATGGTTTTCGCCTTTTGTTATGAAGTCCCATAACTTTAGCACATGGCAAAAAATTAGGATCCATGCTATGTGGATGGCCTTCAGTAACCTTAAAAGGCATCATAGCATTATTGATAAATATATGTTGATGTGCGTAAATATCACGATCGGTACCAAAGCCTTCGTAATTATTTTCGTGTTTGGCCGAGGCATAAATCCAACCACGCTCTATACGATTGAAGGGCAATTCTTCTCTGTTATTGGCAACCAAATATTGCCGTAATTCAGGGCCGATTTTTTCCAACATATATCTAAAGTGACCAACAACTGGGAAATTATGACTAATAGTATGACGTTTTTGGAAAAATACATCACGAATAGCAACTAAAAGAAGTGCTACAAGTATCCACATCCACCAAGATATTTCACTTATAAAGTCAAGGAAAGTGTTCATAGCGTTAAATTTTTAGGTAAATATATTTAAAATTAAACTTAAAAATTAGATATCTTTAGGAAATGGGCACATCTTCAAAAAAATGGTTAAAAATAACAGCAGGTATTATATTGAGTGTTGTTTTGTTACTATTTGCATTACAGTGGTTTATAAAACATAAGTTGGAAAATTATTTAGAAAACCAGCTTCCAAACTCCATGAAAATTAGCTATTCAAATTTAAATCTGAATCTATTTTCAGGTGACTTGCAGCTCCATGATGTTCAGTTGTTTAGAGTAGGCGAAACGACTAACGACACATTAGTTACGCTTAAATTGGAGCGCTTACATATTTTAGATGTTGGCTATTGGCGTTATTTAGTGAAAAATACCATTCATGTTTCCAATATAGAATTGACTAAACCGCATGTGATTTATAATCACAATTCCAAGATAAAAAAGGAGTCGTATCGGTCGGAATCCAATAAACCTTTTGATAAAGTAATTGAAGTAGATGCTTTTAAAATTACGGATGGTTATATTCACATAAAAAATGTTGAAACCGATTCCTTGATGTTCCAAGCTGAAAACACCCAGTTTTCGTTACAGAATATCCGTTTTGATGAAAAGACTCAAAAACAGAAAATTCCAATAGCTTATGAGGATTTAAGCTTGGTTTTTGATAGATTGTTTTATAAAATAAGTGACTATGATGATTTAAGAATGGGGAAATCAAACGTTAAAAATCAACAAGTTAATTTGAACGATGTTTCATTAAAAACCAAATATGGGAAGACGAAATTGTCGCGAGTCATTAAAAAAGAGCGCGATCATTATGAAGTGGCTATAAAATCTTTAAAGCTAAAAGCTTTTGATTACGGTTTTCGTCAAGACAGCATTCTTCAAATAAAAAGTCCGCAAGTTGTGCTAACTGAAATGGATGCCGATATTTATCGTGATAAATTGGTTGCTGATGATGAAAGCATCAAACCACTTTACAGCAAAATGCTACGCGATTTGAAATTCGATTTAGCTCTAGATGAGGTAAAAATTGAAGACAGCAAAATTAGTTATTCCGAAAAAGTAAAAGCAGATCGTCAAGCAGGAACCGTTAATTTTAATAATTTTCAAGCCACTATAAAAAACATGAGCAACACCTATGTGTCGCCAACTAAAACCACTTTAGATATTCGTACCGAATTTATGGATCATGCGCCATTACACGCTAATTGGGAGTTTGATGTGAATAATGTAAACGATCGTTTTTTATTTCAAGCCGAAATTGGTTTGCTACAAGCATCGTATTTAAACAAGTTTCTGATGCCCAACTTAAATGTGAAGTTGGAAGGAGAATTAGAAAAAACCTACATGACCATTGATGGAAATGATAACCAATCGCAAATTGATTTTAGAACAAAGTATGAAAATTTTGATGTCATAATACTTCGCGAAGATGGTAAAGAACGAAATTCATTTCTCTCTGATGTGGTGAATATTTTCGTTTCAAAGAATAGTAAAAAGTCAGAATCTGATTTCATAGAGGCGTCTAAAGATGATATTACCCGAAATAAAAACCAATCTGTATTTAATTATATCTGGATAAATGCACGTGCTGGTTTGTTACGTGCTATGACGTTTGAATAGGTTTTTTAAGAAAACTTAAATTGTTTATAATTATTCATAAATCTACCTGCCAAAACGGCTAACAATGGTTAATTTCACACTTTAAAAATTAATGACCTTTGGAAAAGTATTTAAGTCAGTTAAATGACGCGCAGCTTGCGCCAACATTGCAGAAAGATGGACCGATGATTGTTATTGCAGGCGCTGGTTCTGGAAAAACACGTGTGCTAACCTATCGGATTGCTTACCTTATGAGTCAAGGTGTGGATGCTTTTAATATTCTGTCCTTAACATTTACAAATAAAGCGGCTCGTGAAATGAAAGAGCGTATCGCGACAATTGTTGGAGTCAGTGAAGCCAAAAATTTATGGATGGGAACGTTTCATTCGGTTTTTGCTAAAATTTTACGCTTTGAAGCTGATAAATTGGGCTATCCAAATAACTTCACCATTTACGATACCCAAGATTCTGATAAACTAATCGGCTCTATTATTAAGGAAATGAATCTGGATAAGGAGATTTATAAAACCAAACAGATTCGTTCCCGAATATCATCCTACAAAAACAGCTTAATTACGGTAAAAGCCTATTTTCAGAATCCGGAATTAATGGAAGCTGATAAAATGGCAAGACGTCCTAGGTTGGGTGATATTTATAAAAATTATGTGGATCGTTGCTTTAAAGCAGGCGTGATGGATTTTGATGATTTATTGTTAAAAACCAACGAACTACTAACGCGTTTTCCGGAGGTGTTGGCTAAATATCAAGATAAATTCCGGTACATTTTGGTGGATGAGTATCAGGATACGAACCACTCGCAGTATTTAATTGTTCGTGCGTTGTCAGATCGGTTTCAGAATATTTGTGTAGTAGGAGATGATGCCCAAAGTATTTATGCCTTTCGTGGTGCGAATATTAATAACATTCTCAACTTTCAAAAGGATTATGATGATGTGAAGTTATTTCGACTGGAACAAAATTACCGTTCCACTAAAAATATCGTGAATGCTGCCAATTCCATTATCGATAAAAACCAGACGAAATTAGAAAAGATTGTTTGGACGGCAAACGATGAAGGTGCTAAAATAAAAGTCAACCGTTCCTTAACCGATGGTGATGAAGGGCGTTTTGTAGCGAGTTCTATTTTTGAAAACAAAATGCAAAATCAATTAATGAATAGCGATTTTGCGGTTTTATACAGAACCAATGCACAATCGCGTTCTATTGAAGATGCCTTACGGAAACGCGATATTCCATACCGAATTTATGGAGGGTTATCCTTTTATCAACGAAAGGAAATTAAGGATGTCTTATCCTATTTAAGATTAATTATCAATCCAGCGGATGAGGAAGCGTTAAAACGCGTTATTAATTATCCAGCTCGAGGGATTGGGCAAACAACCATGGATAGATTGGTTGTGGCTGCAAACGGTTATGGTAAAACCATATTTGAAGTCCTTCAAAATTTGAATCAAATTGATATCAATGTCAATTCTGGAGCAAAAAATAAATTACGTGATTTTACCACACTTATAGAAAGCTTTCAAGTTATGAATCAAACCGCAAATGCGTTTGAGTTGGCGGATCATGTGGTTAAAGCCAGTGGTTTAATTCGTGAATTGAATAAGGATAGCACGCCTGAAGGCGTTGCTAGAATGGAAAATATTGAAGAACTTTTAAACGGTATTAAAGATTTTGTTGAAGGACAAAAAGAATTAGCTGATGCAACCGCTTCATTAGCGGAATTTCTTGAAGATGTGGCTTTAGCAACCGATTTAGATGCAGATAAAGGTGATGCCGATCACGTGGCTTTAATGACTATTCACTTGGCAAAAGGTTTAGAGTTCCCCTATGTGTATATAGTCGGTTTGGAGGAAGATTTATTTCCATCAGCCATGAGTATGGGAACCCGAAGTGAGTTGGAGGAGGAGCGTCGTTTGTTTTATGTGGCATTAACACGTGCTGAAAAACAAGCATATTTAACCTATGCTTTATCGCGTTACCGTTGGGGAAAACTGATAGATTCAGAGCCAAGTCGTTTTATTGAAGAAATAGATGAGCAGTATTTAGATATTATCACGCCTATTGAAGAGCGTCGATTTAATCCGATGCTGGATGCCGACATTTTTGGCGATCCGGAACCAAACAAAGTTCGATTTAAAAAACCCGTTCAGCCAACCTTTAAGAAGAAAGGTGCGCCTGTTTCTAAAGTTGAAAAGAAAGTGTTGCCAACGTCTAAAAACTTAAAACCAGTTAGTAAAACTCAAGGAAACACGAATCTTTTTGATGGTAAGTTGTCGGTTGGTAATATGGTAGAACACTTGCGTTTTGGTAAAGGCGAAGTTTTAAAAATTGAAGGAACAGGAGGCGATGTGAAAGCTGAAATTAAATTCAATAATGGAGGCGTTAAAAAACTCTTGTTACGTTTTGCTAAATTGGAAGTTATTGGTTAAAGTACCACTATTATAATTTTTTTCAATACGCACAAAATGCGTAACTTGTTTCAAACTTCAATATTTTTCAGTTAATTATATGGCAGAGTTTATAAGGATTTATGAAGAAAACCCAAATCCAAAAGCGATTAAACGGGTTGTAGAAGTATTAAAACGAGGTGGTTTAATCATTTATCCAACCGATACGGTTTACGGACTCGGTTGCGATATTACTAATGTTAAAGCTTTAGAGAAAATTGCCAGAATAAAAGGTGTGAAGTTGGAAAAGTCAAACTTCTCATTTATTTGTCGTGATTTAAGTAATTTAAGCGATTATGTGAAGCAAATAGATACGGCCACTTTTAAAATTTTAAAACGCGCTTTACCTGGACCTTATACCTTTATTTTACCAGGAGCCAAATCACTACCTTCTGTTTTTAAAAAGAAAAAAACCGTTGGGATCCGTATTCCTGACAATAACATAGCTTTAGAAATTGTA
>CBFHJN010000094.1:0-10285 GCA_965655805.1 Flavobacteriaceae bacterium
ATATATTGTTTCATGATCTGATTTATTGGCAACTGCAATAGCAATTAATGCCCAAGCACCAACTAACGCAAATTCGCGCATGTTACGTTTCCATGTTACAATTAAGTTAATGATGGCTGCAATAATTATCATGATAACAGTCCACGTTACTGGCGAAATTCCAAAACCATCCCAATCAGTTTTAACCAAATAAGATGAGACGTTTGCAATACTCGCAACGGTAACCCAACCACTATAAAATACAAACGGCCACCAAACACATGCGATGACTGAAATAGGAGCGTCCCAAAGTTCCATGTTGTTGTTGAGCACTATTTTAAGAAGCGATGCCAATAATAGGAAAATAAACAGGCAAGAGAATCCTGTATAACCGTAAAGCCAAGCAAAAACCCAAGCACTATTGGCTATGCATGATATAACAAACCACCAACCCGTTTTTAGAATGAAATCGTCATTACGGACGTTAACAAATAAGCTTCGGCCTTGGTAAAATGCGAAACCTAAAAGTAATACATAGATAAAGCCCCAAATAGCAAAGGCGTAACCTGCTGGTGTGAACAGAGAATTTAAATTGTTTGAAACCTCACCAATGGTGGTATTATTCATTTTCCCTGTATTGGATAAATAATTGATGAAAATGGTTGAAACTAAAGCAATACCGTTACTTATTTGTAGTATTTTTTTCATGAGTTGAATTGGCTAATTAGAAACCTAAATGTAATTGAAAATCTCGTTTTAGTTTGATTCAATAGCTAAAATTTCGCATGTATTTAATTAAAATTAACACTGCTTAAATAATTATCTTCTGCATCTAAAAGAGGTGTGGTTTTACTTAAAATGGTAATAGCTTTGTTTTGCTCTAATAAAACAGTCTGTGTTCCTGAATCCGTTATGATTTCTAATGGTAAAGGAATAGGCGCATTATTAGAAGAAATCTGGTAGCTGGTTTCTGCTATTTTTTTGACGTCTACGTTTAGTTTATCAATGGTTCGCAAGTAGAAATTGAAAAACGGTTTTAAATTTTTTCCAGAACGTTTACTAAATAGTTCTTCAACATCATCGGTCGTTACCGTATTATCATATGTATATTTTGGGTTATTAGCTAATTCTTTCAACGTTTTGAAAAATACATCATCACCAATTACTGTTTTTAAAGAATGCATAAAAAATGCGCCTTTAAAATAAATGTCGCTGGTGTATATAGCCGCTTCGGTTTCATGCTCACCTAAAACTAAAGGTTGCTCGTTTTTGATGCGTTTTTTAAAGGTGCCAATAATACTGTCATAGGCTTTTTCGCCACCAATTTCTTTAAATAAAAACGATTCAATATAGGTGTCAATTCCTTCCTGAATCCACATATGTGTCCAATCGCTATTGGTCACTTTATTGGCAAACCATTCATGGCCAAATTCATGGTATAAATTGGCAGAATACGGTTCGCCATAAACTAATTTAAAGTCAAAAGAATCACCAAAGGTCACCATAGTTTGGTGCTCCATACCTGGATTGGGTACGTGTGCAATACCAATTTTTTCGTTTACCCAAGGATATTCACCTAGATATTTCTCTAAAACACGTGTGTCGCGTTCTCGAATATCTAGCACTTTATTGGCATGCTCTTTATTCTCAGCTACAATGTAAAATTCCATGGGAACTTTGTTATTATCAATTGTCGTGTACATACGCTTTTCTACATGATAATCGGCAATATTAAAAACCACACAGTAATTACTAATGGTGTAATTGGTTTTCCAATGAAATTCAGTTTTGTTATTCGGTTTTGGTGTTTCACTTTGAAGCAATCCGAAGCTGGCTACTTTTAATCCGTTGGGAACCGTTACAAATATATCAACACCTTCATTAGGTTCATCGCTTGGGTGATCTTTACATGGAAAATATACTTTGCCACCTTCGCCTTGGCAATTAATAACAACCCACGGATTGCCGCTTTTATCGGTTGTCCAAGTAAATCCGCCATCCCAAGGTGGTTTTACAGCTACAGGTGGTTTGCCACCATATGCTATTTTCACAGCTTGTGTTCCAGCTTGAAAACTGTTTTTATTTACAATATATAGGTAATCTTTTTTCTGAAAGAAATCGGTTGGTTTTCCGTTAACTGAAACGGTTTCGACTTTTAATAAATGCACCAAATCAAATAACAACGAATCAGTTGGTTTCTTGATAATTATGGAGGCTTCAACATATCCAGCAATCGATTCGTTGGCAATATCTACATCTAGATTGATGGTGTAATGCCTAATATCCATATTGGCTTGAAGTGGATGGATTTCTCCACCAGACGTCATATAACTAATATCCCGATTTTGTGCTGATAGGTTTATTGAAAAAATAAGTAGAAGAATAGAAAATACGAATTGCAAATTTTTCATTTTGAAAATTGTTTGAATTAAAGTTCGACTATTCCGTTTACAAATCAAAACCATGAAGCGGTAATTCTCGTAGGTATTGATATGAAATTAAAATTAGGTTTTTTCGTTCTATTTTTTGCGATTTCGCTTTCTTTGTTTTCACAGAAAATAGAGCACTTCAAATCATTTCGTGATATTAAAAGTGACCGATATTTCCGATTTAATTATGATAACGATTACTTTGCCGCAACCGATGAAAACTATACACAAGGATACAATTTGGAGTTGGTGATGCCAAGTTTGAAAAAGAATCCTATAAATAGTCTATTTTTTAAAACGACCGAATCAAACTTGAAATATGGATTGGCTATTGAACATATTGGTTTTACACCTAACGATTATGCAAGTCCAGAAATTCAATTTGGTGATAGACCGTTTGCTTCTGCCATTATGTTAAAGCCTTTTATAATTGCGATTAATTCCGAAGAAAAATTCCGCTTAACGCAATCCTACAGTTTTGGACTTATTGGTCCTGGTGCTTTTGGAAAAGAAATGCAAGTTGGTATTCATGAAGCCACAGGAAATAAAATTCCTCAAGGTTGGAAACATCAAATTAAAAACGATGTTGTTATAAATTATAATGTGGATTATGAGCAGCAATTAGTAAATTTTAAAAATGTATTTTCCCTACAAGGTGTAACTGGATTGGAAATAGGTACACTTTTTACAAATGCATCTTTAGGAATAAATGCTACTTTAGGAATAATTAATACACCCTTTTTACCTTCTGAAAAAAGAAATGGTTTTCGCGTTTATGCCTATGCCGGAACTGTCGGGAATGTGATAGGTTATGATGCCACATTGCAAGGTGGATTATTTAATAGAAAAAGTGTTTATACCATAAGTTCCAATGATATTGAACGTTTTACGGCAACCTTTAATTATGGATTTGTAGTTCAAACAAAAACCTTATATTTTGAATATGCGAGATCTGCTATGACGCGTGAATTTGAAACGGGTTCTTCTGCAAAATATGGTGGTATAAAAGTTGGATTTACGTTTTAATACACCTTGTTTTTCAAAATTTTATTAAGCTTTTCAATAAACAAGTCTAATTCGTCGTCCACTCTATTTCTAAATCGGAATTTATATTTATTACCTGTATATGTCTTTAAAGATAGCAAAGGAAAGTTGCTCCATAAATTATTGATTTTATATTCCTCAATGTTTTCAATTGGGAAGGTTTGGTTTCCATCAAAAATTAATTCAGAATTGTTAATTTTAATTTAGTCTACCCTTCCACATTAAAAAACACTTTATAAAAGTGCATTTTCTTGTCGTCATCATAACCGCGTTCTAGATATTCGCTAGATGCTTCAGGTGCATCAATGTCTAGTTTTATTTGAATGTTGGTGTCTAATTTGATTTCGGTTTTAATTTTTTTCTTTTCTTTATTAACAACGAGTTCAGCCACATCAAACTGATTGCGAATGACGAGGTTTTTTTCGCTTTCGAAGGTTTTTTTATAATCGTCAAATAAAGTTTTGTGTTTGTCTTCTTCAAACAATTCATCTTTAAAAGTTTCTACGTTCACAACTTCATGCTCTTTAAAGAAGTCTATAGTTTTGGCTAAAAAGGTGTTTTGTTCTTGGTTACCGTAGGATATTTTTAAAATATCTTCAGAGAAATCTTTACACAACTCAATATATTGTTGGGTATGACTATTGGCATCATCGGCATATTTAATATTCAAAAAATGATTGGTCCAATATTGGGTATCGTAATTATTATTGTCAGCACTAAAAATAATTCGACCTTCGGTGTCGCTTTGGTTTAATATCAAACAACCTTTATCTACTTTTTTACTGCTAATTCCTTTTTGTACCAAAACATCATAGCTATTGTTTTCTAGATATGTTTGAAAGAAATTGACTTTATTTTCGATTTTAAAAATACCAATAGCATTCGTGGTTATTTCGTTAAATTCTATACCTTCAAAAAGGACGACTAAAACATCGCCTGTTTTTATTTGGGCGGAATTGGATTGCTCAAATAAATGGTTTACAATATGTTGTGAGGTTTCGATGAAATTATCTTCATCTGAAAACACTTGATTGCTGTAGGTATTTATTTCATTAAGCGAAATATCGGCATGATGATTAAATCGGTACGACTGAACCACGGAAGCAAACGGACGCAATAAAAACGGCAGCATCAATTCATAACTGGCTTCATCAAAAATAACTTCCTTTTCGGAAAATGCATTTTTAGTGTTGTTATGTTTATTACCCACTTTATGGATAATACATTTGGAAATGGCGGCGTTTTTACGGGATATCATATTCTTATAGTTCAGATTACAATACTAATCATTTCGAGCCAAAAAGGCATAAAAAAACCGAAGCTTTTAACTTCGGTTTATAGTGAGTTGTTAGGAAGGTTATTCTTCTAAACCAAAATGATTCATGACTTCTTCATAGGTCATTTTAGAAAAATCGGTAGTTTTCATTTTTCCCATATTATTAGATGGAATAATAATATATCTATATTCAGCAACACCTGGACCGCCAAAAGTTCCTGGATCTCCAGCACCATCTGTTTTACGCATTTTGATGGTTAAGTCGTTTACACCAATACGAAAATTAATAATCTGACCACCTGCAACACCAGTAATGTTTTCCGTGTATGGCAACATATAGGTTTGTGTTCCTGTAACCACAAATCGCGAGTAGACTAAAACAGTACCGCTATCAACGATATCTTGTGTAATTTCTGAAACCGTAATTGGATAATTTCGGTAATCGATACCAAATTCACTGCTCATAGGTTCCCAAACGGCTGTTTCAAACTCTGCCCAACTTGAGCTAAATACATTTGCATTACCATCTTGACCGTTTGTTCCTGCTGGTCCTTGTGGTCCAGGAGCGCCATCGTCGCCATCTTCTGGAGAACAGCTAAAACTAAAGGCCACTAAAAAAGCCATAAGCAGATATTTATACTTTGACATGTTTGTTTGAATTGTTTTTGAAATTGTTTTCATAATTTTAAAATTTATTGATTTTTAATTGTTTCCTTTTTAATGTGGTTTCTTTTTAAAGGTTAACATGAACGCCTATTATTTTTGATAAAAATATATGCTACACTATTTTGTGTCAATTTGCAATAACCCATATGATCAAGGTATTATAGATATCTTCCAAAATAAGCGTTTAACACTTTAAACAATTGCATATTGATAAACCGCCAAATATTTATTTTATGAATAAACATTTGGCGGTTTAATTTGAAGACTAATTCAAGTACGAGACTAATATTCTATATGGGTTTTTTAAAATTCCATGATACGCCATATTTTTCCGGTTCTTCCTGCTGTTCCAGCTCTTGAACCTCCAAATACCCACAAATCGCTATTGTAAGATAATGTTGTGTGGCTATTAATTTCTTCTAATGGATTCGTGTCTGAATAAACAGACCAGTTTTGCATATCTGATGAAAAATAAATGGTATTGTTGCTTTCTGCTGCTGCTGTAGTGCCTCCAATTACAAATACTTTGTTGTTAAATGTAGTAACTGTATGCCTTTTCATGGCTGGTAAAGCCGTGCCTGTTTGAGTTACTAATGACCAATCTGCACCATTGGAACTTCTCCAAATTTCATTGGTTAATTCTGTCGTAGCTTTGTCGCCACCAACAATATAAATAGCACTGTTAAACACAGTTGCTTTATTACGTTTCAATCCAGGAAAAGCATTGGCGTTTTCTTCTGTCCAATCTGTCCCATTTGAAGTAGACCAGCTTTTCGTGCCTCCACTTGTACGACTGACACCAATAACAAACATTTTGCCGTTTAGCACTACTGTGGCATGTCCGGAAACCTCACCAAAAGGAGCGTTTTCATAAAGTCTAGACCATGTCATGCCATCATCTGTTACCCAGATATCGCTTAAAATGTTTCTGTCATTATCGGTTCCGCCAATTAAATACATCTTTCCGTTAAATACACTTAACGTATGTTCGTGTCTGCCTAAAGCCGTAAGTGTGCCACCTGTATCTGTAGTTGCCCAATTTGTTCCGTTTGTGCTATTCCATAGTTGATTTGTAGAATCGCCTTCAGGCACATAATCGTTTGATCCGCCAAAGGACCACACTCTACCATTAAAAACCGTCATGGCATTGTTGGCAAAATCACCCATTTGATCTTGATTTGTTGTTAGGTCGAACTCTAAATTAATAGAAGCTGGAGATGGCGAAGCTGGTCTTGAAACGGGTTCATCATCTGTGCTACAAGAAAAAATTACAGCTGCTAATAAAAGAAATAAAAATTTTGAATTTTTCATGATTGTATATTTTATAATTCTACTCATTTAATGCGCATGTTTTAAAAAGGTTAACATGTGGTAAAAAAAAAGCCAGAAAAAAATTCTGGCTTTTCAATGCGAATACTATTTCAAATAAACATAAAGGGAATATTCACTATAATTGAAAAAGTATACCAGCATTTATGATAATTTGTTCAAAGTCGCTTATTACATATTTAGGTTCTAAATAAACACTTAACCTTTCTGAAAATTGCCATCTACCGCCTGCTCCAATATTAATACCGAATGCATTATCGCTTACTTCATACGTGTCATAATAATAACTGTAATAGGAAACGCCCGTTTTATAGTTGGAGTAGTTGGCACCAACAAGCGGATAAATTTTCAACTTGTTTTCAATTAAATTGAAAAAATAATGAGCATTGACATTTACTGCTAAAGTGTTTTGATTAAAGCCATATAAGCTATTGCCAAAAAAATAGGTTACACCTGGCGAAACCGCAATTTGGTCCGTAATGTTAAATTCGGCTTTGACGGTAATTCCGGGTCCCGAAATTTTTTCGTTGTAACCCAAACCACCACCAATTGAAATTTGAGCTTGTGTTTGTGGAATTACAAATGAAAATAATAGGCCAACTAAAAGATATTTGGCGTTTTTTAATGACATTAGATTAATGTGTTTCATGATTATTGATTTTTATGATTTTTCATTTAATAAGATTTCTATGGATAGGTTAACACTAATAGGAAAATAAGCACTAAAAAAACACAGAATTGTAAGAATTGTGGGTGGCTTTTCTTAAAAAAAGTTAAATTAGCGGTAGCGTGTTAACCTTTTTAATTTTAGACTATTAAATGCAAAGCGTTCAAGAGAACATAACAATTGAAGATTTAAAAAAAGGTTCCGATTTGCTCTTTAAAAGAATATATGAAGACAATCGGGATAAGTTTTTAAATTTTGCAAGAAAATATAATTTGCCGCAAGATGATACCATTGATGTGTATCAAGATGCTTACATTATTTTTTATAATAATGTGATGCAAGGTAAAGTTGAAGAATTCACAAGTTCTATTTCGACATATTTATTTAGCATTGGTAAGTATTTAATTTTTGATAAAATGAAGAAGAATAACAAGACTATTAATCCAGATTTCGATTTGTCGCTTATTCGAGAACGTGACGAGCTTGTTGATGCTTCCTTTGATTTAGACCCAAATGATTTAACGACAGAACAAATATTATTAAAAAAATATTTTGGGACGCTTGGAAGCAAATGTCAAGAACTGCTAACTTTATTTTATTATCGTGGCTACACCATTAAAGATATTATAGAGACTAGCGAATACACCAGCGAAAACGTAGTGAAAAGTGCCAAATCTCGCTGCATGAAAACCCTTAAAGAACGTATTAATAGTAATAGCAATGACTAATCAAGATTTATTACAAAACTACTTTTCCAACAGCTTAACGGCTGAACAGGAAGTTGTTTTTCAAAAATTACTGGAAACCGATAGTGCTTTTAAGGCAGAGTTTGAATATGAAAATAGCTTAAAAAAGGCTATAAAAAGTCATGAGTCTGATTTGTTAAAAGCCAAACTTCAAGATTTTGAGCGTGACATAACTGCTGAAAAACCATCTCCTTTTAATTATCGCTATTTGGCAGTTGCAGCTTCGTTAGTTTTATTGGTTGGTTGGTTTGGCTACAATTCTTTTTTTAGCACGAATTATTCTAATTTGTATGATACCAATTTTAATGAATATCCCAATACGGTTTATACCATAACGCGTGGTGATGATGAAAATTCTTTAGAACGTGAAGCCTTTGTTGCTTACGAAACTAAAAATTATGAAATAGCTATCGAAAAATTTAATGCCATTCCGGAATCCGTAGAAAATAATTACATGCCATTTTATATAGCACAAGCGTATTTAGGATTAGAAAATACCGATAAAGCCAAAATAATATTCACACAAATTATAGAAGCAGATAATTCTGATTTTGTAGCAGAATCTACTTGGTATTTAGCATTAATAGCTGTTAAGAATAAGGACAAAATTAAGGCTAAAAAACAGCTTGAAACCTTGATTGCCAAGTATAGTTATAATCAAACCAAAGCAAAGGCATTGTTAGAGGAGCTTAATTAGTTTTTTTACGTTTTCTAAATAGAACTGCCAACGTTAAGATGGCGAAAAAGGCTAAAACTCCAAGGATTCCAGCTGCATACGAAATCCAATTAGGAGTTGTTTCAATAGCATGCATGTTTCCAGATATTACAAAACTAGACCAGTAATAAGGATGTGATAAGGCGTTCTGACTATTCGTTTCCAAAAATGATGCTTGTGCTTTTTGTAATGCTTCATTTTTATCATGACCTTCAGATAAGTTTTTGTAAAACCCATCCATTATTTTTAATGAAGATCCATCATTAATTTTCCATAATGTACTAGCTATACTTTTCGCACCACTAAAATAAAAACCACGAGCTAAACTGATAAAACCTTCTCCACGTTTTAGATTGCCTATGCCACTTTCACAGGCGCTTAAGGTTACTAAACTAGTGTTGCTGTTTAAATTATATATATCGCTTACATATAGTAAATAATTATTTTTAGTATCTGGCTGAAACGCTAAATAGGAATATTCAGGGTTTTCATCATCTAAAATGGCATGCGTTGCAAAATGCAATATCCCGTAATACGGACTGTCTAAATTGAAATTTTCAAGTGTTGCTTTGTCACCAGATAAGGTTCTTCCGTTAAAGTGAGCTAGAATATCACGGACTTCAGTCATATTATTTGGTAAGGGTAAAAATGTATGAGAAGCTTGTCCATCAAAACTAGGCGCAAAGGCTAAAACTTTTGCATTGATAGGTTCGTTTTCAGAAAGCTGTTTGAGCAGCGTGGCTGAATTAACATAACTAATGGCGTGTTCTTCTACAAGATATTTTGTTGATCCATTTATTGATAGACCCGAAAATGGAATGTAATTTAATAATCCATCAGCAATAATGATGATGTTTTTTTCTGATCTGTTTTCAAGACTTGGCGCAATTAATTTAGAATACAACTGAAAGGATTGTTTATTCAGTTCTTGCAAATCTGATTTCGGATTGTTCAGCATATTATAAACGGATGTAATTTGCGTTTCTAACAAATCATCACGTTCTATTTTATTAATCGTTTTACTGTCTTTAGAAATCGTGATATTATAAATAGCTTCGTTTCCATAGAAATAAGAAACCAAAATGGTATTTGGATTTAAAAATTGTTGTAATTCAGGTAACGTAATGACTTCGGAATTATATTTTAAATCGTAATATGCTTTATAATCATTTTCAATGGTGCTTATCAATTCGCGATAGCTTTTTTTGGTTTCGAATAATTCAGATGCATCGTTGTCATTTTTAGATTTACTCACGCGTTTTTCCAAGTAGGTAATACGTGATTTTAAAATCTGTTCTTGTTCAACTATATGTTTGGGAATGTTGGCAAACTCGGTAGCTTTTGTGCTTAAAAGAGCTTCCATTAGAAGGACACTTTTGCTTTTTTCAGCATAATAAAATGCCGTATTAATGAAACTGTCCTGTTTGGTTTGTT
>CBFHJN010000095.1:0-10150 GCA_965655805.1 Flavobacteriaceae bacterium
CTTTTCATCTTTAGACTTATTGAATTCATAATTATCATAAAGTGTGGTTCGTTTTCCATAAACGCCTCGTGATTTTTCTTTTTTATTAAACGTAAAATCGGACATGAAGTAATCGCGTTTAATTAGAAAAACGGAATCATTTAAAACATCAAACTCTTGCTCAATATAAATTTCCTTTACCCAGTTTATATTCGCGCTTTTGGATGCTTGCATTTTAATTTGCTTAATGGCAAAGGTGGAATCGTTTACCCAAAAATCGCCTTTAAACGTTAGTTCATTTTTACGTCGTGGATAGTAAACAATATTATAACACCATTTATTTTCAATAAAGGCACTATCTTTTAACACATAATTGTAGGTATTTATGCCTGTTCTAGATATGGGACTTACAAAACTTTTGTCGAAAAACTTAAGGTAATTATCGTATACATCATATTCAGAGTATAAGTCTTTAATAAAAGCAATGATACTTTGGTTGTTACTAAACCCAGAATTTTTGTTTCCTTTAAGTTCTATTTTTTCTTTATTCAATAAATTATCGCCATACACTTTGGCAACTTCTTCGTTTAAGAAAATGGGCAGGTATGTTTTTCCAGTAACTTTAGATGTATCTACCTGTTCAAAAACAAACTCCATACCTTTAAACAGGTTGCTTTTTATCAATGAACTATCTATGGTGTTTAAATCGAATTCAACTTTTTCATAACGGTCATATTCATATTGCTTAAACTGACTCAAACCGTTTTGGCGTTTGCGTTCCCAAATTTTTTGCAGAATGGCTATTGCGGGATTTTCTTCGGCTTTTTTAGATTGTTTTCCGGTAACAATAAACACTTCGTTAAGTGCAGCAGCTTCTTCTTCAATCGTGAAATTTAAATCGTAATTTACTTTTTTATCTAATTGTAATTCTATGGTTTTGTAGCCTACGAAAGACACAATAAGGGTTGGCCAGGTTTTATCCGACTCTAGATAAAAACGCCCATTCTCATCGGTTATCGTGCCTTCAAAAGAATCTTTAAATAAAATATTTGCGTAAGCAACTGGCTCTTTATTTTCATCAAAGACGTAACCACTTACTTTTGTTTGGGCGCAAGCAAACATAGTTCCAAGGGCAAATACGACAAGTAGGAGTTTAAATTTCATAATTAACAAAAAACTTCATCAACAAACTAGCCAATGAAGTTTTACAAACGTAAAATATACGTGTTTATTTATACATTACTTTTTTTACAGCCTTAATCACATCTTTATGATCAGGCAACCATTCTTCTAAAAGAACTGGCGAATAAGGTGCAGGTGTATCTGCTGTATTTATTTTTACAACTGGAGCGTCTAAATAATCAAATGCTTCGGATTGTACTAAATAGGTTATATCTGTCGCAACATTTCCAAATGGCCATGCTTCTTCTAGAACCACTAAACGATTTGTTTTTTTAACCGATTTTAAAATAGCCTCACGATCCATTGGTCGCACAGTTCGTAAATCAATAATTTCGCATTCAATGCCATCTTTAGCTAATTCATCAGCTGCTAAGTATGCTTCTTTAATAATTTTTCCGAAAGAAACGATGGTCACATCAGTTCCTTCGCGCTTAATTTCTGCCACACCTAAAGGAATGGTGTATTCTCCTTCTGGCACTTCACCTTTATCGCCATACATTTGTTCGCTCTCCATAAAAATAACCGGGTCGTTATCACGAATGGCTGCTTTTAATAAACCTTTGGCATCATAAGGATTGGATGGTACTACCACTTTTAAACCAGGTGTATTAGCAAACCAACTTTCAAAAGCTTGTGAATGTGTTGCTGCTAATTGTCCAGCAGAAGCAGTTGGTCCACGAAAAACAATAGGACACGGAAATTGTCCACCAGACATTTGTCTGATTTTTGCTGCATTATTTATAATTTGGTCAATTCCTACTAATGAGAAGTTAAACGTCATATATTCAACAATCGGTCTATTTCCTGTCATGGTAGATCCAATAGCGATTCCGGCAAAACCAAGTTCGGCAATTGGTGTATCAATAACACGTTTTGGTCCAAATTCATCCAGCATACCCTTGGATGCTTTGTAAGCACCATTATATTCCGCTACTTCTTCACCCATTAAATATACACTCTCGTCACGACGCATTTCTTCGCTCATGGCTTCACAAATGGCTTCTCTAAATTGTATTGTCTTCATGTACTTATCTTAAATTACGAAAGACAAAAATAACAATAAATAAAAAACTATACTCAAATCTTCGATTTAAAAATTTGCTATGCATGCATAGCAAAAATTCAAAATAAAATAATTAACTTCGTAACCTGAAAAAAGTATACTTTTTAAAATAAATATATAGTTATGAAAATATTAGTATGTATTAGTCATGTACCTGATACGACTTCCAAGATTAATTTCACTGATGGCGACACTAAATTTGACACAAATGGTGTACAATTTGTAATTAACCCGAATGATGAATTTGGTTTAACGCGTGCCATGTGGTTTAAAGAAAAACAAGGCGCTAATGTAACTGTTGTTAATGTTGGTGGTCCAGAAACAGAACCTACTTTGCGTAAAGCATTGGCAATTGGTGCCGATAACGCTATTCGTGTAAACACAGAGGCTATTGATGGTTACCAAGTAGCTAAACAATTAGCCAATGTAGTAAAAGAAGGCGGTTACGATTTAGTTATTGCAGGTCGCGAATCTATTGATTATAATGGCGGAATGGTTCCTGGTATGCTAGCGGGTTTAATTGACGCTAACTTTGTAACCAATTGTATTAGTTTAGAAATTGACGGTAATAAGGTAACAGCTATGCGCGAAATAGATGGCGGAAAAGAAACCGTTTCTACTAGCTTACCATTAGTAATTGGTGGACAAAAAGGATTGGTAGAAGAAAGTGATTTACGTATTCCTAATATGCGTGGTATTATGATGGCTAGAAAAAAACCTTTAGACGTTAAAGAACCTGTTGAAGCAGGAACCGAAACAGCTTCAGTAAAATTTGAAAAGCCAGCTCCAAAAGGCTCTGTTAAATTAGTTGATGCCGATAATATAGACGAATTAATAAGCTTACTTCATAACGAAGCTAAAGTAATATAATAACCAAATTACAAATACCAAATTCCAGCTTTTGTTCTTTGGAATTTGCTTTTTGGAATTTAAATTTTGATGAAATTATGTCAGTTTTAGTATATACAGAATCCGAACAAGGAAAATTTAAAAAAACCGCTTTAGAAGTTGCATCCTATGCAAAAGCTGTAGCAGACCAGATGGGTACTACCGTAACGGCAATTACCTTCAACGCTGATGATACAAGTGTTCTTGGAAATCATGGTGTCGATAAAGTTTTAAAAGTAAACAATAGTGATTTAGAAAAATTTAACGCTAACGGTTATGCTAGTGCTATTTCGCAAGCTGCCAAAAAAGAAGGCACGCAAGTGGTTATAGTTAGCTCTAGTGCAGATAGTAAGTATTTAGCTCCACTATTGGCTATTAATTTGGATGCAGGCTATGCCTCCAATGTGGTAGAAGCACCTTCAAGTGTTTCTCCGTTTACAGTTAAACGAACTGCTTTTACAAACAAAGCATTCAATTTAACTACTATTGACACAGATGTCAAATTAGTAGGTGTTTCTAAAAATGCTTTTGGTGTTAAAGAAAGTGCAGCCAATACAACTGCTGAAGAATTTTCACCGAGTATTCCAGAATTAGGTGTGCATGTAGATTCAGTGGATAAAGTTACTGGTCAAGTAACCATTGCTGATGCTGAAATAGTAGTTTCGGCTGGTCGTGGATTAAAAGGTCCAGAAAATTGGGGTATGATTGAAGAATTAGCTGGTGTTTTAGGTGCGGCCACGGCTTGCTCTAAACCTGTTAGTGATTTGGGTTGGAGACCACATGGTGAACACGTTGGTCAAACAGGAAAACCAGTTGCCGCCAATTTATATATTGCCGTTGGTATTTCTGGAGCTATTCAACATTTAGCTGGTATTAACGCATCTAAAGTAAAAGTAGTTATCAATACAGATCCTGAAGCACCTTTCTTTAAAGCAGCAGATTACGGAATTGTAGGTGATGCCTTTGAAGTGGTTCCAAAGTTGATTAAAAAATTAAAAGAATTTAAAGCACAGCAATAAATATATTTTTTTAAATTGTATTTATTAAAAAGGGCTGTTTAAGTTAGTGTAAAATACTAAAACTGTTTCGTTCAGTTTGGTAAAGTCCTAATTTAAACAGTTCTTTGTTTTTTAATTTACTATGAGTTTAGTACGACTAAAGATAAAAGGAATTTCTTACAGCCAAACACAAAATGGCGCCTACGCATTGATATTAAATGAGGTAGATGGTGATAGAAAATTACCCATTGTTATTGGTGCTTTTGAAGCCCAATCCATTGCAATTGCGTTAGAAAAAGAAATTCGTCCTCCAAGACCACTTACCCACGATTTATTTAAAAATTTTGCAGATCGTTTTGATATCGTTATCAAACAAGTTATCATTCACAAATTAGTAGATGGTGTTTTTTACTCCAGTATTATTTGCGAAAGAGATACCACTGAAGAAATAATTGATGCCAGAACCAGTGATGCTATTGCTTTAGCACTACGTTTTCAAGCACCTATTTTTACCTACAAGAATATTTTAGATAAAGCTGGAATCTATTTGAAAATTAATCCTGAAGATGAAGATGATTCTGAATCAGATAGTATTTTAGTAGATGATTTGATTGCTGAAGAATTAGAAACAGGCAGCGTAAAAGAGAGTTATAAAACCCATTCTTTAGAGGATCTTCATAATTTACTTGATGAAGCCGTTGCCAACGAGGACTACGAAAAGGCTGCTAAAATAAGAGACGAAATATCTAAACGATAAACTAATTCACTACCACATGAAAAAGCTATTTTTAGCAGTAACAGCTATTCTTTTTTCTCTAAATGCATTAGTTGCACAAGATATTTCTAAAAAATGGCAGTTGGAATCTGCTGAAAATGTTGTTGGCGAAACGGCTTTTTCTGTCGACCCTTATACCGATATTTTAGAACTTAAAAATGGTGAATTTAACTTCTCTTTTAAAGATAATGATACCGTAGTTGCTTCTGGCGATTATATGCATCAGAATAATTTACTCGTATTTTTCTACACCAAACCTACCGATACCCTCAAGCGTTATAAAATAACCGAACTAACCGATTCCACACTAGTATTTACTGCTAAAGAAAAGGTATATAGTTTTACAGCTACCAAAACCATTGAAGAGGTTGGGCTTGTTGGAATAGTAACGGATGAAAATGCCATTAAACCAAGCCAAGGTTTTTCATTCAATAGCCTTTGGCGTGGCGTTTTAGGTATGGTTTCTCTAATTTTTATTGCGTTTTTGTTCAGTAGCAACAGACGTGCGGTAAATTGGAAAACGGTTGGAATCGGTTTAGCGTTTCAACTAATAATTGCCATTGGCGTTTTAAAAGTACCTTTTATTCAGAGTGCTTTTGAAGGTATAGGCGGATTATTTATCAGTATTTTAGATTTTACACGTGCTGGAAGTAAATTCCTTTTTGAAGGTCTTGTGGTTGACATGGATACCTTCGGATTTATTTTTGCCTTTCAAGTACTTCCAACCATTATTTTCTTTTCAGCATTAACATCTGTTTTGTTTTATTTGGGACTTATTCAACGAGCCGTCAAATTAATGGCGATGTTATTAACTAAACTTCTTAAAATTTCAGGAGCCGAAAGTTTAAGTGTCGCCGGAAATATATTTTTGGGTCAAACTGAAGCACCACTTCTTATTAAAGCCTATTTAGAAAAAATGACCAAATCCGAAATGCTTTTAGTCATGATTGGAGGCATGGCAACCGTTGCAGGTGCTGTTCTAGCCGCATATATTGGCTTTTTAGGTGGCGACGACCCAGCATTAAGATTGGTTTATGCCAAACACTTATTAGCAGCTTCCGTTATGGCAGCTCCTGGCGCCATTGTAATATCAAAAATATTGTATCCACAAACGGAAGAAATTAATACAGACGTATCTGTTTCTTCCGAAAAAATAGGGTCTAATATTTTAGATGCTATTGCTAACGGAACAACTGAAGGTCTGCGTTTAGCGGTTAATGTTGGTGCTATGCTATTAGTTTTCGTGGCTTTTATTGCCATGCTAAATGGTATTCTAGGATGGATTGGCGAATTTTCAACCGTAAACACTTGGATGGCTGAAAACACACCGTACCCAGCACTTTCTTTAGAAGCCATTTTAGGAACAATCTTCGCGCCTCTTATGTGGCTGATTGGTGTGGCAACTGAAGATATTATGATGATGGGACAATTGTTAGGAATCAAACTAGCAGCTAGTGAATTTGTAGGTTATATTCAATTAGCCGATTTAAAAAACGTCGCTAACGAAGTGCACCTGAATTATAACAAATCTATAATCATGGCAACCTATATGCTTTGTGGTTTTGCAAATTTTGCATCCATAGGTATTCAAATTGGTGGTATAGGCTCTTTAGCACCAAGCCAAAGAAAAACACTTTCTGAATTTGGTATGAAAGCGTTGATTGGAGGTACCATTGCATCATTAATTTCGGCAACAATTGCTGGGATGATTATTGGGTAAACACATTCGTTTTAAACACCGTTAATAACTTTTTATATAATTTAAGGGTTGAATCTAATTGATTTGGCCCTTTTCTTTATTTTAGCTTTAGTCATACTGAACCTGTTTCAGTATCTCAAACAAAAATAGTTAAGTTGAATTAAAAAGAGATTCCCACGTTCGCGGGAAATGCTATGAAACAATATCACGACCTAGTTAAACATGTATTAGAAAACGGTAACGAAAAAGGCGACCGCACAGGAACCGGAACAAAAAGTGTATTTGGTTACCAAATGCGTTTTGATTTAAGCGAAGGGTTCCCAATGGTTACCACCAAGAAGCTTCACTTAAGATCTATAGTTTATGAACTACTTTGGTTTTTAAAAGGTGACACAAACATCAACTATTTAACTGAAAATGGTGTGCGCATTTGGAACGAATGGGCTGATGAAAATGGCGATTTAGGACCCGTTTATGGCCATCAATGGCGTAACTGGAATAATGATGACATTGATCAAATTAAAGATATTGTTGAAACTCTAAAAAACAATCCTAATAGTCGACGCATGCTGGTTTCCGCTTGGAACCCTTCGGTTTTGCCAGACACATCTAAATCTTTTAGCGACAATGTTGCTAATGGAAAAGCAGCACTTCCACCTTGCCATGCGTTTTTTCAATTTTATGTAGCTGACGGCAAATTATCTTGTCAACTCTATCAACGCAGTGCCGATATATTTTTAGGTGTTCCATTTAACATCGGATCGTATGCATTATTCACGATGATGATGGCTCAAGTTTGTGGTTATGAAGCTGGCGAATTTATTCACACTTTTGGTGATGCTCATATTTACAACAACCACGTAGAACAATTGGAATTACAATTATCGCGTGACATCAGACCATTACCTAAAATGAAAATTAATCCAGATGTGAAAGATATTTTCGATTTTAAGTTTGAAGATTTCACGTTGGAAGATTACAATCCGCATCCTCATATTAAAGGGGTTGTAGCTGTTTAAAGCATGCTCATGAAAAACCTATTATTTGCGCTCGCTATCTTTTTTAGCTTAACTAGCTTTTCGCAAGAATCTAATTCTCCCGAAGCGACCAAAGACGTCCAAGACATTTCAAATTCAGAAAACAAGAATGATTCAGAAGAAGTATCTTTTGCCCTAGTAGAGCGCGTTCCTATTTATAAAGGCTGTAATAAGAGTTTAGATAACATAGCTTTAAAGGCCTGTTTTAGTGAGAAATTAAACAAGCATATTGGAGAAAAATTCAATACTAAAATAGCTGAAAATTTAGATATACCTAACGGCACAATAGTTAAAATTATGGTCATGTTTAAAATAGATACTACTGGCGAAGTGGTTAATATTGTAGCAAAAACGGACTATCCAGAGTTAGAAGCTGAAGCCATCCGAGTAATTAATTTACTACCGAAATTGGAACCTGGTTATATAGATGGTGAGGCTGTTCGCATACCCTATTTTGTACCTATAAAGTTCAAAATTTCTAATCGCAATAATGCGCCAGAAAACATGCAATACCCAACGTATAGAGGTTGTGAAAACAGTGTTAGCCCAGAGGATTTAAAAAACTGTACTATTGAAAAAATAATGGACTATGTAAAAGTCAGTATTAATTATGAGTTAGCCGACAAACTATTCCCTTTAAATAAAAGTACCCAGTTTGAAGTTAGTTTTGTTATTAATAAAAAAGGGAAAGCTGAAAATGTTTCAGCCAAAGCACATAAACGAGAAATGGCAGCAGAAGCCATCAGAGTTTTAAAACGCATGCCCAAAATGAAAATACCTGGTGCTATAAACGGCAAACCAACAAACGTTCCTGTAAAATTTTTAATGACTATTTATTTCTAATTGACATTCGCAACTTCAATTTGTCAGAAATTAGCTAAATTTGTTTAAAATCAGATAGCATGTTCGGAAATAAAAAAGATACAAGTTCAGAAATAGACAAAGAACAATTAGAGATTTTAAACGTCTGTACGCACATTTTGTAGTTTTCCTTATAGGATCGGTATTTTTAATACTTGCCAACACCGTTTTAGGAATTGGTGAAGGTGTTAAACTTTTTAATATTGATTGGTTTGTATATGCCATTGCTATTTGGTTATTTCTGTTCCTATACCACGTAATTTCGGTATTCATCACGTCTAAATTTTTAAGCAAAAAATGGGAAGAAAAACAGCTTAATCAATTAATAGCTCAACAAAAAGAGCGTATAAGTGAGTTAAAAGCACAGGTTGAAAAAGACTTTCCGCTTCCTGAAAAAAAAAATCGAATAGCCCACTCTAAAACCTCTGAAGTCACATTAATTGTAGCAGCAGGTGAAAATAATGCGATAGGAAAAGACAACCAGCTCATTTGGCATTTAAGCGATGACCTAAAGCGTTTTAAAAACTTAACTAACGGTCACCACATTATTATGGGTCGTAAAACCTATGAAAGTTTTGCTAAACCATTACCAAACCGCACACATGTGGTTATAACGCGTCAAGAAAATTATCAAGTCCCAACTGGTGTGATTGTGGTGAACAATTTAGAAGACGCTCTAGATGCTTCCAGAGCAGATAAGCAACCATTCATTATTGGTGGTGGCGAAATTTACAAACAAGCTATAGGTCTAGCTGACAAACTAGAAATTACTCGTGTTCATGCCGATTTTGAGGCCGATACGTTTTTTCCAGAAATAGATAAAAACAACTGGCAAGAAGTAACCCGAACAGAGCACGAAAAAGATGAAAAACATGATTATGGGTTTTCATTTATTACATACATGCGTAGATAAGTATCTATTGTGAAACTCAAAAAGAAGCGCAAACTCCTAACGTATCTTAATATACTGGATCAACCCATCCAATTTAACCCGTTTGTTTTTAGCAGGAAGTTTATTCTGTGGGCAGTTTTAGGCTTATTTGGCGGATTAATAGCTAGTATTTATTGGATTGTTTTAGAATATTTTACGCATCAATTAGCCTTTTTTGATGGTTGGTTAGTGATTCCGACCATGGCACTTTGTGGTCTACTAGCAGGATTAGTTATTCATTTTATTGGTGACCCTGGAGAAATTCACTTAATTGTAAATAACATCCGTTTTAACAATGGGAAACTCGATCCCAAGAACAATCCGTCCATGATTCTATCGTCTTTCCTATGTATAGCATCAGGAGGAAGTTTGGGACCTGAAGCACCTTTGGTTCAAGTAACAGGTTCAACAGGTACGTGGCTTGGTAAAGTATTTCGATTAAAAGGTGAAGATTTGCGCTCCATGAGCATTGCAGGAATGGCTTCTGGTTTTACAGCTCTTTTTGGTGCTCCTTTGGGAGGTAGTTTGTTTTCACTTGAAATTTTACATCATGAACATGCCGTAGAATATTACAAAGCCATTATACCAGCTTTTGTAGCCAGTAGTTTTAGTTATTTAGTTTTCGCTTTGATTATTCATTTAGGAATTGGACCTACATGGGATTTACCAGCTTATGAAATGTTAAGTAAATTCGATTTTGCTTATGCTGTTTTCTTCGCCATTATTGCCACGTGTTT
>CBFHJN010000096.1:0-10113 GCA_965655805.1 Flavobacteriaceae bacterium
TTGAATTATGATTAAACGCTAAACTCGTTCCACGTTGCATAACTTGTGAAACTATCATATTATCTGTTAACTCCAACGTAATTTCAGAAAGTGGCTCTTTGGCAACAAAATAGGTTGTTACATCGCCAGATATAAACGCAACAGCAGGATCTAAAGTCAAATCTAACCTATGATATTTTACATCATAATTACCCGTATTTAAACTAAAGCGTTGATTCATTTTTTTGAGTGCCATTTTGGCTTCCGCTTCTTGAATCTTGTTGAAAGATTTATTATAGTCTTGAGCCATAATTGGTGAAGAAATCAAAAATAACAGGATGGGTAAATAGAATTTCATTGTGCTTTTTTTATTTATAAAAATATTGATTGTTAAAATTACCATTTTAATCTCTATTCTATTGTAATTTTGCAGAAGAATAATTTTGTAAAAACCCTATATACAAACCTATTATGCTGTCATTTTTTAAAGACTACAAGTATTTTGCTATCGTTTTTCTTATTATCTCCGTTGTTATTGTTTCTATTATTTACAATATTCTGAATGTTGAAAAACCCCTACCTATTTATCAACCAGCTATGGTTAATTTTGAATTGGTTGATAGCACAATTCAATACCAAAAAAAATATCATAAAATTGCCGATTTCAGCTTAACTAATCAGAATGGTAAAACCATAACACAAGCGGATTATAAAGATAAAATATATGTAGCTGATTTCTTTTTCACGACCTGCCAGACCATTTGCCCAATTATGACAGATCATATGGTTTACATTCAAAAAGAACTGAAAGATGATCCAGATGTTATGTTACTCTCACATACCGTTACACCTGAAATTGATTCGGTTCCTCAATTAAAAAAGTATGCCCTAAAAAAAGGCGTAGATGATACCCGTTGGAATTTAGTGACAGGCGATAAAAAACAGATTTACGATTTGGCGAGAAAAAGCTATTTAGCGGTAAAAGATGTGGATAGTTTTGACCCTTATGATATGATTCATACCGAAAACTTCATGCTAATTGATAAAAAGCGCCAAATTCGTGGATTTTATGATGGTACAAATCCAGAAGAAATAAAACGCTTAATTGCTGATATTCATATATTAAAGAAAGATTCTGAATAGTTTTATTATCACAATTTTTTTACCCTAACTATTTACATTATTTTTGCTTCTTTAAAATCAATCTAAATAATATTCTAGGTGACTTTAGCAGACATAAAACGTGGCGAAATAGGAATTATAATAGATGTTTCGTCTATCCATATTCCTTTAAAACTATTGGAAATGGGTTGTCTCCCTGGAAATAGTGTGGAGTTAGTACAAGTAGCACCTTTTGCCGATCCCATGTATTTAAACATCAACGGAAGTCATTTAGCCATCAGACGCGAAACAGCTATTCACATTCAAATAGAAATTTCTAAATGAGTAAGCAAATAAACGTTGCCTTAATTGGAAATCCGAATACCGGAAAAACCTCTGTATTTAATGCCTTAACTGGCTTAAATCAGAAAGTTGGTAATTATCCTGGTATTACGGTTGAAAAAAAAGAAGGTATCTGCAAATTACCACGTGGCGTTAAAGCTCATATTATAGATTTACCCGGAACCTATAGTTTAAACGCATCTTCTTTAGATGAGAATGTGGTTATAGAATTACTTCTCAATAAAAACGATAAAGATTTTCCAGATGTCGCTGTGGTTGTGTGTGATGTAGAAAATATTAAAAGAAATCTACTACTATTCACTCAAATTAAAGACCTCCAAATTCCAACTATTCTTGTTATTAACATGGCAGATAGAATGGATTACAAAGGTATTAGTTTAGACATTCCGTATTTAGAAGAACATTTAAACACTAAAATAGCGCTAATTAGCACTCGAAAAAACCAAGGTATTTTGGCGTTGAAAGATGTTATTGCTAATTACAAAGATTTATCAGTTGAGCCCTGTTTAAATGCCTCTGAAATTGATACGGACTATTTTAATAATTTACAAAAAGCATTTCCAAATCAGTTATTATACAAATTATGGCTTGTTATAACACAAGATGTTAACTTTGGGAAAACAGACCGAAATACCGTAGATGCCGTTGCAGATTTTAAAACGAAAACGAATCCTGACTTAAAACGTTTACAGCAAAAGGAGACCATAAAGCGTTATCAGTTTATCAATAATGTGCTCAAAAAAGGACAGACTATTGATTTAAATACAGCTAAAGATTTACGCATTAAATTAGACCGTATTATAACACATAAAGTTTGGGGTTACGTCATTTTTGGTCTAATTCTTTTAACCATATTTCAAGCTATTTACGATTGGTCTAGTGTACCTATGGATTTTATTGATAGCTCGTTTGCATCATTAAGTGAATGGACAAAAAACGTGATGCCTGAAGGCACGTTAACCAACTTAATTTCGGAGGGGATTATTCCTGGAATTGGAGGTATTGTTATTTTTATTCCACAAATTGCCTTTTTATTCCTGTTTATTTCCGTTTTAGAGGAAAGCGGCTATATGAGTCGTGTGGTTTTTTTAATGGATAGAATAATGCGTAGATTTGGATTGAGCGGAAAGAGCGTTGTGCCCTTAATTTCTGGCACAGCCTGTGCCATTCCTGCAATTATGGCTACCCGAAATATTGAAAGCTGGAAAGAGCGATTAATTACAATTTTAGTAACACCCTTTACCACCTGTTCTGCAAGATTACCTGTGTACTTAATTATCATTGCTTTAGTTATTCCAGAAGGACGTTTTTTTGGGTTAAGTTATCAAGCTTTAACGCTGATGCTTTTATATTTAATAGGTTTTGGTGCAGCTGTTGGTTCTGCTTGGATTTTAAATAAAATTTTAAATATTAAAAGCAAAACGTTTTTTGTAGTGGAAATGCCAAACTACAAATTACCGCTTATTAAAAATGTTGCTATTACCGTTTTAGAAAAAACAAAATCCTTTGTATTTGGTGCTGGTAAAATCATATTAGCAATCTCTATTGTTTTATGGTTTTTAGCGTCTTATGGACCTGGTGATAATTTCAATAATGCCGATGCTATTGTTACGGAACAATATGCCAATCAAGATTTAAGTGAAACAGAATTAGAACAACATATTGATTCTTACAAATTAGAACATTCCTATATTGGAATAACGGGTCGTGCCATTGAACCTGCCATCCGACCATTAGGTTACGACTGGAAAATTGGTATTGCTTTAATCAGCTCCTTTGCTGCTCGTGAAGTGTTTGTTGGTACATTAGCAACCATTTATAACGTTGGAAGTGATGAGGAGGAAACTATCAAAAACCGTATGGCTGGTGAAGTGAACCCTATCTTAGGTGGTCCTTTGTTTAATTTTGCTTCCGGAATTTCACTCTTACTATTTTACGCCTTTGCTATGCAATGTATGAGTACGTTGGCTATTGTAAAACGAGAAACCAATAGTTGGAAATGGCCTGCTTGGCAATTGGTAGTTATGACGGCTTTTGCCTATGTTGTTGCATTAGTCGCCTATCAATTATTAAAATAAATTCTTAATATGGGTTTAACCATTCAAAATATTATTGCTTTTACCATTCTTGGTTTAGCCATTGTATATTTAATTCGGAAATATATTTGGAACCCTAAAAAAAAGAAGTCAAAAAATTGTGGTGGTGATGATGGCTGTGGTTGTCATTAATCTACACTAGAAAACTGCAAATAGTAATCCGTTTTTTCGGTTGTCTTTTCAGCTTTCGGAAACGGCAATACATTATACAAATACAGCTTCGGCTTTCCCTCTATAATTAAGGATTTACGTTCTTGCACAGAATAACCTGTTGGCGGAATTTCAAACGTTTCCGTGGTTAAAAGTTGGTCGTATTTATACACTTGCAGTTCAAAAACCACTTCGCCAGCCCAAACGCATGTTACATTTTTCGGACAACGAGAATCTGAAACAACCTCACTAAATTTTACCGTATAATTATCAACCGAAACGGACTCTAGATAAATCAGTTTTTTAAGTATTAAAGGGGTTTCCGTTTGTATTTTTTCTTGTGAAAAACCAATCATACTTATTAGTAAGCAACAAATAAATAGATTCTTTTTCAACATAAGTGTAGTTTTAAGCGTTTCAAATTCAGAATATATTATAATTTTTTTAAGTATAAATTTTTAGCCACACTTTGCGAAACCGTTAGCACATTTCCATTTGCTTTTATGGTAACAGATTTATCAAAAGGCTCAATATGAAGCACTTCAATTATCGAACCTAAACTGATATTATTTTTATTTAGGTATTGCAAAAATTCCGATGAACTATCATTAACACCCAAACAACTATAACGCATATCTACTTGGGCTTGTGCTAAAATTACTTTTTCAACAACAGTCATTTCGCCATGTTTATCAGGAATAGGATCACCATGCGGATCGTGAGTTGGATGTCCTAAAAATGCGTCTAATTCATCAATTAATTTTTGCGATTTTATATGCTCTAACTGCTCTGCTAATTCATGGACTTCATCCCAAGTAAAATTTAATTTTTCGACTAAAAAAACTTCCCACAGACGGTGTTTTCTAATAATATTTATGGCAATTTCTCTACCAGTTAGCGTTAAGCTAACACCTTTATATTTTTTGTAATTGGCATAGTCCTTGTCTGCCAACTTCCGAATCATATCTGTTGCAGACGATGCTTTCGTATTCATAGCGTCTGCTAACGCATTGGTGCTAACAGTCTCACGACCTTGCTTACCCAAATGATAAATAGCTTTAATATAATTTTCTTCAGTTAACGTAATCATAAGTTCAGGTTATCTAACAAATATACAGCATTAAACTTTTTAAATATATTTTTAGACTAATCTAAATTATTATTTATATTTGCATAAAATTTATTTAATATGAGGCTAATTATATTGGTCGTTTTATTAAGCTTGGGAAGCTATGCGCAAACTAATTATAGTATTAGTGGCACGGTTCGTTCCGAAGGCGAAACACTTCCTTATGCTAGTGTGTATTTGGAAGGCACTACATTGGGAACCACTACAAATGATGATGGAACCTTCATTATAAACAATATATTTCCAGGAAATTATGTTTTGATTGCATCATTTACTGGTCATTCTACAGTCCGAAAAAATATTACTATTCAGGATAAAGGTACTACGGTTAATTTTAATTTAACCAGTGGAGAATCCTTGCAAGAGGTTGTTATTACGGGAACTTTAAAAGCCGTTTCAAGGTTAGAAAGTCCCGTTCCTGTAGAAATCTATACCGCTGCCTTTTTTAAGAAAAACCCAACACCTAATATTTTTGAAGCCCTTCAAAATGTGAATGGTGTCAGACCACAATTAAACTGTAACGTTTGCAATACTGGAGATATTCACATCAACGGTTTAGAAGGTCCTTACACTTTAGTTTTAATTGATGGAATGCCAATTGTTAGCGGTTTATCAACGGTTTATGGCTTATCTGGAATTCCTAATTCACTAATAGAACAAGTGGAAATTGTAAAAGGTCCTGCCTCATCTTTATACGGAAGTGAAGCTGTTGGTGGTTTAATTAATATCATCACTAAATTACCAGAAACTGCACCAATTTTCTTTGCTGATAGTAATATTAATACATGGGGAGAATGGAACATAGATGCAGGATTTAAGTCAAAAGTAGGCGAAAAAGCGACCTTATTATTCGGTACTAATTATTTTAAATATGATAATCCGATAGATATTAACAACGATAATTTTACGGATGTGACCTTACAAAATCGAATTTCTATTTTCCAAAAATGGAACTTTAAAAGAAAGGATAATCGGAAATTTTCTTTAGCTAGTCGTTATTTTTATGAAGATCGTTGGGGAGGCGAAATGAATTGGAACAAGAGCTACAGAGGCGGAAACAAAGTTTATGGTGAAAGTATTTACACGTCACGTTATGAATTGATTGGCGAATACCAATTACCCTTTTCGGAAGATGTTATGTTTCAATTCTCCTATTCAGATCATGATCAAAACTCTGTTTATGGAGACACACCTTATCTAGCCCAACAGCGTATTGGATTTGGACAGTTTTTATGGTATAAGAAAATTAAAAATCACGATTTTTTAGTGGGCGCAGCCGTTCGGTATAATTATTATAATGATAACACGACGGCAACACCCAATCCAGATGAAGTGACCATTCCATCCATTTTTGTACAAGATGAAATTGATTTCGACGAAAAACAAAGTTTATTACTAGGCTTGCGCTATGATTATGATGAACGCCATGGAAACATTTTCACACCACGTTTAGCATACAGGTTTAAACCAACGGATAGCGATATTATTCGACTGAATGCTGGAACGGGTTTCCGTGTTGTTAACTTATTCACTGAAGAACATGCAGCACTTACTGGCGCTAGAGATGTTATTATTGAAGAAGAACTAAAGCCTGAACAATCTTACAACGTTACTCTAAATTACCTAAAGAAGTTATATACCAAAAACGGCATGCAATTTACATTTGACACATCGGCATGGTACACCTATTTCACCAATGCTATTATTCCAGATTATGATACAAATCCAAATCAAACTATTTATTCCAATCTTGATGGTTCATCAATATCCAAAGGTCTTGGCTTAAGTTTTGATGCCATATTTGCCAATGGTATTTCAGCTTCCGTTGGCGCTACCTGGCAAGATGTTTCTCAAAAAGAAGATGGTATAAGAACTGAACAAATTTTAACCGAAAGTTATTCAGGTGTATGGTCGTTCTCATATAAAAATTACCCAACAAATTTAACCGTAGATTATACGGGAAATTTATATGGACCGATGCGCCTACCACTCTTAAGCGATTTGGATCCACGAGACGAATATTCACCTGTTTGGAGTATTCAAAACATACAGTTAACCTATGATGGCATTTCCAATTTTGAGTTTTATAGTGGTGTAAAAAACCTTTTGGATTGGACACCAAACAAAGGAAATCCATTTATAATTGCACGTGCAGACGATCCTTTTGATAACAACGTGCAGTTTGATCCTAACGGAAATGTTATAGCAACTCCAGATAATCCGTATGCTTTAACCTTCGATCCATCTTATGTTTATGGTCCAAATCAAGGGATTCGTTTTTTCTTTGGTGTTCGCTATAAGCTTCGTTAAACCAGGTATTTTTTTAGTACCTTCGCAACTATAATTTAGACCTATGAAAAAAATAGTTTTTGCAATTATAATTCTGTGTGTTGTTTCTACTTGTAAGAATACGAACGAAGCAAATTCCAAACTACAAGTCGTTACCACCACTACCATGATAACAGATTTGGTTCAAAATATTGGTGGCGAATATATAGACGTAAACGGTTTAATGGGCAGTGGTGTCGATCCACATTTGTACAAAGCCAGCGAAGGTGACGTTACAAAATTAGCCTCTGCAGATATTATTTTTTACAATGGATTACATCTGGAAGGCAAATTAGTCGAGGTCTTTGAAAAAATGGGAAGCCAAATTAAAACCATTGCAGTTTCTGATGTTGTTGATAAGAATACGCTTATTGGTTCTGAATATTTTGCCTCCAATTATGATCCACATATTTGGTTTGATGTGAATAATTGGGAACTGATTACCCAATTCGTCGTCGAACGATTATCAGAAGCCAACCCAGAACATCAAGCAGCTTTTGAAAAAAATGGAGTTGAATATTTAGAAAAATTAAAGACTTTAAATGAAGATATAAAGTCTGTTATCAGTACGCTTCCAGAAGACAAACGTATTTTGGTTACAGCTCATGACGCCTTTAATTATTTTGGGCAAGCTTACAGTTTTGAGGTCGTCGGACTTCAAGGCTTATCAACAGCTACCGAAGCTGGTGTTCAAGACGTTCAAAATTTAGCTACATTTATCATTGATAAACAAGTAAAAGCAATTTTCGTGGAAAGTTCGGTTCCAAAACGCACCATTGAAGCGCTTCAAGCATCCGTAAAATCAAAAGGATTTGATGTACAAATTGGTGGCACCTTATATTCTGATGCACTAGGAAATGCTAGCACAGATGAAGGAACTTACATTGGTATGTTCAAATATAATGTGAACACGATAGTGAATGCGCTGAAATAAAGTTCCTGCGAAAGCAGGAATCTAATAGCAAATAATCAAGGAAATGCCGTAAACAACTATCAAACAAAAAATGCTAAATAAATATCTCTGAATAAAAACTAGTAATAAATACAACGAAAGTGAGCGAAATTAATACGCCAAATAATAAATCCGTTTTAGCCGTCCAAGTAGACGATTTAACAGTAGCCTACAACTACAAACCCGTACTTTGGGATATTGATTTAGAAATCCCAGAAGGTGTTTTGATGGCGATTGTTGGACCAAATGGTGCTGGAAAATCAACACTTATTAAAGCTATTTTGGGTATTTTAAAACCCATTGCTGGCAGCGTGAGTATTTATGGCAAACCTTATAATAAACAACGTGATTTAGTAGCTTATGTTCCGCAAAAAGGAAGTGTAGACTGGGATTTCCCAACCACAGCACTCGATGTCGTAATGATGGGAACCTACGGAAGTTTGGGCTGGATAAAACGTCCTGGACAAAAAGAGAAAAAAGCATCCTTGGAAGCTTTGGAACAGGTTGGGATGTTAGCCTTTAAAAATCGACAAATTAGTCAACTTTCTGGTGGTCAACAACAGCGTATTTTTCTAGCACGCGCTTTGGTTCAAGATGCGTCTATCTATTTTATGGATGAACCATTCCAAGGAGTTGATGCTACAACAGAAATAGCTATAATCAACATTTTAAAAACCCTACGAAAAGCCAATAAAACAGTTATCGTCGTGCATCATGATTTACAAACGGTTCCAGAATATTTTGATTGGGTAACATTTTTAAATGTGAAAAAAATTGCCACAGGTCCAGTAAAAGACATTTTTAATGATGATAACTTGACGAAAACGTATGGTATTAATTATAAAGTGAGTATTCAGAAATAAAAACTAACCTCTAAAAACTACCCACTATTAACTTCCTAGAATACATAGAACTCCTAATTAACGATTACACGTTGCGCACCATTACGCTAGGCACCGCAATTCTTGGCGCTGTAACTGGTATGTTGGGAAGTTTTGCCGTATTGCGAAAACAAAGTTTGTTAGGTGATGCTATTTCGCATGCAGCCTTGCCTGGAATTGCTATCGCATTTTTAATTACAGGCGCCAAAGACAGTAACACCTTATTATTGGGTGCTTTAGTGAGCGGCTTAATCGGAACGTTTTGGATTCGTGGTATTGTTTCGAAAACCCATTTAAAATCGGATACGGCTTTAGGATTGATTTTATCATTATTCTTCGGATTTGGCATGTTGTTACTCACATTTATTCAAAAGCAACCGAATGCCAATCAAGCTGGTTTGGATAAATATTTATTCGGTCAAGCGGCAACGTTAGTTGAAAGCGATGTGTGGCTCATGGCAATTGTTACTGGATTGTGTTTATTCGTTTTACTTCTATTTTGGAAAGAATTTAAAATTCTGTTATTCGATAAGGAATATGCACAAACCATTGGCTTCAATACCAAAACTATTGATATTCTCATCACTTCTTTTATTGTTTTGGCTATTGTTTTAGGTTTGCAAACCGTAGGTGTGGTTTTAATGAGTGCTATGCTTTTAGCTCCTGCTGCTGCTGCGCGACAATGGACAAATAGTTTGAGTACTATGGTTTTCCTTGCTGCAATCTTCGGAGCTTTTTCAGGTGTTTTTGGAACAGCCATTAGTGCAACACAAAACAACTTGTCTACAGGTCCTGTTATTGTTTTAGTGGCTTCGGTATTTGTGTTGTTTTCGTTTATTTTTTCGCCAAGTCGTGGGTTGCTTTTTAGGCAAATCCGATTTATTAAAAACAGACGTGATTTAGAGCAGCATAAAACATTGGCATTCATGTTTCAAATTGCGAAAACCCATGATAATATTTCGCATCCACATACCATTAAAATCTTAAATAATTTTCAAGGATTTACGCGTGGAACGCTTCAGAAGCTAGTCGATAAAAATTATGTGACTTTAAATGGAAACATGTGGAGTTTAACACCTGAAGGTTTTGAAACTGCTTCCAATTTATACAACCAACAAACCACAAAACATGAGT
>CBFHJN010000097.1:0-10067 GCA_965655805.1 Flavobacteriaceae bacterium
AGCATGGATATGAATGACATAATGATTATAATTTGTTTCATGGTTACTAATAAATTCGTTTATAAAATTACAAGGAAAATTTAACCCTATACGTAACATTTGTTACTAAAAAAGAGTGGCTTTCACCACTCTTTTAAATATACTAAATTTTAAATAAATTACTTTAATGTAGTAGGGCAAACAAAGTCTGTAACTGGAATTCCAGCATCTTTTATAGCTGCAAAACCACCTGCAACATCCACTAAATTATGAATACCGCGACTTTTTAAAATGGATGCAGCAATAACGCTTCGATAACCACCAGCGCAATGAACATAAAATGTTTCGGATTCTGGAAATTCACTTAAATGATTATTTAAAAAATCTAAAGGTGTTAAATGGGCTTTGTTGATATGAGCCGATGTATATTCACCTTCCTTACGCACATCAAAAATAGGGATAGCTTCATTTTCAATCCTGTTTTTAAATTCTAAAGCAGAAATAGACTCAATGGTATCGGTTTCTTTTCCAGCCGCTTTCCAAGCTTTAAAACCACCTTTTAAATACCCGATTGTATAATCGAATCCAACCCGTGACAGACGCGTGATTGTTTCTTCTTCACGACCTTCTGGAGTGACCAATAAAATTGGCTGTTTGACATCGGCTATTAATGCACCTACCCATGGTGCAAATCCACCATCAATACCAATAAAAATGGAACGTGGAATGTGCCCTTGTACAAAATCGTTTTGGTGACGCACATCTAAAACAATAGCTTCGGTTTCATTAGCTGCCGCTTCAAAAGCGTCTGGTGACAAGGCTTGTGTTCCACGTTTCAAAACCACATCAATATCATCATAGCCATCCTTATTCATTTGAACATTCAACGGAAAATATTGTGGAGGTGGTGCTAAACCTTCTGTGACTTCTTGAATAAATTCGTCTTTGGTCATATTAGCACGAAGGGCATAATTGGTTTTCTTTTGGTCGCCAATACTACCCACAGTTTCTTTACTTAAATTTTTACCACAAGCAGAACCTGCTCCATGCGCAGGATAGACGATGACGTCATCCGCTAGCGTCATAATTTTAGTTCGTAAACTATCAAATAAAATTCCTGCTAATTCTTCCTGGGTCATACTAGCAGCTTTTTGGGCTAAATCTGGACGACCTACATCACCTAAAAACAACGTGTCACCACTAAAAATAGCGTGATCTTTTCCGTTTTTATCTTTTAATAAATACGTGGTACTTTCCATGGTGTGTCCAGGTGTATGCAAAGCCGTAATAGTTATATCTCCTATTTGGAAAACTTGACCATCTGTAGCAATAACCGAATCGAAACCTGTTGTGGCTGTTGGTCCAAAAACTATTTTAGCGCCTGTTTCTTTTGCTAATGTTACATGACCACTCACAAAATCTGCATGAAAATGCGTTTCAAAAATGAATTTAATTTTGGCATTATCTTTTTCAGCTCGCTCTATGTAGGGCTTTACTTCTCGAAGTGGGTCAATAATAGCCACTTCACCTTTGCTTTCTATATAATAAGCACCTTGGGCTAAACAACCTGTATATATTTGTTCAATTTTCATAATTCTTCCGTTTAAATATGTTGCAAATTTACGAATATCTCTTGAAATAGGCAGTAACTAAAGTTACATTAAACCTTTACGAAGAACTCCATATAAAATATAAAAATAGCCATAGCAAACACAAAATAGCCAAAGCCTTTCTTCAGCTTTTTACCATCAACAAAATTCCCAAGATAACTACCAATAAAGATACCGACTAAAGAAATGGCCGTGAAAGTTAAAAGAAAAATCCAGTCTACATCCATTGTTAATGCATCGCCAAGAAAAAAGCCTGAAAGCGCGTTCATAGCAATGATAATTAAGGATGTAGCGACGGCTACTTTCATTTCTACATTTGCCAGAAGCACAAGCGCTGGAATAATTAAAAAACCACCTCCTGCTCCTATCATACCTGTTACACCTCCTATTAATAAACCTTCAATAATAATAAGCGGATAATTGTAAGAAACTTTTGATTTACTGGGTTGTATTTTTCGTTCTTTTAACATAGAGAAAGCTGCCGGAATCATTAAAACGGAAAACAAACCGAACATGGCCATACGCCTTGTAAACTCAAAATCACCGAAGGTAAACATCACTTCGGGAAGCGCTGGAATTATAAAATGCCTAACTAATGAAATTCCAACAATTGCTGGAATACCAAACACAAAAGCAGTTCGCCAATCTACCAAACCTTTTTTATGTTGTTTTAATCCACCAACCAAAGCACTTACACCAACAATAAATAAAGAATAGGCTGTTGCCACTTTTTCATTAACTAAAAATAAATACGCTAACACAGGAACAGCAAGAATAGATCCACCACCACCAATTAGTCCTAATACGATACCAATTAGTAAAGCACTTAAATAGCCAAAAATTTCTAATAATTCCATGATTTGGTTTTCTACGTATTAAAACAAAATTAAGTATTAAATCTAATCTAAATAGTAACGAATGCTACATAAAGGCTAATCCTGTTTTAGAATAATATGATTTCTATTTAATTTAACCTTCCCCATATTTTCCAACTTTTTAAGTAATCGAGAAATTACTACTCGTGAGGTATGCAACTCATACGCTATTTCTTGATGTGTAGCATAAATAGTATAATCTTCGGATACACGTGCTTTTTCGTGTAGATATTTCAACAAACGCGCATCCATCTTGAGGAAAGCAATACTATCAATGGTATCTAACATTTCATTTAAGCGACTGTGGTAACTCTCAAAAACAAAATTACGCCAGCTTTTATATTTAGCAGACCATTCTTCCATTTTTTCTATAGGAATCATAATTAATCTAGCATCTGTTTCTGCAATCGCGCGAATTTCACTTTTAGTTCTACCCAAACAACACGTTAAGGTCATGGCACAGGTATCACCTTTTTCTAAAAAATAGAGTAAGAGTTCATCGCCATCATCATCTTGTCGTAAAATTTTTATGGCACCAGTAATAAGTAACGGCATGGATTTAACGTAAGAGCCTATTTCAATAAGAACATCGCCTTCGCGAACATCTTTAAGAATACCGACTTGATTAATCTCGGCAAGTAATTCGTCTTCAAAAAACTGACCATACTCATTGGTTATATCTAGCATAACATGTAAGATTATTTAGTATATTTTTTAATTAATTTTCCAACCGTCAAACCTTGAACTAATATGGAAAACACAACAACAATATAGGTGATTACTAAAAATAAATCGCGCTCCATTTCTAGTGTCAAACCCAATGCTAATGCAATGGAAATTCCACCACGCAAACCTCCCCAAGTCATAATTAAATTGGTTTTAGGTGCAAAATTCAATCGCTTTTCAAAAAATTTAACAGGCAATAATAAGGACAAATATCTACAAACAAGAATAAGGGGAATTGCTATAAAACCAGCCAGGACATAATCTACCCGAAAGGATATAACCAGCAGTTCCATGCCTATTAAAACAAATAATATGGTGTTTAATAATATATCAATCAATTCCCAAAATTTATCAACATAATTCTCTGTGGTTTTAGACATGGTAGAACTTCTTACAGTATCATTTCCTACAATTAATCCTGCCGCAACTATGGCTAAAGGCGCCGAAACATGTAAGTTATGAGCAATTGCAGTACCAACCATAACTGTTGCTAATGTAATAATAACCTCAATATCATAATCATCAATAGATTTAAGCAATCTATAGGTAACCCAGCCTAAAGCCAATCCTAATGCTATTCCTCCCAAAACTTCCTGTCCAAACAATTGAACAATTTGAGATACTTCAACCTCATCTACACCTAACTGTGCTATTTGAAAAATAGTTAAAAAGACCACAACACCTACACCATCATTAAATAACGATTCACCCACTATTTTAGTTTCTAGATTTTTTGGAGCACCAACTTTCTTTAAAATCCCTAAAACAGCAATTGGATCTGTTGGTGAAATTAAGGCTCCAAATAGTAAGCAATTTACCAGGGAAACATCAAGACTAAATAGTGGAAGAATTAGAAACATGGCGATTCCTACGAAAAACGTAGAGACCAAAACACCTAATGTTGAAAAAACTAAAACAGGCCAACGTTGCACTTTTAGTTGTTCAAAATTAGTATGAAGCGCTCCCGCAAACAACAAAAAACTTAACATGACATCCAGAAGAACTTCCTTAAAATCTATTTGTGTGATAATATATTTTTCAGCATCTAGTAAGGTACTATCAAAAAAACTTAAAGCAAAAACACCCAATGTAAATAGTATGGTAATAAGCATTAAACCAATTGTATTGGGTAATTTCAAAAAACGCACATTGATATAACCGAAAGCTGCTGCCAGCGCAACTAGAATAGTAATGATTAAAAAATAATCCATGGACGAGATTTTATGACTTGCAATATACTATATTTCAATTTTTATTACCGATGAAATATCAAGCCATTTTGTGTAAACTTTAATAATGTTCTTCGACATAAAACCCTATATTCCCATTTTTCGTAAATATATGAACAACACTAAATCATAAACATGCAAAAAACATATTACGACCCAGCAGACCTTAAAAAATTCGGTAAAATTTCTGAATGGAATGAAGAATTAGGTGCAAAATTTTTCGATTACTACGGTAAAGTTTTTGAAGAAGGTGCTTTATCGGAACGCGAAAAATCGCTTATCGCATTAGCTGTAGCGCACACTGTACAGTGTCCATATTGTATTGACGCTTACACTGGCGATGGTCTACAACGTGGCATTACCAAAGAAGAAATGATGGAAGCCTTACATGTAGCTGCTGCTATTCGTGGTGGTGCATCGTTAGTTCACGGTGTACAAATGATGAATAAAGTAAATAAATTAGATCAATAAATATCAAAACAGCTACAAAGTAAACCACTGTTAAACCTGAAGCCTTTTTATGATTAAATCCTTAAAGCAACAAGAAAAAGAACTAGCAAATAGTAAACGACAACTTGAAATACTCTCAAACGGTATTTTTAAATCTGGGGAATTACCCACCTTTAAAGCTAAAATAGCCGAAAGCAATCAATTTCCGCTTAAAGCAAAAAAATTAGAGATACTTCAAATAAATGTTGGGTACATGTGCAATCAAGTTTGCACACATTGCCATGTAGATGCTGGTCCAGACCGTAAGGAAATCATGACGCGTGAAACTATGTTGCAGTGTTTGGAAGTTATAAAAAACACAGAAGCGCATACGTTAGATTTAACAGGAGGCGCACCCGAAATGAACCCAGATTTTCGCTGGTTTGTTGAAGAAGCAGCTAAAGCTGGCGTCAAAGATTTTATTGTCCGATCCAATCTGACAATTATTCGAGCCAATAAAAAATATCACGATTTACCAGATTTTTTTAAAAAACACAATGTTCATGTCGTGAGTTCTATGCCACATTGGACGAAAGGCAAAACCGATAAACAACGTGGTGATGGTGTTTTTGCCAAATCCATAAAAGCTTTACAGGAATTAAATGCGGTTGGTTATGGCATGCCAGACAGTAAATTACGTTTGGATTTGGTTTATAATCCGTCTGGCGCTTTTTTACCTGGAAATCAAGCAGCTATGGAAAAAGATTTTAAAAAAGCGCTTTTAGAGGATTTTAATATTCAATTTCATAACTTATTTGCCATTACTAATTTACCTATTGCACGCTTTTTGGATTATTTAATAGCATCGGAAAACTACGAAGATTATATGTATAGTTTGGTGGAAGCCTATAATCCTTCTGCTGTTAAAAATGTAATGTGTACAAACACACTATCCATAAGTTGGGATGGTTATTTGTATGATTGCGATTTCAACCAAATGTTAAATTTGCCAGTAAATAGTTCTATCAAGCATATTTCAGAATATAATGACGATTTATTAAAAGGTAGAAATATTTTAATTTCTCAACATTGTTACGGCTGTACTGCTGGAGCAGGTAGTAGTTGCCAAGGTAGTGTAGTAGATTAATTTTTATAATATGTTTCAAAAGCTAACCTATATCGTATTGTTTTTTTCCGTCATTCAAAGTAGTTTGGCACAAGATTCTTTGGCAGATTTATTAAAACGGTATAACACCAATAATATGCCGTATATAACGGTTCAAGAATTGGCTATGCCCAAAACGAATTATAAAATTTTAGATGCGCGCGAGCCCAACGAGTACAACGTTAGCCATTTGCGTGATGCCGAATTTGTTGGCTATAAGGATTTCAAAATTGAAACTGTGTTAAATAAAATACCCAATAAAAAAGACACCATTGTGGTTTACTGCTCATTAGGAATTCGCTCCGAAACCATTTCGAAAAAACTTAACAACGCAGGCTATACAGCAGTTTATAATTTATATGGTGGCATTTTTGAATGGAAAAATAATGATTTTCCCGTTTACAATATGAAAAACAAAGAAACCGATAGTGTTCATGCCTTTTCCAAAATGTGGGGAAAATGGTTAGAAAAGGGCGAAAAAGTATATAATTAGCAAAAAAAATCATGGGAATATTATCAAACAACAATACTAATACAGACCAAAATCAAGTCGCTAACTTCTATTTTCCCACCTCTAAACAGGCACTCATTATTTTCACTAGAAATCCAGAAATAGGTAAGTGTAAAACCCGTTTAGCAAAAACTATTGGAAATGAAGCTGCTTTAGAAATTTATAAACACCTATTAAAACACACAGCTGATATAATCAAAAATGTATCAGCAGATCGCTATGTTTTTTATTCAGAAAGCATTCAAAAAGAAGATCTTTGGGTTCCAGATTTTTTTAAGAAAAAACTTCAAGAAGGCTCTGATTTGGGCGAGCGTATGGAAAATGCGTTTTCAGAATTATTTCAGATAGGCTATGAAAAAGTGCTAATTATTGGTAGCGATTTATTAGATTTAAATGCCGAAATTATTTCTGAAGGTTTTCAAAAATTAAACCAACATGATTTTGTTTTAGGTCCTGCCGAAGATGGTGGTTATTATCTTTTTGGCATGAAACACCTACACCCAAATGTGTTTAAAAACAAAGCTTGGGGAACGGAAACCGTTTGCTATGATACACTTCAAGATTTAAAAAATGAAGCCTTCTACTTATTACAAACATTAAATGATATTGATACCTTTGAAGATATTGAAGGTATTGAATCACTCAAAAAATACTACGTAAAACATGATTAAATATATAACAGAAACCACAGAATATTTACAGAGCAAAGGCTTTGAAAACCCGGAAATAGGTATCATTCTCGGAACTGGATTAGGAAAACTAATAGACGATATTGATATTATTGCTGAAGTTAGTTACAACCACATTCCTAATTTTCCGACAGCAACCGTTGAATTTCATAAAGGCAAGCTCATTTACGGAACGCTTTCTGGAAAGAAAGTCGTAGTTATGCAAGGTCGTTTTCATATTTATGAAGGGTATTCACTACAAGATGTCACCTATCCCGTTCGCGTAATGAAACAATTAGGCATCAAAACCTTATTGGTATCTAATGCGTCTGGTGCTATTAATTTAGACTTCAAAAAAGGGGAACTAATGTTAATTGACGATCATATTAATCTTCAAGGCAGTTCGCCTTTGGCTTTTAGAGGTGTGGAACAATTAGGCGAACGTTTTACCGATATGAGTGCACCTTATGATGCTGAAATAAACGCTAAATTTCAAGCCATTGCTAAAGAACAAGGCATAACCTTGCATAAAGGCGTGTATGCTAGTGTAGTTGGCCCACAATTAGAAACTCGTGCAGAATACAGGATGCTTAAAATTATTGGAGCCGATGCCGTTGGTATGAGTACCGTTCCAGAAATTATTGTGGCCAATCATTTAAATTTAAAAGTAGCTGCTGTGTCAGTTTTAACCGATGAATGTGACCCAGACCACTTAAAACCTGTAGATATTTCTGAAATTATAGCAATGGCAGGCAAAGCAGAACCGCAAATGATTACGCTTTTTAAAGAACTGATTAAAAATTTATAGAAATTCGTTAGTAATTGCCGCAAAGCAGATATTGACAAGCATTGATAAAAACCGAACACTAAACACCGAAAACATGAGCAATTATCTTGACACCACACACGACGTTTATAAAGAAGCAGCACTAACACCAGATGTTGGTTTATGTTGCACTACCAATCCTATTTGGGAATTACCTGGTTTAAAAATCCCGAAAATCATGCAAGAAATGAATTATGGTTGCGGAACAACGGTTCATGCACGGGACTTAACCAACAACCCTAAAATGCTTTATGTTGGCGTTGGAGGAGGCATGGAATTGTTACAGTTTGCATATTTCAATCGCGAAAAAAATGGTGTAATTGGTATTGATGTGGTAGATGAAATGTTAGAAGCGTCTCGTAAAAATTTTAAAGAAGCTGAAGCACAAAATCCTTGGTTTAAAAGTGAATTTGTGGACCTTAAAAAAGGTGATGCTTTAAATCTACCGGTTCCTGATAATAGCATTGATGTGGCTGCCCAAAATTGCCTATTCAATATTTTTAAAACAGACGATTTAAAAAAAGCCATTGCCGAAATGTACCGCGTTTTAAAACCACATGGCAAGCTAGTCATGAGCGATCCCACGTGCGAGCAACCCATGAACGAGACGTTAAGAAATGATGATCGTTTGCGTGCACTCTGTTTAAGTGGCAGTTTACCCATTGCTGACTATGTGAAAATGTTAACAGATGCAGGTTTCGGCACCATAGAAATTCGGGCTAGAAAACCCTATCGTATTTTAGATCCAAATCATTATCCTACTGATGAATTGATTTATATTGAATCCATTGAAGTGGCTGCTATAAAAGACCCAATGCCTGCAGACGGTCCATGTATTTTTACAGGAAAAGCAGCTATTTATTATGGCGACCAAGATTATTTTGATGACAACGCTGGACATGTATTGCTGCAAAATCAGCCATTAGCTATTTGTGATAAAACGGCTGGAGCATTACAAGCTTTAGGTAGAAATGATATCTATTTTTCTGAATCTACCTTTCATTATGATGGTGGTGGCTGCTGTTAAATAGAAGCTGAATTAGCTTTTACTACAACTTTTCTAAATAAACTTTATGAAAAATCAAATCCAAATCATTTTGATGTTTTGCTTGAGTGTTTCTGCTTTCGGGCAAAAAATAAATCATTCCGTTTTTACTGATTTCTTGCAAAAACAGGTTTCAACTGAAGGTGAGGTTAACTATAAAAACATAAAAGCAAATGATGACGAATTACACGCCTACCTCAACCAATTTATTGCTATTTCACCTAAAGATTCTTGGACAAAAAAAGAAAAACTGGCGTATTGGATTAATGCCTATAACGCATTTACAATCAAACTGATAATTGATAATTACCCTTTAGAAAGTATTAAAGACATAAAAAATCCTTGGGATAAAGAGTTTATTCCTATCAATGGCAAAATGTTGTCTCTAAACCATATTGAGCATGAAATACTTCGCAAGATGAACGAACCACGTATTCATTTTGCTATTGTATGCGCATCTGCTTCTTGTCCGAAATTACAAAACAAAGCATTTATTGCTGAAAAATTAGATTCTCAATTGACAGCTGTTACTAAAGGATTTTTAAGCGATTCATCTAAAAATAATATTCAAAAAGATGTCATAGAAATTTCCAAAATCTTCAAATGGTTTTCTAAAGATTTTAAGGAAAATGGAACTTTAATCGATTTTTTAAACACCTATTCAGATGTAAAAATTTCTTCGGAAGCCAAAATAAATTACATGGATTATAGTTGGGAATTAAATGACTAACACCATTTCCATTATTATTCCGATGCTTAACGAAGCCGAAAATATTAATTCGGTTTTAGAGAATCTTCTTAAAAATTCATCACCTAAAAACATAGCTGAAATTATAGTTGTTGATGGTGGAAGTACTGATGGATCGAAAGAAAAAGTTAGAACTTTCATGTCAGGTAGTGCACAGTCGAGACCTACGAACCTCTCGACTGCACGCGAGGAAACACAAATCACACTCCTAACCTCCAATAAAGGAAGAGCCAAACAAATGAATGTTGGTACCAAA
>CBFHJN010000098.1:0-9978 GCA_965655805.1 Flavobacteriaceae bacterium
TACATTAGTTCAAACGAACGATGGCTGGAAAATTTATTATATTATAGATTCCCGTAGGGTAAGTTGTACAGAATAGGTTAGCAATCACTCATATTTACTTGAACCGCAAGGCCGCCTTCACTGGTCTCCTTGTATTTAGAAGTCATATCCTTTGCTGTTTCCCACATTGTTGCAATTACTTTATCCAATGGTATTTTTGCTTGGGTTGGATCTCCATCCAATGCCATTTCCGAAGCATTTATAGCCTTAATGGCTCCCATGGCATTCCGTTCTATACAAGGGATTTGTACCAATCCAGCAATAGGGTCGCACGTAAGTCCTAAATGATGTTCCATAGCAATTTCAGCAGCAATTAAAACCTGTTCTGGTGATCCACCTAGTAATTCACATAATGCGCCAGCAGCCATGGCAGATGATACACCAATTTCAGCTTGACAGCCACCCATGGCAGCAGAAATGGTAGCTCCTTTTTTAAATATAGAGCCAATTTCACCGGAAACTAATAAGAATTTCTTGATATGTTCAAAATCCGCTTCATGGTTTTCAATAACCATATAATACATGAGAACAGCCGGAATAACACCAGCACTACCATTGGTAGGCGCTGTTACAACACGACCTAAAGCAGCATTCACTTCATTAACTGCCAAGGCAAAACAGCTAACCCATTTTAATATTTGTCGGAATTTAACTTCTGTTTTACGAATGCTTTGTAACCAGGTTTCAGGAGAGTCATACGGTACACCATTACTTAAATTCTTGTGCATATCAAAAGCACGACGACGTACATTTAAACCACCAGGCAAATTACCTTCCGTGTGGCAGCCAACGTACATACATTCTAGCATGGTATTCCAAATACGTTTCAATTCAAAATCTATGGTATCTTCATCACGAATAGACTTTTCATTTTCTAAAACAACGCCTGAAATGGGTAATTTTAATTGTTGACAAAAATCTAACAATTTCACACCATTTTCAACAGGATACGGGAAGGTACAATAGAATATAATTTTATTAGCCTTGGAATTCTGGCGTTCTTCTTGCACCACAAAACCACCACCAATAGAGTAGTAGTAAGCATGCGATTTTCTACCATTAATAACAGCTGTAAAACGCATACCATTGGCATGAAATGGTAAAAACTTCCGATTGAAAATAATATCCGTTTTCGGATTGAAATCTATGGTACGTTCATTATTAAATCGCAATTTGTGCGTGTTATTTATAGAAGCAATAATCACATCAATCGTATCAACAGGAATATACTCGGGATCGGCACCACTCAAGCCCAGCATAACCGCATAATCGGTAGCATGACCTTTTCCTGTTAAGGATAAAGATCCATATAAATCTACTGTAATTTTTTCAACCTTCTCAAACCAGTTTTTGGTTTTTAATTCGGCAATCCAGCGTTCTGCAGCTCGCCAAGGTCCTAACGTGTGAGAACTAGAAGGTCCAACACCAATTTTTAGCATATCAAAAACAGAAATACACTCCATGTAGAAATCAATTTAATTTAAAGCAAAGATACATTTAGTTTAGGATGTTCTGAAAGAAACCCGATGAGAATAAGATGGAAATTTACTAAAATGTTTAACTAGCGCTTTTCAAACTTTTTAATACCATAGGCTTCTATTACAGTATTGATATTTGAAGTGTCAAGACGACCAATCGCATCAGCGGGTAAAATAATTACTCTAAATATTTGATTCTGTGTAAATTCATTTCCCAGAGTTGATAAATCGAAATTACCATCTATAAGTAGTTCAACATCCGCGTAAGTGTGGTTAAATACATACTGAATAATGTTTGATCCTGGCAGGAAAAAATTTTGGGGAAGAGCAGACCAGGCTTCAGTTGGAACACCATCAATTTCCACAATGTTTTCCAATCTATAAATCAAAACGGCATCGCTGTCTAAAATATCAAATGGTAAGTTAATAAAGGCTTCTTGTAAGCCACTGTCATTAAAATATTCAAAATCAACAGTTCTTTCGAAAGAAAGTGCCGCATATTCATCGGCATTGAAGCCATCAAAACCATCTCTTCCAGGAGGTCCTTGAGGACCTTCGCAAGACGTTAAAAGCATGACGGAAACAAACAATATAGTTACTAGATTCTTCATAATCATTATTTTTTAGATTTTAAAAGTAGTGATATTTCGTTATATATAATACTGGTTTAAGCATATTAACATACCAATCTGACATCGTGTCACATTTTTTGTCATGGCACAATCATTGACTTATACATTCCGAAAATAAATAATAACACAACACTTCCGAGTAACATCGGGATATATAAATTTAATATAACTATTATGAGTAAAATTATTGGAATCGATTTAGGTACAACGAACTCTTGTGTTTCTGTAATGGAAGGTAATGAGCCAGTTGTAATACCAAATGCAGAAGGTAAAAGAACAACGCCATCTGTAATCGCTTTCGTTGAAGGCGGTGAAATTAAAGTTGGTGATCCAGCAAAACGTCAAGCCGTTACCAACCCAACTAAAACAGTTTATTCAATTAAGCGTTTTATGGGTAATAAGTTTTCTGAATCTAGTAAAGAAGCAGGACGCGTACCTTACAAAGTAGTAAAAGGAGATAACGACACACCACGTGTAGACGTTGATGGTCGTTTATATACACCACAGGAATTATCAGCTATGATTCTTCAAAAAATGAAGAAAACAGCTGAAGATTATTTAGGTCAAGATGTAACACGTGCCGTAATTACGGTACCTGCTTACTTTAATGACTCGCAACGTCAAGCAACAAAAGAAGCTGGAGAAATTGCAGGTTTAAAAGTAGAACGTATTATTAACGAACCTACTGCTGCTGCATTAGCATATGGAATGGATAAGAAAGGAACAGACCAAAAAATCGTAGTATTCGATTTTGGAGGTGGAACCCATGATGTATCTATCTTAGAATTAGGTGATGGTGTTTTTGAAGTATTATCAACGGATGGAGATACCCATTTAGGTGGTGATGATGTGGATGAAAAAATCATTAATTGGTTAGCTGACGAATTCAAATCTGAAGAAGATATTGATTTACGTAAAGACCCAATGGCTTTACAACGTTTAAAAGAAGCTGCTGAAAAAGCGAAAATTGAATTATCATCTGCTGCACAAACGGAAATTAACTTACCGTACGTAACAGCTACTGCAAGTGGACCAAAACACTTGGTGCGCACCTTATCACGTTCTAAATTTGAGCAATTAATTGACGATTTAGTAAAACGTACTATTGCTCCTTGTGAATCTGCATTAAAAGCAGCAGGTATTACAAAAAGTGATATTGATGAAATTATTTTAGTTGGTGGATCAACACGTATTCCTGCAGTTCAGGAAGCTGTTGAGAAATTCTTCGGAAAAAAACCAAGTAAAGGTGTAAATCCAGATGAAGTGGTATCATTAGGTGCTGCTATTCAAGGTGGTGTTTTAACAGGTGATGTTAAAGATGTTCTTTTATTAGATGTTACACCATTATCATTAGGTATTGAAACTATGGGTAACGTTATGACGAAGCTTATTGAAGCTAACACGACTATTCCGACAAAAAAATCGCAAGTATTCTCTACAGCTGCTGACAATCAGCCATCTGTTGAAATCCATGTGTTACAAGGAGAGCGTGCTATGGCAGCCGATAACAAAACCATTGGACGTTTCCATTTAGACGGTATTCCACCAGCAAAACGTGGTACACCTCAAATTGAAGTAACCTTTGATATTGATGCCAATGGTATCATTAAAGTTTCAGCAACAGATAAAGCAACGAATAAAACGCAAGATATTCGTATTGAAGCATCTTCAGGATTATCAGAAGAAGAAATTCAGAAAATGAAAGCAGATGCTGAAGCTAATGCCGATGCCGATGCAAAAGCAAAAGAAACAGCTGAAAAACTAAATGCTGCTGATGCGATGATTTTCCAAACGGAGAGTCAGCTGAAAGAATTTGGTGATAAATTATCTGATGATAAGAAAAAGCCAATTGAAGAAGCACTTGAAGAATTGAAGAAAGCCTACGAAACAAAAGATCTTGCAGTTATTGATCCAGCTTTAGAGAAAATTAACGAGGCTTGGAAAGTAGCAAGCGAAGAAATGTATAAAGCGCAAGCAGATGCTCAAGGTCAAGGAGGTCCAGAAGCAGGTCCTGATGCAAATGCAGGAACTGATGCTAACGAAGGAAGCGATGTAGAAGACGTGGACTTCGAAGAAGTGAAGTAAGCAGAGAGCCAATCCCGATTCTTTAATCGGGATTGTACGAATCGCTTATCCCAAATTTATTTAGGGATCTCATAAAACTAAAACGCAATCATTAATTTGGTTGCGTTTTTTTATGTTTAAATTTTTACAGATATTTAAGCTATCTAAATTAACCATCTACTTATGAAGAATTCCTGCTTAACCCTATTTTTAATTTTATTTTCCGCATTTGTGCAGGCTCAAGAGCCTTTTATTACTACTTGGCAGGTTGAAGATGGTGATTTGGAAATTACCATTCCAGCAAATATGAATAATGGGAGGGTATTTGACTATACAGTTGATTTTGGAGATGGAACCTTGGTTTCAAATGTGGATGGTTGGATTAGTCACATGTACACACAGCCTGGTATTTATACGGTAGAAATCTCGGGAACATTTCCAGCTATTAATACATGGTCTTTAGGATATGATGCAGATAAATTAAAAACAGTTGAACAATGGGGTGATATTAGTTGGAAAACCATGCAATATGCATTTGCGTTTTGCAGAAACCTTATTATTAATGCCATAGACGCGCCAGATTTAAGTCAAGTTACAAACATGTCCGGGATGTTTTGGAAAGCAGAAATTATAAATCAACCAATTGAACATTGGGATGTTTCTAATGTAATAGACATGGGTGCCATGTTTTGGGGAGCGCATTCTTTTAATCAACCATTAAACAATTGGAATGTTTCCAATGTTACTAATATGCATTCTATGTTTGCTAGAGATGATGTTTCTCAAAATTCACAAAATTTAGTGTTTAATCAACCATTAGATAATTGGGATGTTTCCAGTGTCACCAGTATGGAAAAAATGTTTTATGGAGCTTCATCATTTGACCAATCTATTAATTCTTGGAATGTATCTAATGTAACAACTATGGAGTCTATGTTTGCTGGTGCAGCCTCGTTTAACCAACCTATTGGTTCTTGGAATGTATCTAATGTAACGAATATGGAGAGAATGTTTCAAAGCGCTTCTGACTTTAATCAACCATTAGATAATTGGGATGTTTCTAATGTAACCAATATGAAATATTTGTTTTCTTGGACTAATTTTTTTAATAGTTCTATTAATAGTTGGGATGTTTCCAGTTTGACAAGTACTTTGGGTATGTTCAGAAACACGCTAACATTCAATCAACCTCTTAATGACTGGAATTTATCAAACGTAACAACTATGGAATCTATGTTTGAGGACGCTTTAGCTTTTAACCAACCAATCGATTCTTGGGATGTTTCAAGCGTAACAAGTATGAATTATTTGTTTAGAGGTGCAACTTCGTTTAATCAATCTCTTAACTCATGGAACGTTTCCAATGTAACTTCTATGTCGCGTATTTTTCAAGATGCCACAGCATTTAATGGATTAATTAATGATTGGGATATTTCTGGAATAAATTCTGTTTACGAAATGTTTCTTAACGCTAGTGCATTTAACAAACCATTAGATTCCTGGAATGTGTATAACCTTACAAGTTTGTCAAGAATGTTTGAAGGTGCCTCTTCGTTTAATCAGCCATTAGACTCTTGGGATGTATCTAATATTACAAACATGTCAAGAATGTTTAACAATGCTGCTTCATTTAATCAATCTTTAAACTCTTGGAATGTGTCTTCAGTTGGTTCATTTTATGCCATGTTTGATGATGCTTCCAGTTTTAATCAATTATTAGATTCGTGGAGCTTTTATAGTGTTAATTCTTTAGTTGCTTTTCTGGATAATTCTGCTTTATCGAAAGACAATTATGAATTGTTTTTAGAGTATTTGGTTAGTTTAAATATTAATGATATTTCTTTAGGTGTAGAAGGTTTAGAGTATTGTAATGAAGTAAATAGAACCATTCTTGTTAATGATAGAGGTTGGGATATAAATGGGGATAACCTAGCACTTGATTGTTATGTTATTTCTGGATCAGTAACTTATGATATGGATGAAAATGGTTGTGATACTTTAGACAGTTCAGACTTACCAATATTTGTAAATATAACCAATGAATTTTACGCTTATTCAAAACTGGTAAACAATGATGTATATACTATTACATTCAGTAGTGATGATGTACAAAACATCTCTCTATTAAACATACCAAATTATTTCACCGTTAATCCACAAAATGTAACCGTAGATTTCTCCACAACATCCATAGAACAAGTCGATTTTTGTTTAACAGCCAACCAAACAATTGAAGATTTAAGTATTAGGCTTTTGCCAATATCTGATGCAAGACCTGGTTTTGAAGCAAATTATAAATTAGTAATAGAAAATAGCGGAACAGAGGTGATTAATAACATTTCTGCAAGTTTGTTTTTTGATGATGCCAAGCAATCTTTTATTTCGGCAACGCCTGCGGAATCGAGCGCGTCTTCCAATAGATTGGATTTTTCTATTGCCAGTTTGAATCCTTTTGCTAAACACGAAATATACCTTGTTATGCAAACATTTGCACCACCCAATGTAAATAGTGATGATGTTTTAAATTTTACCGCTTCGGTTTTACCAAGTATGAATGATTATTCGCCAGATAATAATACTTACGAACTTGAACAAATTGTGGTGAATTCTTTTGATCCAAATGATAAACGCGTGGTTCAGGGAAACACAATAACTACGGATGAAACTAGTAATTATTTAGATTATATTATCAGATTTCAAAATACAGGATCCGCAAGTGCTATTAATGTTAAAATTACAGATAATTTACATCCTAATCTGGATTGGAGTACGTTAAGCGTAACAAGTGCGAGTCATGATTATAATGCAAATCTAATAAGTTTAAATATAGTTAATGGAAATAATGTAGAATTTAGTTTTGATAACATAAACTTGCCATCTGAAACGCAAAACGAACCAGAAAGCCATGGTTATATTGCCTACAAAATTAAACCTATTAATAGCATTGGAGAAGGTGATGTTATGAGTGGAAATGCCAGTATTTATTTCGATTATAATGCACCAATACTAACAAATACAGTTTCAACCGAAGTTATAAGTCCATTAAGTACGGCTGAATTCGCCCTTGATAATATATTAACCATATATCCAAATCCTGCCGACCAAGTAATTTTTCTTAAAAAGAAATCAAACATACAATTGCTATCAGTTAAACTGATTACCATTCAAGGTCAGTCTTTATTGAATATTACAGGCGATGTGGATTATATAAATACGAATAAAATAGATGCTGGTGTTTATATTTTAAAATTAGAAACTAATTATGGAAACCTGAATAAACAGATTATTATCAAATAAATAATCTATCAACCGAAAATTTAAAACGCAATCAGAAATGGCTGCGTTTTTGTTTGTAATTAGCCGAACTAAAAAAGGTATCTTCGCAACCAAAATTATTTTGATCTTTATGTATCAAGCATTAAAAAAAATATTTAAAAGCCTTATTCCGAGTGCATTCTTAAGGGAAAATGAACTTTTTTTTAGATCCATTGTTGCTTTTTTTTATAAAGGAACAGCTTATCAATGCAACCTATGTGGTTATAAATTATCAAAATTTGTAGTAACCGAGAACTATGGAAGTATTTGCCCTAAATGTGGTAGTATTTCCAGAAATAGAAGGTTGTATGCTGTGCTTCAGGGTACACTTGAAAATAAAAGAATTTTGCATTTTTCGCCTTCAAAAAGCTTGAGGAATAAGATTCAAAATATGGACACTAAAGAATATATAACATCTGATTATTTAGGAGAATTTAAAGCTATGAAAAACCTAAATATCGAAGACATAAATGAGCCTGATAATTATTTTGATGTCATACTTTGTTACCATGTGTTAGAACATGTTTCTCAAGACACCAAAGCCATGAATGAGCTTTATAGAATACTTGTACCTAATGGTTTGTGTTATATTCAAACACCTTTTAAATCTGGTGATATTTATGAAGATGATACTATGGTTACTAAAGAAGACAGGCTTAAACATTTTGGTCAAGAAGATCATTTAAGAGTGTATTCAGTTTCTGGATTATCGGCTAGGTTGGAACAGGCTGGTTTTAAGGTGGAAATATTAAACTTCAACGAAAGCAGTACTAATAAATTTGGTTTATCAGAAAATGAACATATTATTCTAGCACAAAAAGCTATGCGCGCATAATAAATTCCGTTATATTTGTGATCACACAAAATTTGAATTATATGTCAATACAGCTAACCGAACTTTTGAATTTAAAATATCCTATTATTATGGCTCCCATGTTTTTGGTATCCAATACAGATATGGTTAAGGAAGGTATGAAAAGTGGTGTGGCTGGCTGTATTCCGGCTTTAAACTATAGGACTTTAGAAGAGTTGCGCGCTTCTATAATTGAATTGAAAGCAGCAAAATCTAATCTACCTCTTGGTGCATTTGGTTATAATCTGATTGTCAATAAGTCCAACGTAAAATACAAAGAACAATTACGTGTGATTTGTGAAGAAGGTTGCGACTTTATAATTACCTCATTAGGAAATCCTGAAGAAACCATTAAAGAAGCCCATGCTGTTGGTATTAAAGTGTTTTGTGATGTTACCGATTTACATTTTGCTAAAAAGGTAGAACAACTAGGTGCAGATGCTGCTATTGCCGTAAATAATGAAGCGGGAGGACATCGTGGTAATTTATCACCTCAAGAGCTCACCAGATTATTGCGTAAAGAGTTGAATATTCCCGTTATTTCAGCAGGAGGTGTTGGTTGTAAAACTGATATGGATAAGATGTTAAGTTATGGTGTAGCTGGTGTTTCGGTAGGAAGTCCATTCATTGCTTCGGTTGAAGCTGGTGTAACCGACGAGTACAAACAGGCTTGTGTGGATTACGGCGAACATGATATTGTGATGACCGAGCGTATTTCAGGAACACCATGTACTGTAATTAATACGCCTTATGTTCAGAAAATTGGAACAAAATCAACTGGATTAGAAAAGCTACTAAACAAAAATAAAACCCTTAAAAAGTGGGTTAAAATGGTGCGTTTTTATATCGGAATGAAAGCCACTGAAAAAGCAGCCATGCAAGCAACTTACAAAACCGTTTGGGTTGCTGGACCGAGTATTGAACATACGAAAGCTATCTTACCTGTAAAAGAGGTTATAAATAATTTGGTAAATAACCATTAAACTAATTTATTAATGAGTTCTACATTCATTTCATGCTTACCTTCAAAAGAGACTATTTGTAAGCGGCTCCCGAATAATTCTTTGGCTCTGTTTTCCTCATAAATCATGCGTTCATCATTCAAATACTCATCTTCAGTTCCAAAAATAAGAGAGACTTTAGTGGTCTCACTTACATATTGAAAATCTGCTGCTGTTAATTCTTTCGGAATTCCGCCCGAATGCAAGACCAATTGCGAACAGTGTAGCTGCCGTTTAGCAAGATAGCGCATCGCTACGCTTACACCTTGAGAATAACCCAAAACCATAAAATTAACGTGATTCGGAATGGCTTCTGCCTCCAAAACCGAATCAAAATACGTCATAATATTTTCGGTTTCTATTATCGTGTTTTCTTTAGTTAACCAACTCGCTCCAACATGTTTAAATTTAGGAGGCGTATAGTATTTACTTGGTGCTTGGGGTGCAATAATATAATTTTCATCAGCAGATAATCCTTGAAAGTACCTTAAAAAATAGCGACTTAAATATCCCATGCCATGACACACAAACCAGACGTTTTTAGTAGATTCAGTCAGCCTATTTAAAGTCGCATAGCTATTTGTCGTTTTATAAGA
>CBFHJN010000099.1:0-9965 GCA_965655805.1 Flavobacteriaceae bacterium
TATCCAAATTACTAAAAAAAGCGACACTGAAATTACCATAACCATTTCAGATAATGGTATCGGTCGCGAGCGTTCTAAAGATTTAAAAACCGATAATCAGAAAAAGCATAACTCACAAGGTATGAGTAATATTAAAAAACGGGTTTCTATTTTGAATGATATGTATCAGGATAAAGTAGATGTAAGCATTTCCGATTTCCAGGATGCAGAAGATGCAGGAACCCAAGTTGTGGTAACTTTGAAGAAAGATTGATTTAGTATTTTTCAATCTTAAAAATATTTTAGTAGGCCGTGTTTAATTGTAGTTGAGTATGAGTAATGTCAGGTTGAGCACAGTCGAAACCTAATTTGGGATAGGAGTGGATATTTACATAGGTAATGAGCTCTAAAACTTTTATTAATAACTTAAAAACAGATTCCTGCATTTGCAGGAATAAGCGTATGAAATTAAAAGCCATAATAGTCGAAGACGAACATACCAGTCGAGATATTTTAAAAAATTATTTAACACGTTACTGTCCAAATGTTCAGGTTTTAGGTGAATCAGAAAATGTAGAAGAAGCATTAGTTCTAATTCGGAATAACGAATTGGATTTAGTATTTCTAGATGTCGAAATGCCTTATGGCAATGCCTTCGATTTGTTAGAAAAAGTAGGTGATGTTCATTTCGAAACCATTTTCGTTACAGCTTATAATCACTATGCTATGGATGCCTTAAATGCGCACGCATCTTATTATTTATTGAAACCGATTTCTATTGACGAACTGATAAAAGCAGTTGATTACGTTACCGAAATCAAGCAAAAAGAATCGGCTCTTCAAGATCAGATTTTAGTACCTAAAATTAATGCGGTTTCAGGAAAAATAACTATTCCGCAACAAGATGGATTTGAAGTTCTTAACACAACTGATATTTTATATTGTAAAGCCGACGATAACTATACCGAAATTTATTTAACCAACGAAAAGAAAAAGTTGGTGAGTAAAACCTTGAAATATTTTGAAGATATTTTGACCGATGGTCATTTTTCGAGAGTCCATAAGTCTTATTTAGTAAACGTCAATGAAATTGTAAAATACGTCAAAGGAAAGGGTGGAAGTGTTGTTTTAAGCAACGGAAAACAAGTCAGCGTTTCGGCTTCTAGAAAAGCAGATTTATTGGCTTTTTTTAAATAGCTAAATTCAATTATCCCAAATAATTTCTACATTAGCAAAACAACATAATTTTCATAATCGAATATTTTCAAAACTAAATCATCATGCCACTTATAAAACCAGTAAACGGAAAATTACCACAGATACCAGATGATTGTTTCATAGCCGAAAATGCAACTATAGTTGGCGAGGTTTCTATGGGCTCAAATTGCAGTGTGTGGTTTAATGCTGTAATTCGTGGTGATGTTCATTTCATTAAAATGGGTAATAAAGTTAATGTGCAAGATGGTGCTGTTATTCATGCTACCTATCAAAAATCACCTACAACAATTGGTAATAATGTGTCTATTGGACATAATGCTATTGTGCATGGTTGTACTATTCATGATAATGTGTTAATAGGCATGGGAAGTATTGTAATGGACGACTGCATTATTGAAAGTAATAGTATAATAGCTGCAGGTGCTGTGGTGACAAAAAACACACATGTGAAATCTGGGAGTATTTATGCAGGTGTTCCAGCGAAAAAAGTAAAAGATATTAGTAAAGAATTGATTTCTGGAGAAATACATAGAATAGCTGAAAACTATGTGAATTATTCTGGTTGGTTTAGGGAATAGCTACTTAAAAATCTAAATATGAAATCTGATGCTTATATTTTTCCCCTAATAATTGCGTGATGACTTCGGTATTGGAATTCGTGTAAAAGTGTGTATGTGCTTTTACAACGTTCGTGTTTAAAATATTATTTTCTTTTAAAACCGCTTCGGTTTGTTTCGCAACGGCTTCCCCAGAATCTATAATTTTAACCTGGTTAGGTAGTAGTTTTAAAAGTTGTGGCACCAAATAGGGATAATGTGTGCAACCCAACACTAAATAATCTATATTAGCCTCAATCATAGGTTTTAAATACACTTGTAATAAGGCTGTCATTTTAGCTGAATCTAAATTTCCAGATTCAATAAGTTGTACAATACCTTCGCCTTCCTGTTCAATAACGCGTATATCTTGACTATATAAATCTGTAGTTTGATGAAATAATTCGCTGGACAAGGTGCCTCTAGTCGCCAAGATACCAATAGCCTTTGTTTTGGTATTTAAAGCAGCTGGTTTAATAGCGGGTTCAATACCTATAAAGGGAATACTAAATGTTTCCCGGAGAATTTTAATGGCATTGGTTGTTGCTGTATTACAGGCTACCACAATCAGTTTACAGTCTTTTGAGAGTAGGTATTCCGTATTCTTAATACTTAACTGAATAATCTCTTGTTGTGTTTTAATGCCATAAGGCGCATTTTTGCTATCAGCAAGATAAATGGTATGCTCATGTGGTAAACGTCGGTGTAGCTCGTTCCAAATAGACGTGCCACCAACACCAGAATCAAATATGCCAATAGGTTTTGTGCTCATGTACCAAAAATAAAAAAGCCACTTGATATAAGTGGCTTTTTAATGAATATTTTAAGAAAGATTAGATACCTAATGCTTTTTTAACATCGTCTAATAAGTTTTTACCGTCAGCCATGATTACACCACCACCTTGAGTGGAATCAAGTACATACTCAAAACCTTGAGCTCTTGCTACTTTTAAGATAGCTGCTTTTGCTTTTTCAGTAATAGGCTTTAATAAGTCTACTTCTTTCTTTTGCATATCTTGTTGCGCTGTACCACGATATTGTTGGATATTTTGTTCCATAGTTTGAACCTCAATCAAACGTTTTTGGTTTTCTTCATCCGTTTTTGTTGGTGCTTCAGCTTCGTATTGCTTCATTTTGTTTTGGTATTCTGTAACCATCGCTTTAATATCAGCTTCGTAGGTTTTACCTAATTTTTCCATTTCAGATTGTGCAGTTGACATTTCTGGCATGGCTTTAATTAAATCCTGTGTATTAATGTGCGCTACTTTACTTTGAGCTTGTGTAAAACTGGTTGCTCCAATAAATAAGGCTGCTGCAAATAAAAGGGTCTTGAATTGTTTCATTTTAAAAATTGTATTAATGTGTGTTATAAATTTACTTGTTAATTGTCGCCTTCATCGTCTTCAGGCGTATCTTCATCTGGCTTGTTTCTAGCTTCTTCACGTTCTTGACGCGCTTGTTCTCTTTCGGCTAAAATACGTTGTTTACGTTCTTCTAATTCTTGTTTTCTACGTGCACGATCGTCTAATTTCTCTTGTCTTCGTTCTTCTGCAATTTGAGCAGGTGTTTTGTTTTCAGGATCGTTGGTTGTTTTTGTGTCTTCCGAAACAGTTGTTTCTTCTAGGTCATCTTCAGTATCATCTGTTTCTTCTACATTATCTTGATTTCGACTATTTAACTTTTCCTCACGTGCTAATTGTCTTGCTTCAATAATACTATCTCGACGTTTTTGAGCAGCTAGTTTTCTAGCTTCACGCTCGTCCATGATTTCTTGCTTACGCTCGTCATCAGCAGCTTGTTTTGCTTCTAATTCTTCATCTACTTCAATCACGATATCTTCTTCCCCTGCTGCTCTTTTTTCGGCTCTTGATGTTGCTTGGGTTCGTTTAGCACTTCGGGTAATACTTCTAATTACCTGCTCGCTAAAATCATAGCGTTTTGCTGAATAGAGCATGACCACATCGGCCGATTTGTCAAATACAAAATCATATTTTTTCGCTTCAGCAATATCTTGAACAGCTGCAAAAATTTGATCTTGAATGGGCTGTATTAATTGTTTCTTCTGAATCATTAAATCACCATTGGGCCCAAATCGTTTTTGCTGATAGTCCAATATTTCCTTTTCTTCAAATGAAATATCTTCTTCACGTTCAGCAATTAGTTCTTTGGTTAAAAGTGCTTTTTCATTGCTTAAATCTTTGCGCTTTTGCTCAATACCACCTAATTGTTGTTCAATTTCGCTTTTCCACTTTTGAACTTTTGTTTCCAATTGTGAAGTAGCTTGTTGATATTCGGGTACGTTTTGGAGTATATATTCAGTATCTATATAGCCAATTCTTACACCACGTTGCGCAAAACTAGACATGCTTAACATGAATACTGTAGCCACTAAAAAAAGAACTTTTAATTTCATCTGTTTCATATTTATAATTTGTAATATGTAAATTCTAAAACGACAGACCTTTAAAATTATTCTATCCGTTTTTAAATTACTAGTTCCAAAATTAGGAATTTTAATTTGAAAACAATTTAAATCGGGATTTAAATAATTATTAGTGTTATAGAAAATATCGTGCCAAAATTAAAATTGCTGTCCAATAATAAAATGTGTTTCCCATCCATTTGGTGATGTCTGTCCAGGAAGTGCATCAAATCCATATCCAAAATCAATACCTAACAAACCAAATGCTGGCATGAAAATACGTACACCTGCACCACTTGCTCTGTATAAGTTAAACGGGTTGTAATCCTGAAAATCATTGTAAGATACACCACCTTCAACAAATCCTAAAAGGTATATTTTGGCTGTTTGGCTCATGCTTATAGGATACCGTAATTCCATAGAAAACTTGTTGTAAATAGTACCACCATCATTGGTAATATTATTTTCGCCATCTACAGGTTGTAACGATTGGTTTGGATACCCACGTAAAGCCACAGCTTCACGACCATCTAAACTGTAACTTCCTAAACCATCTCCTCCAAGGAAGAAACGCTCAAAAGGAATGACTCCTCTAGCTTGATTGTAAGCACCTAGAAAACCGAATTCAACGCCAGACTTAACTATAAATTTACCAAATAGTCTGGTGTACCAGTCACCTTTCATTTTAATTTTATAAAATTCCAGCCACTTGTAGCGTTCTTGGTCAATAGCACCTACTTGGTCCAAAGCATTTTGTCTTAAGTTGGTGTTTTCAGTTGTATTTGCAATGTCTAACCACTCATCGCGTTCCACTATAAGTTGATCATAATCTACACCATTAAATAACGAGTACGGTAAAGATAGTTTGGCTGTTACACTAAAGTTGGAGCCTCCTGTTGGGAACACAGGATCGTTATAGGTGTTGTTACGGCTTAAGCCAATAGTATATGCTAAATTGTTTGAGTATCCATCACCAAAGGTGAAAAGTCCTGTATTGTAGTTTTTTAAGTTGTAATGTTGGAAACTTACGGCTTGTGACAAGGTGAAATAATCATCAGGTACTGTTAAACGTTTAGCTAAACCAACGGTTACACCTGTAATATTAAAACGTTTGTCACGATCGGCATTTCCGGTTTGCGGATCATATAAAAACTGGGCAGAATATGAAATGGATGTTGAAAATTGTACTGGTTTTTTTCCACCCATCCAAGGTTCTGTAAATGAGAAACTGTAGGTTTGGTAAAAACGACTGGCTTGCAAACGCAAGGCTAATTTTTGACCATCACCACGAGGCACAGGCTTGTAAGCGTCTAAATTGAAAATGTTTTTTAATGAGAAGTTGTTAAATGATAAGCCTAACGTACCAATAAAACCACCACCACCATAACCACCTTGTAGTTCTACTTGGCTAGATCCTGTTTCTACCACACCGTACTCTAAATCAATCGTTCCTTCGTTAGGATTTGGGTTATTAAAGTTTGTAGCAATTTGTTCTGGGTCAAAATAACCCAATTGACTTAATTCACGTATCGTACGAACCACGTTAGCTTTACTATATAACTGACCTGGTCTTGTGTGAAGTTCACGATAAATAACTTTGTCATTCGTTACATCATTACCTACGACTGAAATGCTGTTGAAGTATACTGGTTTTCCTTCGGAAATTCTAATTTCCATATCAATTACATTTCCTTCGGTATTCGTTTCTACTGGATTAATAGTAGAAAATAAATAACCGTTATTTTGATATTGATTGGTAATATCTAACGCGTCAGGCTTTGTTTCGTCGGCAATACGTTTTTCTAAAAGAACACCATTATATATGTCGCCTTTGTTAATTCGAAGAATACCTCGTAATTGCTGATCTGAATACACGGTGTTTCCTATAAAAGAAATATCACCAAAACGGTATTGTTCGCCTTCTTCAACTTTAATGTTGATAGCAATATTTTTCTTATCAATACGCGAAATAGAATCTGAAATTACACGTGCATCACGAAAGCCATTTTCTTTTAGTTTGTCAATAACGCTTTCTAAATCTTCTTTATAATCGGCTTCAATGAATTTTGAACGTTTAAAAAGACGTAAGAAATTTTTCTGTTTGGTGTTTTTCATGGCTTTTCTCAATTTCGAATCTGGAATAGCAGAATTCCCTTCAAAATTAATTTCACTCACTTTTACTTTTTTACCTTTATCAATATTTAAAACCATATTAACGGAAGGACGTCCTGTAGAATCTTGGACTTCAATAGTATTTATATATACTTTGGTATTATAAAAACCATCTTTCTGGTATTTGTTTGTCAAGTAATTTTTAGTAGTTGTTACCAAGTTTTCGGTAACTTTTACACCGCTTTGAAGATTGTTTTCGCTAATAATATCTTCTTTTTTGGATCTCTTAACACCATTAATTTTGAGTTCATTTAATTCGGGAAGATCAAAAAGACGGATTTCTAAAAACGCCACATTACCTTCGGTTTTTAAAAGGTATATGTTTATGTCTCCAAATAAGTTCGATTTCCAAAGCTTACGAATAGCTTCGCTAATTTTATCGCCAGGAATAGTTATGTCTTCACCTTTTCGTAAACCTGAATAGGTAATAATTGTTTGTGCACTAAAGTGTGTATCACCAGAAACTGTAATATCACCAAGTGTGTAATTTTTACCAGCTGCTGCTGCTTGTAATTCCTGTGCCTGTATGTTAAAATTGCTTACTAAAAATAAAAAAGTAAATAATAGCCCTATATACGTTTTCAATGATGTGATATTAATGGAGTTGTTCACTTGTTTTCCCAAATCGTCGTTCTCTTTTTTGATATTCAATAATAGCTTCATACAAATTTTGCTTTGTAAAATCTGGCCATAGCACTTGTGTAAAATATAATTCAGCGTATGCAATTTGCCATAACAGAAAATTGCTAATGCGCTGTTCACCACTTGTTCTAATAAGCAAATCTACGTCTGGTAAATTTCGCGTGTAAAGATGCTCATTAATAACCGATTCATCAATATTTTCGGGAGAAATTATATTATTTTTAACTTTAACACTTATTTCTTTAACGGTATTTAGCAATTCTTCACGTGAGCCATAACTTAAAGCTAATGTTAAACACATACGTTTATTATCTTTTGTTTTTTCAATTACCTCTAACAGTTCCTTATGGGCTTTTTTAGGTAAGGAATCTAAACAACCAATTGCTGCCAAACGAATATCGTTTTTTTGGAGTGTTTTAATTTCCTTTTTTAAGGAGGACACCAAAAGATTCATAAGGGTTTGGACTTCTAATTTCGGACGGTTCCAGTTTTCTGTTGAAAAGGCATATAGGGTTAAATTTGCAATGCCTAATTCCGCTGAAGCTTCGACAGTTTCACGAACAGATTTGGTGCCATTTTCATGACCAATACTTCGTAAAAGTCCTTTTTGTTTCGCCCAACGACCATTACCATCCATTATTATGGCTATGTGTTTGGGTAGATAATTAAGATGTATGGCGTCTTTTAAGTTCACGTTGTTTTAAAATGTGCAGAAACAAGGTTTCTTGCCGAATGTATACGTTAAGGTAATGCCAGTAAACATGTACCAATCGTTATTATTTGTATTGCCAAAGGCAGCTGGTGCCTCATTATCGTAATCTGGAACACTACCATCTATTTCATCAGAAAACGTGTAGCGTGCACCTATTTCTGCAGCAATTATTAAATTTCCAATGATATTGGTTTTAAATCCTAAAACCATAGGGATTCCAAATGCCAGACTGGATGTTTGTTCATCTCTAAACTGTCCGAGTCTGTTAAAATAAAAATTATCATGATATGCAGCAGTAACACCAGAATATAAATAAGGTGTTGCCTTAATCCTTCCATCGTGTAAATCCCAGTCAAAAAAGGTAAACTCTAAACCAAGCGATGCTTCAATGAGTTGATTTTTAAAACTGTAATTACGTTCCTGACGTCTTGGGTCATCAGATTGGGAGTCTTTTCCTTCCAATTCAGAATATATTAAGGAAAACCTAAAAGCATGTCTTGGACTGCGGTTCCATTTATATATACCACCAATGGCGGGCGCATTGGGTGCAATATACTTGCTGCTACCAACATCGCCAATAAAATTACTACCACCAAGAAATACACCCAATTCATGGGTTTGCGCTTGGCAAAAGTGACTGCTTAAAATTAGTAATAAAACGGTGGTTAAATACCTCATAAATGTTCAAAAGTTTGCAAATATAATAAACTAAAATTAGCCTATAACAATTTGATTCAAAATGTATTTGAATTAAACTGTTTTTCAATTAAATTATTGCCTAATTACGTTTGTCTTCTCCCCAAAGTAGTTTTTTTCGCAAAGTATCCAAAAAGCTTTCCTCTAATAATTCAATCATTTTTATGGTAAATGGTGCTTTTTTTATGGTAACAATGGTTTTATTAGATAGGGTTGCAATTCTAGAGTCCAACGATACGAGAAAATTATCTTCGCGTCCATCAACTTTTAATTTAATTTCTGTAGAATCAGGTATTACTAAAGGTCTTGCGCTTAAATTATGAGGTGCAATAGGTGTAATAACAAAGCTATTAGTGTCTGGTGTAATAACGGGTCCGCCACAACTTAATGAGTAACCTGTGGAGCCAGTTGGTGTGGAAACAATAAGGCCATCACTCCAATAGGATGTTAGGTATTCATCATTTAAACGGGTTTCTACAGTAATCATGGAAGTCGTATTTTTTCGGCTTACAGCTATTTCGTTTAAGGCGAAATTAAGCGTTTTAAAAGCATCGGTTTTTGGCACTGTTTCAATAGCTAATAAATGCCGTTCAGAAATTTTATAAGCATTTTCGAAAATAGCATCCATGGCAGGAATAATAGCTTGACTTTGAATGGTTGCTAAAAAGCCTAATCTACCAGTGTTTACACCAATAATAGGGATATTCAAGTCTTGAACATGGGTTATGGCTCGTAAAATGGTACCATCACCACCAATGCTTATTACTAAATTGAAAGAGGGCTCCAGCTTGGTAATAACCTTGCCGTAATTTGAATCCGATGGTTCTTCCTCTTGGATTTTCTCATGAAATTCTGCCAACAAAAACACCGAAACGTTTTCCTTCTGATGTAAATAATGCAAAATGATTACGAGTGCTTCTTTCGTACTTTCATTAAAAGCTTGACCAAATATGGCTATTTTCATCCGGTTAAATATTTAGGTACTTATTTAAATAGTCCGATCTATCTTTTAAACTTTGTAAATAGCTATCTTCTTCATGACCAGAAATAACATTATAACTGTAACGTCTGAATGTTTGCATGATTTCATTAAGCCCTGTATTTCCAATTTTTAAAGTAATTTGAACCAAATCGTTTTCAGTTTTCGAAATAAAAGCGCCTAGCAATTTTCCGTCGTTGGATTCCACTATTTGGCTTATTTCGCTAAACGAATAATCTACCAAACCTTTTTCAATAATTAAAATGCCACCAGCTTCGGAAAAAAATGGTGTTTCATTAAACAATCCTATAACATCGTTTAATTCATAATAACCTAAATAGTTGTTGTTTCTATCTAATATAGGCATAATATTCGTACTGTTTTGAGCAAATGCTTCCAAAACATCTAGCCAATTTGTAGTATCTCGCACAAAAAAACCCTCAATAGCATGAATTAAATCGACAAGAACTTCGTGCTTTTCAAAGCAATAAACGTCGGTTTCTGACATGCAACCCAAGTACAAACCTTCAGTTGTTTTTATCGGAATAT
>CBFHJN010000100.1:0-9959 GCA_965655805.1 Flavobacteriaceae bacterium
TGCATAAATCTGGAAAGGATAACAATTATAATTTTGATATTTTGAATGCCGTTATAAAAGTTAACGATACCCAGAAACGCATCCTATTACCACGTATTGATGCTTATTTTAAAGGCGACTTAAAAGATAAAAAAATAGCTATTTGGGGCTTGGCTTTCAAGCCAGAAACCGATGATATTCGTGAAGCTCCAGCTTTGTATATCATAGAAGATTTATTAAAAAATGGCGCATCCATAACTGCATTCGATCCCGAAGCCATGGATAACGTTGAACGAAAATTTGGTAACCAAGTAACGTTTGCTCCTGATATGTATTCAGCCATTCAAAATGCAGACGCCTTGATAATCTGTACGGAATGGAGTATCTTTAGAACACCAGATTTTAATAAACTGAAAGCAGACATGAACAATCCGGTTATTTTTGATGGTAGAAACTTATATGATATTCAAGAAATTAAAAACGAAGGCTTTTATTACAGTTCAATAGGAAGAAAGACAATAGATTAATGAAAAAGGTGTTAATTACAGGAGCTGCTGGTTTTTTAGGTTCTCATTTAAGTGATCGGTTTATAAAAGAAGGATTTCACGTCATTGGTATGGATAACTATATCACAGGCGATGCTAAAAACATCAAACACTTGATGGACAATCCTAATTTTGAATTCATAGAGCATGATGTTACTGAATTTATAAAAATTGAAGGCGAATTAGATTATATCTTACATTTCGCATCACCAGCAAGCCCAATCGATTATTTAAAAATACCCATTCAAACACTAAAAGTAGGTTCATTAGGAACTCACAATTTATTAGGCCTAGCTAAAGCTAAAAAAGCCAGAATATTAATTGCTTCGACCTCTGAAGTGTATGGAGATCCATTGGTGCATCCACAAACTGAAGATTACTACGGTAATGTAAACACTATTGGTCCACGTGGTGTTTATGACGAGGCCAAACGGTTTCAAGAATCTATTACCATGGCATACCACAGATTCCATGGCATAGAAACCCGCATTGTCCGTATTTTTAATACGTATGGACCACGAATGCGACTAAATGATGGTCGTGTAATTCCGGCTTTTATGGGTCAAGCTTTACGTGGCGAAGATTTAACCGTTTTTGGTAATGGCTCCCAAACTCGCTCGTTTTGTTATGTTGATGATCAAGTTGAAGGTATTTATAATTTACTTTTTAGCGATTATTCATATCCTGTAAATATTGGAAATCCACATGAAATTACCATAAAAGATTTTGCTGAAGAAATTATAAAATTAACAGGAACCGATCAGAAAATAATTTACAAGGAACTTCCAACCGATGATCCTTTGCAAAGACAACCAGATATTACTCTAGCTAAAAAATTATTAAACTGGACACCCAAAGTAGATAGAGCTGAAGGCATGGAAAAAACATATAGTTATTTCAAGCAATTATCTGCCGAAGAACTCAATAAAAGTGAACATAAAGATTTTTCTAAGCATATTAAAAATTAATGAGCCAAATAAAACACGGTAGATACTCCATTTATATTAGGCCTATTTCTTATTTAGTAGATTTAGGTATTATAAACGGTTTAGCGCTTTTATATTTTTTCAATTTCCAACACCCATTAATTTTTGTAGGCGTAACTACTTTTGCATGGCTTTTTATCTCTATTAACTCAAAATTTTACGAGGTTTATAGGTACACACGAGAAATAACTATTTTGTCTTTAATTTTCAGACAAATGATATTATTTGGCTTATTTGTTTTGGCTTATTCTGGATTCTATCATGACTTGGATATTCGACCAAAAAACATCTTTAAATATGTTGGGTTTGCTTTTCTGTTAATTACCGTTTTTAAGTTTACCTTTTATTATTTACTCCAAAAATACCGATCATCTTTTGGTGGAAATTACAGAACAACTGCCATATTAGGTAAAAATAAACAAACTATTGCTTTAGAGAATTTTTTTAATTCTAATCCTGAATATGGCTACAAGCATAAAAAAACATTCAACTTTAAAAATAAAGAATCGTTTGATTTAGATGCCTGCTTACATTTCTTAAAAAAAGAGGCTATTGAAGAAGTATATTGCTCCATATCTGAATTGTCTAATTCGCAAATGATGAAAGTGATTGATTTCGCAGATAACAACCTGATAATTCTCAAATTTTTACCAGATAATAAGGATATCTATTCCAAGAAATTGAAATATGAATATTATGATTATATTCCTATCCTATCATTAAGAAATATCCCTCTCGAAGAATCTGCCAATCAATTTATTAAACGGGTTTTTGATATTCTATTTTCAGCATGTGTCATCATCTTTATTTTATCGTGGTTAACACCTATAGTTGCTATATTAATAAAGTTAGAATCTAAAGGCCCTGTGTTTTTTAAACAGTCAAGAAATGGTTTTAATTATAAGGAGTTCGACTGTTATAAATTCCGATCTATGACCCCAAATAAAGAGGCTAATTTGTATCAAGCAACAAGAGGTGATCAACGAATCACAAAAATTGGTAAGTTTATTAGAAAAACAAGTATTGACGAGTTGCCACAATTTTTTAATGTACTTTTCGGTGATATGTCTGTTGTAGGTCCAAGACCACATATGGTAAGTCATACAAATATGTATGCCAAACGAATTGACAAGTTTATGGTGCGTCATTTTGTAAAACCAGGTATTACTGGTTTAGCACAGATTAGCGGTTTCCGTGGTGAAGTTGAAACCGATAAAGATATTATTGGTCGTGTAAAATATGATATTTTTTATATCGAGAACTGGTCTTTACTTTTAGATTTGAAAATTATTATTAAAACATTTTTAAATGCCATAAGAGGCGAAGAAAAAGCCTATTAAAGCGCTTTCTTTAATTTTAGTAATTGGTTCTCAAAATTGAAATTTTCTTTCGCAGTTGCTTGAATTTGAAGACGTTTTTCTAAATTCAATTTATCTTTACTCAAAGTTTGAATAAGCGTATTTAAAGACGTATAATTTCCGGCTTGCGCAATCCAACCTAATTCATATTTTTTGATAATCTCTTCACCTTCGCCACCTCCAAAATAAAGCATAGGAAGCCCTAATTTGGCATATTCAAATATCTTTGACGGTACAGAGCCATAAATTCTATTAAGGAGCGGAATAATGGTAATATCATAGCGTAAGAGCTCTATGTGTAATTTTTCCCTAGCTACTTCACCATGATACATAATAGGTAAATCTGGATTTTTGGAAATAAATTGTACTATTTTTTCTTGTTCAGCACCTGCGCCATAAATATGAAATTCTATATGGGTATAATCTAAGGTTTCACATAGTTTAAAAATGCCTTGAGCAACTCCTAATAATCCTGCATAAACCAGTGTGATTTTGGTGTCTGATAAAGTTGGTTTTATTAAATCAGGAAGCTCGAAATCTGGGTAGTTTCTATATAAAAACGTGTACTTTTCTGGAAAAAGTGCATTAACATGCATTAAAATTTCGTTACTCTGACCCAAAACTAGATCCGCTTTTTTATAATTAAAACGCTCTATTTTCTCTAGCATGTTATAACTAAAGTTCTTTTTCAAAACACCCAGTTCTAACCCAGCTATTGGCCACAAATCACTAACATTTAAAATGAGTTTGCGTTTTTCCCGTTTTAAAAATAATACACACGTAAAAGCGACTAATAATGGAGGTGATTGCACAATTACTGTATTCGGAATTTTATGCCACATAAAAAACCAAATAAGACTCAAGCTATAGGAAATCATAGCTAATAATCGTAAAAATTTATTTTTAGAATTACTAGCATAAAGCCATAATCTATAGACTGTTAATTTGTTTTCCGTTGTTTTTTGTGAGAATTTTCCACGATATCCTTCAAAAATTTGTCCTTTCGGATAGTTAGGTAAAGGCGTAATAACGGATACCTTAAAATGTTGTTTTTCTAAACCGGATGCCAAATGAAAAATCCGGTTAGAAGCTGCACCTGTTTCTGGTGGGAAATAACTAGTTATAATAAGAATGTCTTTCATTATATGGCACTAGTGTTGTTTAACTTGAGAAGAAAACTGTTTCAATTTACCACTTTTTGAGCGTTTCAAAGTGTCTTGTCGTTCAAACAATATAGTTAAATTGGGTTCTAAATAACGGGTCATTTCCTGCTTTATTTCAGTTATTTTAACTTCAGATAGGTTTTCATTACTCACATAAATAATTTTAAAAGTATCTGGTTTTATTTGCTGAATAATGAATTCCTTCACCAAACCACCATCCTCAATAATACGTTTCGTAATATAATAAAAGGTTAAACCAGCTGCTTTTTTTCCGCTTGGTAAAATAGCCATATCATTGGTTCTTCCTATTAATTTCTTTAAAATGGGTTTTTTAGTTGTACTTTTTTCTGAAAGTATTCCAATATCTCCAATATCATACCGTATGAATGGATGGGCTTGGTTATATAAAGATGTAATCACTATACGACCTTCTTCTCCTAAAGGAAGTACATTATTATTCCCATCTAAAATTTCAACAAATAGGGATTCGCTGTTAACTTGCCACGCGTTTTCAAGGTTTTGAAACGCAATTAAATCGAGCTCAGACGCACCATATTCGTTTATTATTGGAATTCCAAATTGGTTTTCCATGAGCAATTTGTCTGCCTCAAAAAGCATTTCCGATGTTACAATACAGGCTTTCAACGTTGGACAAACGTCTTTTAGAACACCATTTTTACGTTTCAAAAATTTTGCGAATTGAACAAGAGAACTGGTATAACCATTTAAATAATCAAATTTGGTAGCCTTAAATTTTTTGAGATGATTTTCAAAAGCTGCATCACTCAAATCAAAAACTGAAAAGCGATATCTGCTGCTTAAAAAATCCTTAAAACGCTCTTTATAATAGCCTTTTTTGTCCAATGGAATCCCATAAAATCGGGCTTGTTTGGAACTGTTAAAATCCAATCCATACCAACCAAATCGGTTTTTTATAATAGCCCAAGTTAGTGCGTGACAAGCGTAATTTTTAGCAAAAATAAAAGGATCACCTGAAGATCCAGAGGTTTTATTCACATAAACGTTTTTTAGTGTATAATCTTTGGATAGTCTTTCTTGTAGCGGTTTTTGTAAATCTCGTTTCGTCATAATCGGAATAGACTTCCAATCATTCACATTTTCTTCTTTTATAAATTCATTGTAAAACTTATTATTTTGAATGTGGTAAGCTACGATCTCTTTTTTTTTCGTTTCTACGTAAGTCTCAAAGTCATTTTCAGTTTTTCTCTGAATCGCTTTCAAAATCCGTTCGGCTTTCTGTATTTGAAAACCGTTAAATTGTAAAGAAAGATCAAATAAATTCAAATGAAAATGGTTTAAGATGTTTTTGTAAAATAATTGTTTTTTAAGCGTAAAAGCAATTATTTTTGCAGCAAACAACAACAACATGAACATATTAATATTAGGATCAGGCGGTCGAGAACATACATTTGCATGGAAACTGAAGCAGAGTCCTTTATGTAAAACCCTTTTTGTAGCGCCTGGAAATTCGGGAACATCTTCTATTGCTGAAAATATAGCTATTAGTGTAACCGATTTTCAAGCAATTAAAACGCTTGTCTTGGAAAAACAAATTAATATGGTGGTTGTCGGTCCTGAAGACCCTTTGGTTCAAGGTATTCACGATTTCTTTTTAAAAGATGAAGATTTAAAGCACGTTTCCGTAATTGGTCCCGAAAAAGCCGCAGCAGAATTAGAGGGTAGCAAAGAGTTTGCCAAAGAGTTTATGATGCGTCATAACATTCCTACAGCAGCCTATCAAAGTTTTAATGCACATAATGTTGAAGAAGGGTATCGGTTTCTAGAAACTTTAAAACCACCTTATGTTTTAAAAGCTGATGGTTTAGCAGCTGGAAAAGGCGTGTTAATTCTAAATAGTTTAAGCGAAGCGAAGGCTGAACTTAAAAGTATGTTAGTAGATGCTAAATTTGGAGACGCTAGTACCAAAGTGGTTATTGAAGAGTTTTTAGATGGTATAGAGTTAAGCTGCTTTGTTTTAACAGATGGTAAAAATTATAAAATTTTACCAACGGCTAAAGATTATAAACGCATTGGTGAAGGTGATACAGGTTTAAACACAGGAGGAATGGGAGCTGTTTCACCAGTACCATTTGCTACGCCTGAATTTTTAAGTAAAATTGAAGAACAGGTTGTAAAACCAACCATCAACGGACTTCAAAAAGATAATTTACCCTATAAAGGATTTGTTTTTATTGGTTTAATAAAAGTAGGGAATGAACCGAAAGTTATTGAATACAATGTACGTATGGGAGATCCGGAAACGGAAGTGGTTTTACCACGATTAAAGAATGATTTGGTAGAAATTTTTCAAGCTATCGCTAATCAGACTTTAAATACGATTGATATAGAAATTGATGAACGTGCAGCTACTACCATTATGTTAGTTTCTGGTGGTTATCCAGAATCCTATGAAAAAGGTAAAGAAATTACAGGGTTACAAAAACTTGATGATGTTTTAGCTTTTCACGCTGGAGCCAGCTTAAAGGATGATAAAGTAGTAACGTCAGGTGGTCGTGTAATGGCAATTACAAGTTACGGAAACACCTATAGTGAAGCACTAAAAAAATCTTATCAAAACATAGACAAGCTACATTTTGATAAGATGTATTATAGAAAAGATATTGGTTTCGACTTATAAATAACTGTGAGAAGAGATACTTTTATCCTCTTCATTGTTATCGTTAAACTTTTTAAGTTGTAACATCCAATATACAAAGGCTACCACACCAACTAACATTAATAGCCAGTTGAATGCATTTGCTGCAAACCAATTTTCAAGCTCTAATACTGCCAATGCATCAAATGGGGCAAACAAAACGTTTACAAATAAATCTTCAATCGCGTAAAAAAAATCGGTCATAATATATAAATTTTAAGGCTTTACAAGCACGTAATATAATGTAATGCGTATGTATGATTGCAAAATTACATCTTTTTCAATTTAAATGTAAATAATTTGCATAGAATATTAGTAATTTACCAGAATCAATTTAAACTTTAGAAGCTATTTTTGCCCAATTATATGATTTCAAAATTCTTTAGAAAATCATCTCCCATTCATTTTGTAATTATTACAATGCTATTATTTGTGGGTTTTACTTTCGCTAAAGTTCTGGGAAATCCTGAAATAACCATCGTTTTTATCTTGAAGCAACTCGCTGTTTTTGGCGTTTGCGTGTTATCCATTTTTATTTTCGATTTCTTCACCAGTAAAAATAAGCTGACTAAAAAGAATAGTTACAACCTGCTATTTTATGGTTTGTTTATGATTTTGATGTTTGAAACATTTCAAGACACCAAATTAATTATAGCCAATTTCTTTATACTACTGGCATTAAGACGTATTGTAAGTTTGCGTTCCAAAAAGGAACAGAAGAAAAAGATTTTAGATGCTACTATTTGGATTTCGTTAGCAACATTGCTGTTTTTTTGGAGTTCTTTATTTTTTATCGTGCTTTTTGCAGCGCTTTTTTTATATACTATAAATGATATAAAAAACTGGATTATTCCATTTATTGGCGTCATTTTAGTTGCTGTAATTACCTATGCCTTATTAATCGTATTCAATATAGATTATTCTACTTATATCACGCGATTTGAACTGCAAGCGGATTTCGATTTTAGTGTCCTGAATAAGCGTCAAATAATCATTGCGGCTACTATATATTTCTCCTATTTTATATGGTCGCTTTTTTATTATTTACAAAATATTAAAAACAAATCTAAAAGCTACAGACCTTCTTATATGCTGATTCTTATTTCAGCGCTTATTGCTTTGATAATTATCATCATTTCGCCAGATAAAACTGGTGCTGAATTTATCTTTTTAATTGCACCTTTGGCAATAATCGTCACCAATTATATCGAATTAATTTCCGAAAAATGGTTTCGTGAAGTTTTAATTTGGATTCTTATTCTAGCGCCTCTTGCTAGTTTAGTTTTGTAGTTTTTCGCCAAAGGCTAAATCGCCAGCATCACCTAATCCAGGCATAATATATCCTTTTTCGGTTAGCTTATCATCTACCGTTGCTATCCATAAATGGGTTTCGGCATCCAAATGTTTAGAAACATAATCCAAACCTTCTTGCGCACCAATAACACTTACTAAATGAACCGCTTTGGGCTTGCCAAATGGTTTTAAAGCTTCAAAGGTTGCAACCATAGATTGGCCTGTTGCCAGCATTGGATCGGCTAAAATAAGTGTTTTGCCTTCCAAACTAGGGCAGGCTAAATATTCAACAATAATTTCAAAGCTCTCCGGTTTGTTTTTATGATGTCGGTAGGCAGAAATAAAAGCATTTTCAGCTTGATCAAAATAATTTAATAAACCATTATGCAGCGGAACGCCTGCACGTAAAATGGAGCATAACACAATATCATCAGCCGGATAAAATTCTGAAGCAAAACCCAATGGCGTTTGCGTTTCAGTAGTTTTATAATTTAAAGACTTACTTAATTCATAACCTAAAATTTCGCCTGTTCGCTCAATATTGCGCCTAAAACGCATCGGATCTTTTTGAATTTCCACATCACGCATTTCGGAAATAAAAGAATTTAATATGGAATTTTTAAGCGATAGATTATGAATATGCATCCTGTTTTGGTTTTGTTTTGAACGGTAAAGTTAATAAATAGGTTTATATTTGTGTTTCTAAATTTGTACAGTATGTTTTCAGAAAAAGCTAATAAAATATTTCAAGACGTTATAGAAACGTATCACGTTGTTAATACAGTAGATCAACCTTTTAGTAACCCATATGATAAAGATGCACATTTATTAGAGCATTTATTATATAGAAAAAGCTGGATAGATACCGTTCAATGGCATTATGAAGATATTATTCGCGATCCACAAATTGATCCAGTTGCTGCCTTAAAATTGAAACGCCAAATTGATGCGTCCAATCAGGATAGAACCGATATGGTAGAATATATTGATAGTTATTTTCTTGAAAAATACAACCATGTAAAACCTAAAGCAAACGCAACCATCAATACCGAAAGTCCTGCTTGGGGAATTGATAGACTATCTATTTTAGCGCTTAAAGTGTATCATATGCATGAAGAAGCGACACGTACGGATGCTACTGATGCCCATTTAGCCTCATGCCAAACAAAATTGGATGTATTATTGGAACAACGTGTCGATTTGTCTACAGCTATTGATACCTTATTATCAGACATTGAAAAGGGCGACAAATACATGAAAGTGTATAAGCAAATGAAAATGTATAATGATGATGAGCTAAATCCGGTATTGCGTTCTCAAAAGTAGCAATTTGTCATTCAGAACATAGTGAAGAATCTTTTAGTGGTGCTTCTTATGCTCTTACGTTATAAAGCTATGTCCAAACCTAATCACATACTGGTTATTCGACTCTCGGCAATGGGAGACGTTGCTATGACGGTTCCAGTGCTTCGGGCGTTTACACAACAATATCCTAACATTAAAATTACCGTTTTAACACGTGCTTTTTTTGCGCCTTTGTTTCGCGATTTAAATAACGTAACGGTTTTCCCAGCCGATGTAAAAGGTAAACACAAAGGTCTTGTTGGCCTTTATAAATTATCCAGAGATTTAAAAAAAGAAGCTTGTGATGCCATTGCCGATTTACATAAGGTTTTACGCACTAAAGTTTTAAAACCGCTAATTGGTATTCGGAAAGTAGCGACTATTGATAAAGGACGAAAAGCCAAAAAACAATTGGTTAAGGGTGAAAAATTTGAGCAATTAACCACCACAGTACAACGCTACGCTGATGTGTTTGAAACCCTTGGTTTCCCATTAGATTTAAGTAAACCAAACTTCCCCAAACCAGCAGCTTTAAACCCAAATATTTCCAATATCATTGGAATTACTAACAAAAAGCGTATTGGTATTGCGCCATTTGCTGCTCATGATGGAAA
>CBFHJN010000101.1:0-9924 GCA_965655805.1 Flavobacteriaceae bacterium
AGATGAAATGGGAATAGCTTCCGTTTTAATTTGCTTTTCATCAGTTGACGGATAATACACCAATTGCAGTTTCCGTAAACCATAATCATCAGTTGCTTGACCATAGAAATACATGCTTTGTTGGTTGATGCTATCTATTTCCATTTTCACACGTAATTCTGGATAGGCATCTTTAATCACATCAATGGAAAATGCTAATCGTTCATAATCATTTAAGGATGTATTGCTAGTTGAAATGGTATAATCAAAGGCATTATAAACTGTTTTAGTTAGGTTAAAATCTCCTGTTTTTTCTGACGCAAATTGTAGCGTATCATTTGTATATAAATTGACGTTTTCAGTGGCTTTAGTTTGTAAATTCCAGGACACTTTGGTGCCTTGAGGAATGACGGCATTTCCAGTTCCTGTTAAAATTTCGTCTGCTTTATTTACATATGATGGATAATCTAAAACCATCTCGAAACCTAGTATAGATGGCACTTCCGATACATTAAGCACATATGGTTTTGATGTTACCGAATTCGCAGTAAGCTGAAATTCGACATCGTTTTTCAAGCGACTAAAGGTAAATTCAAAATCACCAGCACCTTTCTGCTGTAAAAAATAGGTTTCGTTATTATAGGTGATTTTAGCATTTTCAGGAATCACATCACCAACGGTTTTTACTTGTAAAATAAAATCTTTGTTTTCAGTTGCGGTAAGGTTTTCATTCACCACGAAAAACTGAAAAGGCGCAGGTGGTTCATAGGCTGTATTATGATTTACAACACGATTATAACTATCACTAAACCAGTCTATCTGACCTGATAAAAAAGACAATAAAATAATAACTATAGGAATGGCTGCATACTTTACATAGCGTAAATTCTTCTTGAAATTAATAGCCAATTTAAACGGAACCGGTTGTAATTCTTCAGATTTCTGATTGATGCTAGCAAGTAGTAATTCTGATTCAATGCCTTGCTGTTTTAATTGCAAAACATTTAGCAATTTATCATTCACTTCTGGAAAATGCGTTCCTATTATTTTGGATGCTTGAACATAATCAATACCTTTTTTAAGTTTAAATAAATGCGCTAATGGAATGGCGATAAATTTGATAAATAAGCCAATTTCAACCGCAATAAAAGTCCAAAATAAGGCTGTTCTTGCCGAGGTGTTTAACCAAAAAACATATTCCACAAAAAGCGTCAGTAAAAAATACAGAAAGCCAATAGCAAAAAATAAGATGCTCCCTTTTATCAGTTCGTTGGTATAATAACGCCTGACAAAAGCTTCTAATTTCTGTAAAATAGTATCAAAATGCGTCACGTTTTTGGGGTATTTTCTATTCAACTTACTAAACTACAATTTTTTTCCGTCGTTAATTCTCTAAAATTGATAACATTGTGTTAATTTAGGAGGATAAACGGTGTTTGTATGAAAGATTTAAAATATTTAGTGGCTTTTACCATTCCTTTATCCGCAATAATTGCAATATACCTTCAAGGGTATTGGAGCTATTTTACACCTGTTTATGCATTTGTATTTTTACCTATTTTTGAAATGCTTTTACCTATTGATACGACTAATTATTCTAAAGAAAGTATTTCAGAGAAAAAAGTGAATCGTTTGTTTGATTGGATGCTATATCTGAATTTACCTATTGTTTACGGTTTGCTAATTGCGTCATTAATTATCATTTCACAAAGAACTTTAGAAACCTTCGAATTTATTGGTTTTATGTTGAGTGTCGGAATGGTTTTAGGTAGCAATGGTATTAATGTGGCTCATGAATTAGGCCACAGGCAAACCAGCAACGAGCGTTTTATTGCTAAAGCCTTACTCCTACCATCATTGTATATGCATTTTTATATTGAGCACAATTTTGGGCATCATTTACATGCAGCGACCAAAGAAGATCCAGCAACTGCTAGATACAACCAAACAGTATATGAGTTTTGGTTTACATCAACATCGCGACAATATACTGGTGCTTGGAAAATTCAGAAAGACCTATTATCACGAAATAATCAATCGTTTTTAAGTGTGAATAACGATATGTTTTGGTACCTCATTTTACAACTCGGCTATTTACTAACCGTGTTTATACTATTTGGTTCGGTTGGATTAGTATTCGCTTTAGGTGCTGCTGTGGTAGGTTTTTTACTACTGGAAACTGTTAATTATATTGAGCATTATGGTTTGTTACGTGGTAAAACAGATTCAGGACGTTATGAACGGGTGAAGGAAAATCACTCCTGGAATTCCAATCATGTGGTTGGACGCATGGTTTTGTATGAACTCACCAGACATAGCGATCACCATTTTAAATCCAATAAAAAATATCAGATTTTAGAGTATCATGAGGTGAGTCCGCAAATGCCTTTTGGCTATCCAACCTCTATGGTTTTGGCATTAATGCCGCCATTATGGTTTAAAATTATGAATAAACGGGTTCCTGAAGAGATGGTTTTGATGAACTAAAAACAATATCCAACCTTACTTGAGTGATTATCCTGCGCTTTATGTCATTTTCTTTGTTGTTTGTTAATTGCTATTCTATCTTTGTGCTTTCAAAACAAAAAACATGTCTAAACCCGTACGCGTGCGCTTTGCACCAAGTCCAACAGGACCTTTACATATAGGTGGTGTTCGCACAGCCCTTTTCAATTATTTATTCGCCAAAAAACACAACGGAACCTTTATCCTTCGTATTGAAGATACGGATCAAAATCGGTTTGTAGAAGGTGCTGAAAACTATATTGAAGAATCCTTGAAATGGTGTGGTATTACCGTTGATGAAGGTGTAAATACCAACGAAAAATTTGGACCTTATAGACAAAGTGAACGCAAAGATATCTATAAACAATATGCCGATCAATTAATTGCAAATGGCAAAGCCTATTATGCGTTTGATACCGCTGAAGCTTTAGATGAACACCGAAAAGGTCACGAAGCCGAAGGCAAAACTTTTATTTACAATTGGCACAACCGAGAAAAAGGCCGTTTGGTCAATTCATTGGTGCTTTCTGCTGAAGAAACGCAAGCGAAGTTAGATGCTGGCGACGATTACGTGATTCGTTTTTTATCACCTCAAGATGAAAGCTTGCATTTAACAGATATTATTCGTGGTAAGATGACTATTGATACCAATATTTTAGATGATAAAGTATTGTTTAAAAGTGATGGGTTACCAACTTATCATTTAGCGAATATTGTAGACGACCATTTAATGGAAATTACCCATGTTATTCGTGGTGAAGAGTGGTTACCATCTTTAGCATTGCATTATCAATTATATGACGCTTTTGGTTGGGAAAAACCTGAATTTGCACATTTACCATTGATTTTAAAACCAACAGGAAAAGGAAAGTTAAGCAAGCGTGATGGTGATAAACTAGGGTTTCCGGTGTTTCCACTAGCTTATAAAGATCATCAATCTGGTGATGTATCGCTTGGATATCGTGAAGCTGGTTATTTTCCAGAAGCGGTTGTGAATTTCCTAGCCTTTTTAGGATGGAACCCAGGAACAGAACAAGAAATTTTTAGCATGGATGAGCTGATTGCGGCTTTCGATTTAGAGCGTGTGAATAAAGCAGGAGCGCGTTTTGATCCAGACAAAACCAAGTGGTTTAATCACCATTATATGCAAGAGCAATTTAATGATGATTTAGCTCTAACCTATAAAGAAATTCAACCAGAATTAGCGGATATTGATGTGAATTACGTAGAAATGGTCGTCGCACTGATTAAAGAACGCGCCACCTTTGTAACCGATTTTTGGGAATTAAGTCACTTTTTCTTCCAAACGCCAACCGATTTAGATGAAAAAGCGGTTAAAAAAGCTTGGAAAGACGATTCTCCAGAATTAATGACGCAAGTCGTTTCTGTTATTGATTCTGTAGACGATTTTACCGTTAAAAACCTGCAGACTGAATTAAAAGGGTGGATTACGAAAAACGAGATTGGCTTTGGAAAAGTGATGATGCCGTTGCGTTTAGCATTAGTTGGCGCTTTACAAGGACCAGATGTGTTTGATATAATGTACTTAATAGGGAAAGACGAGAGTAAACGACGTATTGAGAATTTGGTGAATACGTTGGGATAGGTTTTTTTCTTTAAGAAATAGAGGTTAGACGCTAGAGAATAGACTGGATTGTTAGGTCTTGATAATTTTACTTTATTTGGAATTCAATTGTTTACACTGAAAATGTCATTTCGACATTAGGTGAAATCTTAACATGTATTGTTTGAGATTCTTCGCTTTGCTCTGAATGACATTTTTTTAAAATCTTCTTCTAAAACGAAATCATAGCTGTAAACGCAAACATGGATTGATTTCCTTTAAATTTATTAGGATTGCCTGTTTGGTCTAAATTGTTATCATTTAATTTATCCAAGGTATTTAAAAATCCGTAAATATATTGGGCTTTGAGTCTGAAATGGCTAAATCCAGCTGATAACCCGATGGCACCATCTATATTAAACCGATTGATTTCTTTGATGTCTTTCGCTAATAAATTGGTGTAGTTGGCTATCAAATAATTTTCTTGGTTCATATCATCTAATTCCAATTCGCCATTGTATTGAATCATAGGACCAAGATCAATGGTTAAAAAGCTTCCAATCACTTTCACGTGCATTAATAAAGCAATTTGTGCGGTAAAAATCTTATAATCTATAAATTCCTCGTTAGAAAGTAAAATAGGTCTTGCAGCAATTCCTACGTGGTTTTCAGCTAATTGAATCGTGTAACTCACATTATACCATTTATGCGGCAAATCAACTGTTGCTGATGCGCCAGCCATCCAACCATTGTCTTGTTTGGTAGTGAAATTATCGGTTAATAAATCATATTGCGTAATACCACCATAAATACCAATACCATTTACAATTTTGTAGTTTTTAGGTTGTGCATAACTTATTGTAACAAAGCTGATACAAATTGCGACTAATAGAAAACGAGATTTTGAATGCTGCATAATGTGTCTGTTTAAAACAAACCTACTGAAAAAATTAACGACCAGCAGATTTATTTTTAAAATCAACTCAATTCATTTAAATATAGCGTAAATTAGTAAACCCTTAATTAATCAAAAACTAAAAACTATGATTTTACTTGTGCCATTTATACTTATCGGACTGTTTATATTATTTTCATCCTTTTTTATGGTGAAACAACAAACGGCTGCCATTATTGAACGCTTTGGTAAGTTTCAAAGCATTCGCCAATCTGGTTTACAAATGAAAATTCCGTTGGTTGATCGTGTTGCTGGACGCTTAAGTTTAAAAATTCAGCAGTTGGATGTTATTATTGAAACGAAAACCTTGGATGATGTTTTTGTAAAGCTGAAAGTTTCTGTGCAATACAAAGTGATTACTGAAAAAGTGTATGATGCATTTTATAAACTAGATTATCCGCATGAGCAAATAACAAGCTATGTGTTCGATGTGGTACGTGCCGAAGTTCCTAAAATGCGTTTAGATGACGTTTTTGTGAAGAAAGATGACATTGCATTAGCGGTTAAAGCCGAATTAAACGATGCCATGATGGATTATGGTTTTGATATTATCAGAACTTTGGTGACTGATATTGATCCAGATCCACAAGTAAAAATTGCCATGAACCGTATTAATGCTGCAGACAGAGAAAAAACTGCGGCACAATATGAAGGTGATGCGCAACGTATTTTAATTGTTGAAAAAGCGAAAGCTGAAGCCGAGAGTAAGCGTCTTCAAGGTCAAGGTATTGCAGACCAGCGTCGCGAAATTGCACGTGGTTTAGAGGAATCTGTTGATGTATTAAATCGTGTAGGTATTAACAGCCAAGAGGCATCGGCTTTAATTGTAGTAACACAACATTATGATACTTTACAAGCTATAGGTAGCGAAACAAATAGTAATTTAATTTTACTCCCTAATTCACCACAAGCAGGAAGTAATATGTTAAACGACATGGTGGCTAGTTTTACCGCTAGCAATCAAATTGGTGAAGCCATGAAAAATAATAAGAAAGACAAAGAATAAGGTCTTTAAAACGTAATTGTATTCCTTTTTAAGAGGAACATATAGCTATTAAAACTTCACGGTTGAAGTCTTCAAATTTTAATTTCAATCGGCTTTATGTTCCTCTTTATATTTTTCAATAATATCATTCAAACTTTCTAGATAATCTTCCAGTTCTTTGGTACTAATATTAGGGTTGTTCTGATCGGGAATAGTCATAGGCATTTCATCTAAATGTTCATAAACCTCCGGATAATTCGTTTCAATTTGTCTGGTTACTTTGGATATTTCGGTTAAAAGTTCAGTTGCAGTTTTCATATTTGTTTACATTTTTAGACTGTAAAAGGTATTAAAATTTATAGATATCTGAAAGAAATATCTGTTAGCTATTTGTTAATTCGATTTAAAAGGATGCCGTTCTTGCCAAGATTGTGACGGATTCATCAGCTTAAAAATGTATTTTAAAAACGTATTCATGAACCAATTGGTATGTGTTAAGTACATAACCATTTTTTCAGGTTTAGCACCAACAGAACTTTTAATTTCCATAGCCGTTCTGGCATAAACTATAGATTGAAACTGGTTATTAATACCAAATTCAGCCATATCATACAACATATTTAAATACAATTGATGTTTGTAATTTAAATTGGAATTGTAACCTAAAAAATAGGTTTCTAATTGATTTTTATTTTTGATAAGTGTGTAGAACCCAACCAATTCCTTTTGTAAATAATATCCAAAAACTTTAAACGTATCACCTAATTGTTTTTTGAACGTATAAAAATGATTTTCCGGTAAAACGAAGGTATTTATCTTGGCGTTATTTGATACGTTTTTATATAGTTTATAGAGTTTTTCGGATTGATTTAAAATAGTTGCTTCATCCAATTCTTTAGTTATAATTGACTTGGATTTTTTACGAGCCGTTTTATACCGATCGCGATATTTTTTATGTAAATCGGCTATATAATCGTCGAAATTATACCAATGTTTCGGTATGTGCATAACCATGTTTGGCTGAACGGCCAATTGATGAAAACCTGAATCTATTAGTGTGTTTTTGGTAAGGTGAATAGCGTCAGTTAAAAAATAATCTTTCAATAAAATAGCACGAATTTTTTTCTTAAAAACACGCTTAATTTTCTTTTTAAGAATGTTAACAGCTTCTATTAAAGTTGCCATAAATTCGTGTTCAGATATGGCGTCAAGGTTAAAATAAAGTCCATGCTGACCTGTATGTGTTAAATTCCCGACGACTAAAATATTGCCTTTTATAATCTTGGATACTTGATGTTTAAAACGTTCTTGAAAACAGGAATCTTGGTCATTACGGAACATGTCATTCAAATATAATTCCACACGTTGCATAATAGCAATACCAACCAATTCATCATTTTTATAAAAGCCGAAATAATAGAGTGAAATATTATTAGGAGAGGATTCTTCTAACGCTTTTAGATAAGACGTTTGTAAAAAAACATCATGTGTAACCAAAGCATCCCAAGCACCTGGTAAATTGTTTGAAGTGGTAAATAGTTTTGTTTCTATCAAAGTTTCACGAAAAAAGACTGATTGTTGCAATCAGTCTTTAAATTTATGTATTAATTACAAATTAGTTCCAAGCACAAACAATACCTCCCATAATGGTGGTACAGACGAGCCAATAGCCACTATTAATCCAAATATACTTCCAAGTTTTACGTTCAAATAAGGCATTGATGGCTAATAGAGGAAAGGCAAATAAAATACCTGACATAGATCCATGTAAAGCACCATGTTTAAAGGTACGAAAAGCCGTACCGTAATCATCCATAAAATCTGTGTAGGATGGTAAAGCTTGAGTAGGATCTCCTCCTATCATGCCTAAAGCACCTGTTTGATGAATGGTTAAAAATTGTAAAACAACAGCAATAAAAAATGAAAATATAAAGGTTAAACCAAAAATGACAGCCATATTTCCACCTTTTAAAGATTCGGTAGTTAAACCTGATTCACGCATCCAAGCATTTCCAAATGTTTTGGGGTTGTACCAAATAAAACCAACAATCAAAGGTACTAGCGCTGCCACGGCAATGGCTAGAAAATTAATATCCATAGTTAATTATTTAAAAATTAGTTTTTTAAAGGTAGTTTAAAATTCTGATTTTCTCTTTTACCCTATAAAAATTAAAAAGCCTTGAACTAATATCATAATTCAAGGCCTTCAGTATTATTTAATTTTAGTTTAAAGTGCTTTTGCTTCAGCTACCAACAAATCGTTTTTATCTTCCAATGCTTTCGCAATAAAATCATTAATTTCTGGATTTCGTTCTAGTCCATTTTTTAATAAAACACCTAAAGTAATCATGGTGATAATTCGGGTTCCTGCTTTTTTTACAGATGTTCCAAACAGCGCTTCTAAATCCTTATATTCAACATGATTCGCCAATTCCTGAATATCGGCTTTGGCTTGTTCTCTATCAGTATCTTTCATTCTATCATACTTTTTACCGTATGATTTAATCTGCTCAATAGCTGGTCTGTTAGCTGGTTTCTGCTGTTTTTTGCTTGATTGATTAGCATCTGATTTTGGTTTTTGCTTTGCCCAAGTATCTCGTAATCCAACCGTTTTATTAAACACTAATTTTTCAGAAGAACTATCGTCATCCACATTAAAATAACCCAAACGTTGAAATTGGAACCTATCTCCTACTTCAGCTTCTAATAAACTAGGTTCTACGTAAGCCTCAACTAATTTTAAAGATTCTGGATTAATAAACTCCATAAAGTCTTTATCGGCATGGCTATCGGGAGCTTCATCTAAAAATAACCTATCATACTCGCGAACTTCGGCTTTAACTGCGTGTTTTATGGACACCCAATGCAAGGTTCCTTTCACCTTTTTTTCAGTATCTTCCGAATAGGTTGCATGAATTTCAGCTATGTTTCCATCAGCATCTTTAACCGCATTTTCGGCTTTAATGATGTAGGCGTTTTTCAAACGCACTTCACCACCTAATGTCAAACGGAAAAACTTGCTACTTGCTTCCTCTTTAAAATCATCTTTTTCAATATACAATTCTCGAGAAAAAGGTACTTTTCTAAAGCCAGCGCTAGCATCTTCTTGATTATTTTCAGCTTCTAACCATTCTTCTTTACCTTCAGGGTAATTAGTAATGACTAATTTTATAGGATCTAAAACAGCCATCACTCTTGGAGCCGTTTTATTTAAATCTTCACGAATACAGAATTCCAACAAAGAGACATCAATCACGTTATCACGTTTGGCCACACCCACTTTGTCAATAAATTGTCTGATAGATTCTGGTGTATAACCTCGACGACGCAAACCTGAAATAGTAGGCATTCGCGGATCATCCCAACCAGTAACAATACCTTCTTCCACCAACTTGAGTAACTTTCGCTTGCTCATTATGGTATAACTTAAGTTTAAACGTGCAAATTCACGCTGTTTTGGAAGCATTGGCAAGGCTTCTGGTTGATATTTATAGACTTGTTCCTTAAACCAGTCGTAAAGCTCTCTATGTGGCTTAAATTCAAGCGAACATAAGGAGTGCGATATTTGCTCCATATAATCACTTTCGCCATGTGTCCAATCGTACATTGGGTAAATACACCAATCGTTTCCGGTTCTGTGGTGCGATTTCTTTAAAATACGATACATTAGCGGATCACGCATGAGCATATTTGGATGTTGCATATCAATTTTAGCACGCAACACATGAGACCCTTCTGGGAATTCACCGGCTTTCATGCGCTCGAATAAATCCAGATTTTCTTCGATGCTTCGGTTTCGGTATGGACCATCAACACCTGGTTGTGTCGGCGTTCCTTTTTGTTCAGCCATAGCTTCACTAGATTGCGAATCGATATAAGCCTTTCCTTCTTTAATTAAAGCCACAGCCCAATCATATAACTGCTGAAAATAATCAG